>JBKHXI010000243.1:0-7200 GCA_046566095.1 Gammaproteobacteria bacterium | reverse complement strand
GGGCCGGGGATCCGGCTAGAATGTGAGACCACCGCGGCCTGCCACTCAACCGGCGGCCGCGGACCAGCGAAATGAGGCGCCGGATGCGCCTCGTCTTCGCCAGACAGGGAAATGTCGCGCGGCAGGGCCTCGTCCGCTCCGGGAGTTCCCGGGGCACCACTGGCGGGGCCTTTCGGCGCGCTTGCAGTTTCCCTCCCGGGCGGGCCGGCCTCCGGCCTGCCCATGGTTTTTCCGGGCCGCGAGCGGGTTGCGCGCGGTCCGGTGGCGGTAGGCGGTCGTCCCGGCGCGTTGGCGCCGGTCCCGGCCAGGGGTCCAAAACAAACGGGGTCGGGCGCACCCAGCCGTCCGGCCCGTCGCTCTTTCAAGAGGAATTCCGTCATGGCGGACCAGAAGATCCGGATCCGGCTCAAGGCCTTCGATCATCGCCTGATCGATCGCTCGGCCAGCGAGATCGTGGAGACGGCCAAGCGGACCGGCGCGCAGGTGCGCGGCCCGATCCCGCTGCCGACCAAGATCGAGCGCTACACCGTGCTGGTGTCGCCGCACGTCGACAAGGACGCGCGCGACCAGTACGAGACCCGTACGCACAAGCGCGTGCTCGACATCGTCGACCCCAACGACAAGACCGTGGACGCGCTGATGAAGCTCGAGCTCGCGGCCGGCGTCGACGTCCAGATCAAGCTGACGTAATGCGAGTCCCTCGCAAGAGCCCGCACATCCATGTGCGGACTTTTCAAGAAAGCGAGTCCCTCGCAAGAGCCCGAACATCCATGTGCGGACTTTTCAATAAAGGCACGCAACCATGACCGCGAAGAAATATTCATTGGGCATCGTCGGCCGCAAGGCCGGGATGAGCCGGATCTTCACCGAGGACGGCAAGTCCGTGCCGGTGACTTTGATCGAGGCCGCGCCCAACCGCATCACCCAGATCAAGACGGTCGAGACCGACGGCTACAGCGCCGTGCAGGTCGCGGTCGGCAGCCGCCGCGCCTCGCTGCTGAGCAAGGCCCAGGCCGGGCACCTGGCCAAGGCCAAGGTCGAGGCCGGTCGCGGGCTGTGGGAGCTGCGCGTGGCCGACGACCGGATCGGCGAGTTCGAGGTGGGCGGCGAGATCCGCGCCGACATCTTCGAGGAAGGCCAGCTGGTCGACGTCCAGGGCGTGACCAAGGGCAAGGGCTTCCAGGGCACGATCAAGCGCTGGAACTTCAAGATGGGCGACGCCACCCACGGCAACTCGCTGTCGCACCGCGCGCCCGGCTCGATCGGCCAGCGCCAGACCCCGGGCCGCGTGTTCCCGGGCAAGAAGATGGCCGGCCACATGGGCCACGTGCGGCAGACCACCCAGCGCCTGCAGGTGGTGAAGGTCGACGCCGAACGCGGGCTGCTCGCCATCCGCGGCGCCGTCCCCGGCGCGCCGGGCGGCGACGTGGTCGTGCGTCCGTCGAGCAAGGCATAAGGGAGAGACGACGATGGAACTCGCCATCACCGGCAGCGGCGGCAAGACCGGCAGCGGCAAGCTGACGGTGTCCGACGCCGTGTTCGGCCGTGAATTCAACCACGACCTGGTCCACCAGGTGGTGGTCGCCTACCGCAACGCGGGGCGCGCCGGCACCAAGGCGCAGAAGACCCGCTCGGAGGTGGCCGGCACCACCAAGAAGTCGAAGAAGCAGAAGGGCGGCGGCGCCCGCCACGGCGCGCTGACCGCGCCGATCTTCGTCGGCGGCGGCGTGACCTTCGCGGCCAAGCCGCGCAGCTTCGCGCAGAAGGTGAACCGCAAGATGTACCGCGCGGCGGTCTCGGCGATCCTGTCCGAGCTCAACCGCCAGGGCCGGCTGAAGGTGGTCGAGTCGTTCGCGATCGACGCGCCGAAGACCAAGGCGATGGTCGGCAAGCTCAGGGAGCTGGAGGCCGGCAGGCGCCCGCTGCTGGTCACCGAGGACGCCACCGAGAACCTGTACCTGGCCGCGCGCAACATCCCCTACGTGGAAGTGCGCGACGTGCAGGGCCTGGACCCGGTGTCCCTGGTCGGCGCCGATACCGTGTTCGTGACCGCCGAGGCGGTGAAGAAGATCGAGGAGTGGCTGGCATGAGCAAGCCCGAGAACGCCGCGCCCCAGGCGATGTCGGCGGCCAGGCTGTACAACGTGATCCGTGCGCCGCGCGTGTCCGAGAAGACCGCAAGGCTGCAGGAGGTCTCGAACCAGTACGTGTTCGAGGTAGCGACGGACGCCACCAAGGCCGACATCAAGCTCGCCGTCGAGAAGCTGTTCGACGTCAAGGTCGAGGCGGTCAACGTGGTGAACGTGAAGGGCAAGAAGAAGGCCTTCAAGTTCCGCATGGGCCGCCGCGCCGACTGGCGCAAGGCGTACGTGACGCTGGCCGAGGGCCAGTCGATCGACGTGATGGCAACGGCCTGACGAAGTTCCGCCCCGTCGGGACTTCCAGAGAGGACTCACAACCATGGCATTGATGACATTCAAGCCCACTTCCCCCGGCCGCCGTTCGGCGGTGCGCGTGGTCACGCCCGGCCTGCACAAGGGTGCGCCGCATGCCGCGCTGGTGGAGAAGCAGGGCCGGACCGGCGGCCGCAACCATCACGGGCGCATCACCACCCGCCACATCGGCGGCGGCCACAAGCAGCACTACCGGATCATCGACTTCAAGCGCGACAAGGAAGGCGTCCCCGCGCGCGTGGAGCGGATCGAGTACGACCCCAACCGCACCGCCCACATCGCGCTGCTGTGCTATGTCGACGGCGAGCGCCGCTACATCATCGCGCCCAAGGGCCTGAAGGCGGGCGACCAGGTGATCGCCGGGCGCGACGCGCCGATCAAGGTGGGCAACGCGCTGCCGCTGCGCAACATCCCGGTCGGGTCCACGGTGCACTGCATCGAGATGAAGCCCGGCAAGGGCGCGCAGCTGGCGCGGGCCGCCGGCGCCGGCGTGCAGCTGGTCGCGCGCGAGTCCGGCTACGCCACGCTGCGCCTGCGCTCGGGCGAGATGCGGCGGGTGCCGGCCGAGTGCCGCGCCACCGTCGGCGAGGTCGGCAACGACGAGCACAACCTGGAGAAGCTGGGCAAGGCCGGCGCCAGCCGCTGGCGCGGCGTCAAGCCGACCGTGCGCGGCGCGGCCATGAACCCGGTCGACCACCCGCACGGCGGCGGCGAGGCCAAGGCCGGCCAGGGCAACCCGCACCCGGTCACTCCGTGGGGCGTGCCGACCAAGGGTTACAAGACCCGCAAGAACAAGCGCACGCAGAAGTACATAGTGCGCGATCGCAGGAGCTAATGGCGCGCTCCGGCGCGGCATAACCAGAGGTATTAGGGCATGGCACGTTCACTCAAGAAGGGTCCGTTCGTCGACCACCACCTGCAGAAGAAGGTGGAGACGGCGGCCGGCAACAAGAAGCCGATCAAGACCTGGTCGCGCCGCTCCATGATCCTGCCGGAGATGGTCGGGTTCACGATCGCCGTGCACAACGGCAGGAACCACATCCCGGTGCTGATCAACGAGAACATGGTCGGCCACAAGCTCGGCGAGTTCGCCGTCACCCGGACCTTCAAGGGTCACGGCGGCGACAAGAAGAGCAAGTAAGGAGATGACCACCATGCCAAACCAGATCGAGGCCCGGGCTGTCCTGCGCACCGCCCGCATCTCGCCGCAGAAGGCCCGCCTGGTCGCCGACCAGGTGCGCGGGCTGTCGGCCGAGCGCGCCGTCAACCTGCTGCGGTTCTCGGACAAGAAGGCCGCCCACATGATCCGCAAGGTGGTGGAGTCGGCGATCGCCAACGCCGAGAACAACCAGGGCGCGGACGTGGACGAGCTCACCGTGCGCACCATCATGGTCGACGAGGGCCCGACGCTGAAGCGCTTCATGGCGCGCGCGAAGGGGCGCGGCACGCGCATCCTCAAGCGCACCAGCCACATCACCGTCGTCGTCGGCGAGGGCAAGTAACCATGGGTCACAAAGTTCACCCCACCGGCATCCGCCTCGGCATCTCCAAGGACTGGAACTCCAAGTGGTACGCCGGCAAGAAGCAGTACGCCGACTACCTGACCGCGGACCTCAAGGTGCGCGACATGCTGCGCAGGAAGCTCTCGCAGGCCGGCATCTCGAAGATCGTGATCGAGCGCCCCGCCAATAACGCGCGCGTGACCATCCACACCGCCCGCCCGGGCGTGGTGATCGGCAAGCGCGGCGAGGACATCGAGAAGCTGCGCAAGGAGGTTTCCGACATGATGGGCGTGCCGGCGCACATCAACGTCACCGAGGTGCGCAAGCCCGAGCTCGACGCGCAGCTGGTCGCCGAGTCGATCGCGCAGCAGCTCGAGCGCCGCATCATGTTCCGCCGGGCGATGAAGCGCGCCGTCGGCAACGCGATGCGCCTGGGCGCGCTGGGGATCAAGGTCAACGTCGCCGGCCGCCTGAACGGCGCCGAGATCGCGCGTTCGGAGTGGTACCGCGAAGGCCGCGTGCCCCTGCACACCCTGCGCGCGGACATCGACTACGGCTTCGCCGAGGCGAAGACGACGTACGGGATCATCGGCATCAAGGTCTGGGTCTACAAGGGCGAGGTCTTCGACTTCTCCCAGGTCGGCCAGGAGAAGCAGGACGACGGCCCGCGCGGCGACCGCGACCGCAGCGACCGTCCCCGTGGCCCGCGCCGCGAGCGCGAAGCGAGGGACTGAGCCATGTTGCAACCAAAGCGAACCAAGTACCGCAAGATGCACAAGGGCCGCAACGACGGCCTGGCCTGGAACGGCAATGCCGTCAGCTTCGGCGAGTATGGGCTGAAGTCGACCGCGTTCGGCCAGATCACCGCGCGCCAGATCGAGGCCGCGCGCCGGTCCATCAGCCGCTACGTCAAGCGCGGCGGCAAGATGTGGATCCGCGTGTTCCCCGACAAGCCGATCACCAAGAAGCCGATCGAGGTGCGCATGGGCTCGGGCAAGGGCAACGTCGAGTTCTGGGTCGCCCAGATCCAGCCCGGCCGCATGATCTACGAGATCGAGGGCGTCAGCGAGGAAGTCGCGCGCGAGGCGTTCCGCCTGGCCGCCGCCAAGCTGTCGGTGACCACCCAATTCGTGACCCGGACGGTGCGCTGATGAACACGAGCGAGCTGCGCAAGAAGTCGCCCGAGGACCTGCAGGCCCACCTCGCCGAGCTGCACAAGGAGCGCTTCGCGCTGCGGATGCAGCAGGCGACCGGCCAGCTGGCCAAGACCCACGAGGCCCGCCGCGTGCGCCGGGAGATCGCCCGCGTCAACACGCTCCTGGGCCAGGCCCAGGCGGCGTCGAAGGAGTAACCGGCAGCCATGACCGAGAACAAGACCGAGAAGGCGCTGCGCACCGTCGAGGGGCGCGTCGTCAGCAACAAGATGGACAAGACCGTCACCGTCCTGGTGGAGCGGCAGGTCAAGCACGCGCTGTACGGCAAGTACATCCGCCGCTCGACCAAGCTGCACGCCCACGACGCCGCCAACGCCTGCAACGAGGGCGACGTCGTGCGCCTGGCGGAGATCGCGCCGGTGTCCAAGACCAAGAACTGGCGCGTCGTCGAGATCGTCGCGCGCGCGGCCGAATAAGGAGCACCGACCATGATCCAGATGCAGTCCTACCTGCAGGCCGCCGACAACTCCGGCGCCAAGGAACTGATGTGCATCAAGGTGCTCGGCGGCTCCAAGCGCCGGTACGCGCACATCGGCGACATCATCAAGGTGAGCGTCAAGGACGCGATCCCTCGCGGCAAGGTCAAGAAGGGCGAGGTCTACGACGCGGTCGTGGTGCGCACCCGCAAGGGCGTGCGCCGGCCGGACGGTTCGCTGATCCGCTTCGACGGCAACGCGGCGGTGCTGCTCAACAACAAGCAGGAGCCGATCGGCACCCGCATCTTCGGGCCGGTGACGCGCGAGCTGCGTTCCGAGAAGTTCATGAAGATCGTCTCGCTCGCCCCCGAGGTCCTGTAGGAGCGCCCCTTGGGCGCGATTGGTTCACCGGGGGCTGCACCGCGCACGCAGGTGCGCTCCCACCAAGAGATCACGGCTATGAACAGAATCAGGAAGGGCGACCACGTGGTCGTGACAACCGGCAAGGACAAGGGCAAGCGCGGCGAGGTCGTGCGGGTGGCCGGCGACAGGGTCGTCGTGTCCAACGTCAACATCGTCAAGCGCCACACCAAGCCCAATCCGCAGGCCGGCCAGCCCGGCGGCGTGATCGAGCGCGAGGCGCCGATCCATGTTTCCAACGTGATGCCGTTCAACCAGGCCTCCGGCAAGGGCGAACGCATCGGTACCAAGATCCTGGAGGATGGACGCAAGATCCGCGTGTTCCGCTCCAGCGGCGAGGCGCTCGACGCCTGAGGAATGCCCAAATGACCCGGCTCGAAAAGTTCTACAAGGACGAGGTTGTGCCGAAGCTGACCAAGCAGTTCGGTTACTCCAACCCGATGGAAGTCCCCAGGCTGTCGAAGATCACGCTCAACATGGGCGTGGGCGAGGCGGCGACCAACAAGAAGGTGCTGGAGAACGCGGTGGCCGACATGGCCAGGATCGCCGGCCAGAAGCCGGTGGTGACCAAGTCGCGCGTCTCGGTGGCCTCGTTCAAGATCCGCGACGGCTGGCCGATCGGCGCCAAGGTCACCCTGCGCCGTTCCCGGATGTACGAGTTCCTGGACCGCCTGATCAACATCTCGCTGCCGCGCGTGCGCGACTTCCGTGGCGTTTCCGGGCGCTCGTTCGACGGCCGCGGCAACTACAACATGGGCGTGAAGGAGCAGATCATCTTCCCGGAGATCGACTTCGACCAGGTCGACGCGATCCGCGGCATGGACATCGCCATCACCACCACCGCCAAGACGGATGCGGAAGCCAAGGCCCTGCTCGAGGCCTTCCGCTTCCCGTTCCGGAACTGACAGGACACCACGCATGGCCAAGACCTCGATGATCAACCGCGGCAAGAAGCGCGAGAAGCTGATCAAGCGCTACGCCGCCAGGCGCGCCGCGCTCAAGCAGATCATCTCCAGCCCCACGGCCTCGTACGAGGAGAAGATGGAGGCGGTGGTGAAGCTGCAGAAGCTGCCGCGCGACTCCTCGCCGGCGCGGCTGACCCTGCGCTGCGAGCTGACCGGGCGCCCGCGCGGCGTGTACCGCAAGTTCGGCCTGGGCCGCAACAAGCTGCGCGAGGCGACCATGCGCGGCGACGT
>JBKHXI010000242.1:0-9132 GCA_046566095.1 Gammaproteobacteria bacterium | reverse complement strand
GCGCAGCTGGCGATCTACATCGGCTGGCTGCTGCATCGCACGATCGGCGGGCTGATCGCGGGCCTGCTGTTCGTGCTGCCCGGCTTCCTGGTGATCCTGGCGCTGAGCATCGCCTACGTGCGCCTGGGCGACCTGCCGGCGCTGGAGGGCCTGTTCTTCGGGCTGAAGGCCGCGGTGCTGGCGGTGGTGGTGGAGGCGGTGCTGCGGATCGGCCGGCGCGCGCTGCGCAGCGTCCTGCTGGTGGCGATCGCGACGGCGGCGTTCGTGGCGCTGCGGCTGTTCGACGTGCCGTTCCCGGCGGTGGTGCTGGGCGCGGCGATGGCGGGGCTGCTGGCGCATCGCTGGCTGCCCGGCGGCGCCGAACATTCATCGCCGGAGACCACGCAGGCGCCGGACCGCTATCTCGCCGATCGCCTGCTGGCCGCGGGCGGCCTGGCCCATACCCGTCCTTCGGCCGCCCGCGCCGCGCGGGTCGCCGTGGCCTGGCTGCTGGCCTGGTGGCTGCCGGTGCTGGCGCTGGCGGCGGCGCTGGGGGCCGGCAGCGTGCTGGCCAGGCAGGGCGTGTTCTTCAGCCAGGCCGCGGTGGTGTCCTTCGGCGGCGCCTATGCGGTGCTGGCCTACATCGCCCAGCGCGCGGTGGAGGATTTCGCCTGGATCGCGCCGGGCGAGATGCTCGACGGCCTGGCGCTGGCCGAAACCACGCCCGGCCCCCTGATCCTGGTGGTGCAGTTCGTGGCCTTCCTGGGCGCGTTCCGGCACGAGACCGGGCTGTCGCCGATGGCGGCCGGCATCGGCGGCTCGCTGCTGGTGACCTGGGTGACGTTCGCGCCCTGTTTCCTGTGGATCTTCATGGGCGGGCCCTGGATCGAGGCACTGCGCGGCAACCGTGCGCTGCAGGCGGCGCTGACGGCGATCACCGCCGCGGTGGTCGGGGTGATCCTCAACCTGTCGGTCTGGTTCGCCCTGCACGTGGTGTTCGCCGAGGTGGAAGTGCTGCGCTTCGGCCCGCTGCGGCTCGACCTGCCGGTCTGGGCCAGCATCGACTGGGCGGCGTTGCTGCTGGCCGCGGCGGCGATGCTGGCGATGCTGCGCCTGCGGGTCGGCATGGGCTGGACGCTGGCCGGTGCGGCGCTGGCGGGCGTCGCCTGGATCCTGTGGCTGCAGCCGGCCGTCGCCGCCTTGGGCTGAGCGGCGGCGGGGCGGTCCTCTTTACGAGCCACGCACTGGACCCGTACGAGGCCTGTCCCGACGAGGGGAATCGGAGCCGCGCCGCGGGATGCGTGGGCCGACCAGGCGCCTGCAGACCGCACGGGCGCCGTTCGCACGCACCAGCATGCCGGATTGTTGCGAATGCGAACAATTCGTATTTATAATCCGCAGCCGGGACGTCCGAGCCCGCGCCCTTTTCCTTCCTCTTCTCCGAGCGGTGCACCAGCTGCGCCGCCCTTTTTCTGGAACCGCCAACCGATGCCGCCTGCCGATCCCCGTCGTTCCTCCGTCACCTGCACCCTGCCGGGCCTGCGCCGGCTCGCACTGGGCGTGGCCGCCGCGCTGGCGCCGCTGTCGGGCATGGCGGCGCCGCCCGCCGCGGCGGTGGGCGCCACCGACCTGGACCGGGTGGTGGTCGAGGGCGAGCGCGAGGACGGGTACGCGCCGGTCGAGAGCAGCTCGGGCACCGGCCTTGCGCTCACGCCGCGCGAGACGCCGCAGTCGGTGAGCGTGGTGGGCCGCGAGCAGATGGAGGACTTCGGCCTGGACACCCTCAACGAGGCGCTCGACGCCGCCACCGGCGTGAATGTGGAACGGGTGGAGACCGGCCGCACCTACTACACCGCGCGCGGTTTCGACATCGTCAACTTCCAGCGCGACGGCCTCGGCATCCCGTTGCCCTACGGCATCCAGAACGGCGACGTCGACACGGTCCTGTTCGAACGGATCGAGGTGCTGCGCGGCGCCAACGGCCTGATGTCCGGGACCGGCAATCCCTCGGCCACGATCAACTTTGTACGCAAGCGCCCGACCGCCACGCTCGACGGCGGCCTGCGCGCGAGCCTGGGCAGCTGGGACCGGCAGCGCATCGAGGGCGATGTTTCCGGCCCGCTGGCGGCGAACGGCGCGGTCCGCGGACGGCTGGTCGGCGCCTGGGAACAGGGCGACAGCCATCTCGACCGCCATTCGCTGGACAAGCACCTGGCCTACGGCGTGGTCGAGGCCGACCTCGGCGCGGCGACCCTGCTCACCGTCGGCGCCTCGCGCCAGCGCAACCGGGCCGACAGCCCGCTGTGGGGCGCGCTGCCGCTGTACTACAGCGACGGCACCCCCACCGACTACGACCGCAGCACCAGCACCGCGGCCGACTGGTCCTTCTGGATCACCGACGACACCCGCGGCTTCGCCAGGCTGGCGCACGCGTTCGCCGGCGACTGGGAACTGCAGGCCGCCTTCGACTGGCACGAGGCGGTCGAGGACACCCAGCTGTTCTACGTCTACGGCACCCCGGACCGCGAGACCGGGCTGGGCCTGTTCGCTTACCCCTCGGACTACGAGGGCCGGTTCCTGTCGCGCAACTTCGACCTCCGCGCCTCCGGGCCGCTGACGCTGGGCGGGCGCCGGCACGAGCTGGTGCTCGGCGCCAGCCGTGCGAACGGGCGCATGCAGGACGTGTCCTGGTTCGGCAACGACATCGGCACGCCGTTGCCGCCGCTGGAGGAGTTCGACGGCCGCTATCCGAAGCCGGCGTTCGACGCCTTCAGCGACGGCTCCGACTTCGACTTCCGCCGCGACAGCGTATACGCCACCGCGCGCTGGGACCTGGCCGACCGCTTCAAGCTGATCACCGGCGCCAACCATTCGCGGGCGCGCGGCACCGGCTTCAGCTACGGCCAGCCGCGCGAGACCGAGGCCTCGGCGACCTCGCCCTTCGTCGGCGCGATCTGGGACTTCGCGCCCGCCTATTCGCTGTACGCCAGCTACGGCGAGATCTTCGCGCCGCAGTCCCGGCTCGACCTCGCGGGCGAGGTCATCGCCCCGATCGAGGGCAGCAACGCCGAGCTCGGCGTGAAGGGCGAGTGGTTCGGGGGCCGGCTCGGCGGCAGCATCGCCGCGTTCCGGGTCGAGCAGGACAACCTGGCCGAGTTCGGCGGCTACGACTTCGACAGCGGGCGCTTCTTCTACGTGCCGACCTTCGCGCGCTCCACCGGCGTGGAGCTCGACCTCGCCGGAAGCCTCGGCGAGCACTGGTCGCTGGCCGGCGGCTTCACCCACCTCGAGATCGAGGACGAGAACGGCGACGACACCCGCACCTACGTGCCGCGCAACCTGCTGCGGCTGGCGACCGTCTACCGGGTGCCGCAGCTGCGCGGCCTGCGCCTGGGCGCCAGCCTGCGCTGGCAGGACGACATCCACCGCGACCAGGGCACGACCGCCGACGGTGCGCCGATCGTCACCCGCCAGGAGGCCTACGCGGTGCTGGGGCTGATGGCCGGCTACCGTTCGACCGGCGGCTGGGAGGCCACCCTCAACATCGACAACCTCACCGACGAGAAGTACATCCCCAGCTTGTACTGGGAGCAGGGCTACTACGCGCCGCCGCGCAACGCCACGCTCACCATCGGCTACCGCTTCTGAGTCCACCCCCCCCCCGCCCATTCCTGTCCCGCCACAGCTGTCGTTCCGAGCGCAGCGAGGAACCTGCTTTCCCGGCGCCACGCCGGCCCGGACCCCGCATGAACCATGCCGCCAGCCCCCGCCAGCCGCGCAGCGCCGCTTCCATGTCGTGGCGCCGCAGGCTCGACATCGCGGTCCGCACGCTGTCCGCGCTCGCGCTCGGCTATTTCCTCGCCCACGCCTTCGCGGCGCTGATGGCGGCGGTGCTGCCGTTCGCGCGGCCCGACCGGGTGGTGGCCGGCGGCCTGCTGGCCTTCGTGGTGTGGACGGCGGCGGCGGTCCACGCCTTCGCCGCGCGCTCGCCCTGGCGGGCGGCGGGCGTGCCGCTGCTGCTGGCGCTGGCGATGACCGGCCTGGCGGCGCTGCTGGCCGGGCAGGCGGTGCGGCCGTGAGCGCGAAGCCGATGCCGAAGCCGGCCGCGCGCGACGACGCCGGGGCGAACAACGGCCTGCGCCGGTCGATGGCCTGGCTGCACACCTGGTCGGGCCTGCTGGCCGGGTGGCTGCTGTTCGTGATCTTCGTCGGCGGCACCATCGCCTGCTTCGACCGCGAACTCGACGACTGGATGCGGCCGGCGCTGCACGACGTCGACCGCCAGGTCGCCGCGCGCTTCGACCCCGCGTTCGCGCAGCTGTCGGCGCTGGCCCCGGACGCGCACGTGTGGTGGGCGCACGTTTCCGGCCCGCGCGAACGCGGGATGGAGGCCTACTGGATGATGGACGACGGCAGCCAGGGCAAGCGCACCCTGCATCCGGTCACCGGCCAGGCCATCCCCTCGACCGCGGGCGGCGAGTTCTTCTTCGAGCTGCACTGGAACCTGCACGCCGGTACCTGGGGCATGTACGTGGTCGGATTCGCCGGCATGATGATGCTGGTGGCCCTGGTCGCCGGCGTGATCACCCACAAGCGCATCTTCCAGGACTTCTTCACCTTCCGCCCGCGCGCCGGCGGGCAGCGCGCCTGGCTGGACGGGCACAACGTCGCCGGCGTGCTCGGGCTGCCGTTCCACCTGATGATCGCCTACACCGGCGTGGCCATCTTCTTCACCAGCTACGTCTTCGGCGGCCTGAATGCCGCCTACGGCGGCGACCTGGAACGCTATTTCGCGGAAGCCGGTGGCTTCTACGAGCGTCCGGAGGTCGGCGCGCCGCTGCAGCGGCTGCATTCGGTCGACGCGCTGTTCGCCGACGCGCAGCGGCGGATGGGGGTGCCGGTGGACTGGGCCGCGGTCGAGCATCCCGACGACGCCAGCGCGGTGATCGCCTTCGGCACGGAGCACAGCCGGCGCGTGGCCTGGGACATGCAGCAGGTGGTGTACGACGCGGCCACCGGCGCCTTCCTGCACCACACGCCGCCGCCGAGCGCGGGCTACCTGACCTATTCCTTCCTCGGCGGCCTGCACATGGCGCAGTTCGGCGGCGCACCGCTGCGCTGGCTGTACTTCCTGCTGGGGCTGGCCGGCTGCGCGATGCTGGCCAGCGGCATGCAGGTCTGGGTGCGCAAGCGCGAGCAGCGGGTCGCGGCGGCGGGTGCGCTGTCGGGCTACGGGCTGGTGCGCGCGCTCAACGTCGGCGTGGTCGCGGGTATGCCGCTGGCCTGCGCGGCGATGCTGCTCGGCAACCGGCTGTTGCCGGCCGGGCTGCCGGATCGCGCCGCTGCCGAGGTCGCGGTGTTCGTCGCCGCCTGGGCGCTGGCCGCGGCCTGGGGCGCCTGGCGCGACCGCCACGGCCGCGGCTGGCGCGACCTGTTCGCCGCCACCGCGCTGGCGATGGCGGCCGTGCCGGTGGCCAACCTGGCGACCACGTCGTCCAGCCACCTGCTGGCGACCCTGCCGCGCGGCGAATGGGCGCTGGCGGCGGTGGACCTGGCCTTGCTGGCGTTCGCGGCACTGTTCGGCTGGATGGCGCGGCGCGCGGGCCTGCGCAGCCGCGTCGGCGCCCGCGGAACCCCGGTCCGGCTCGCGGCGCAGGAAGGGTGAGATGCTGCTGCTCGGCACCGCACTGATCCTGCTCGGCTGGTGCCTGCTGGTGCTGGCGATGCCGCGCCACCACCAGGCGCTGCGCGGGCGTCCCGCCGTGCCAGGCCGCGCGCGCGTCCTGCGCATCGCCGCTGCGCTGGCGCTGGCGGCGAGCCTGGCCTGCTACGTCGCCGTGATCGGCTGGGAACAGGGGCCGGTGTTCTGGACCTGCGCCCTGATGCTGTCCGCCCTGGCCTGGCCGCTGCTGCTGGCCGCGATGCCCGACCGCAGTCCGCGTCGCCGCCGCTGAGCCGAGCCAGTGAGCGTTGCTCAACCTGTAGGAGCAGCTTCAGCTGTGATCAGATGTTCCAGAAACCACGAAGTCGCCTGCGCCTGGCATTGCGGCTGCCGCAACCGCGATCCTTCCCCTGGTCGCAGCTGAAGCAGCTCCTACAAGAGCAGGCGGCCCGGGAGCAGGCGGGCTCAGCGCAACAGCAGCACCGGGATCCGGCAGCTGCGCAGCATCGCGGTGGTGGTGCTGCCGACGATCAGGGTTCGGATGCGGGAGTGGCCGTAGGCGCCCATCACCAGCAGGTCGATGCCGGCCTCGGCGACGTGCGCGGAAATGACCTTCTCGGCGTCGCCGGCGGCGAGCACCGTTTCGACCGTGAAGCCGGCATCGGCGAGCGTGTCCTGCGCCCATGCCAGTTGTTCGCGCGCGGCCCCGTCGTCGCGCCCGGCCATCACCACGTCGCAGGGCAGGCCGCGGAACAGCGGGCTGGCGGCGACCATCGCCACGCCCTTGCGGGTGGTGGCGCTGCCGTCGAAGGCGATCGCGATGCGCGCGATCGGGCGGAACGCGCGCGAGGCGACCAGCAAGGGGCGATGCACCGCGCGCACCACCCGCTCGAGGTCGCCGCCGAGATGGCCCCTGGCGAAATCGGCATGCTCGCCGCGCTTGCCGAGCACGAACAGGCGTACCTCCGGCTCGAGCTCGACCAGGGTGTCGACCAGTCCGCCGTGTCGCAGCAGCCCCGAGGCATCGGTCGCGCCCTGCTCGCCGGCCAGCCGGCGCACCTCGTCCAGCAGCGCGCGCCCGCGTTCCTGCGCGAGCCGGCTGCGCTGTGCGTCGACCTCGGCCAGCTCCAGCAGCAGGGTCTCGCGTGCGCCCAGGGCGAGGTTGCCGCTGAGGTCGGCGACCGGCGCGGTTTCCGGGTGGCGGTCGAGCACGTGCAGGAACTGCAATGGCGACTGCAGCCGCGTCGCAGCCCAGGCCGCGTGGCGGGCCACGCTTTCGGCGTAGACGGAGGCGTCGACGGCGGCCAGCACGCGGCCTTCGGCATGGATCAGCGGTGCGGCCATGGCGGGCTCCTCAATGTCCGGAAAGACGCTCGACCGCGTCGGGCTTGTCATGCACGCCGAGGCGGTCGACCAGGGTGGCGCTGGCCTGGTTCAGGCCGACCAGCTCGACCTCAGTGCCCTCGCGTCGGAACTTGAGCACCACCTTGTCCAGCGCGCCGACCGCGCTCAGGTCCCAGAAGTGCGCGCGGCTGACGTCGATCCGCACCCGCTCCAGCACTTCCTTGAAGTCGAAGCCTGCCACGAAGGAATCTGCGGAGGCGAAGAATACCTGGCCGGTCACGATGTAGTCGCGGGAGCGGCCGTCCGCGGAGGCGACCGAGGCCACGTGCAGCACCTGGCCGACCTTGCGCGCGAAGAACAGCGCCGACAGCAGCACCCCGGTGAGCACGCCCTTGGCGAGGTCATGGGTGAACACGGTGACGACGACGGTCGCGAACATCACCAGGCTCGAGGTCTTCGGGTGGTGGCGCAGGTCCCGGATCGACGACCAGCTGAAGGTGCCGATCGCGACCATGATCATCACTGCGACCAGCGCCGCCATCGGGATCCGCTCGACCCAAGGGCCCGCGAACACCACCATCAGCAGCAGGAACACGCCCGCGGCCAGCGCCGACAGGCGCCCGCGGCCGCCCGACTTCACGTTGATCACCGACTGGCCGATCATCGCGCAGCCGGCCATGCCGCCGAGCAGGCCTGAGGCGATGTTGGCCACGCCCTGGCCGGTGGCTTCGCGGTTCTTGTTGCTGGGGGTGTCGGTCAGGTCGTCGACGATCTGTGCGGTCAGCAGCGACTCGAGCAGTCCCACGATGGCCAGGGTCGCCGACACCGGCAGGATGATCGACAGCGTCTCCCAGTTCAGCGGCACGTCCGGCAGCAGGAACACCGGCAGGCTGTCGGGCAACTCGCCCATGTCGCCCACGGTGCGGATGTCGAGCTGGAACAGCAGCGCCACCGCAGTCAGCAGCACGATCGCCACCAGCGGCGAGGGGATCGCCCGGGTCAGCCGCGGGAAACCGTAGATGATCGCCAGGCCCGCCGCCGTCATCGCGTACACCGTCCACGGCACGCCGGTGAGCTCGGGGAGCTGCGCAAGGAAGATCAGGATCGCCAACGCGTTGACGAAGCCGGTGATCACCGAGCGCGAGATGAAGCGCATCAGCACGCCCAGCTTGAAGACGCCCGCCAGGACCTGCAGGAAGCCGGTCATGATGGTGGCGGCAAGCAGGTATTGCAGCCCGTGGTCGCGCACCAGCCCGATCATCAGCAGCGCCATCGCCCCCGTGGCGGCCGAGATCATGCCCGGCCGCCCGCCGGCGAACGCGATCACCACCGAGATGCAGAACGAGGCGTACAGCCCGACCTTCGGATCGACCCCGGCGATGATCGAGAAGGCGATGGCCTCGGGAATCAGCGCGAGGGCGACCACCAGGCCGGCGAGCAGGTCGCCGCGGATATTGCCAAGCCAGTCCTGGCGGAGGCGCGAAAGGGTGTTCAAGCGTGGACGTCCAGTACCGGCGACGGCGCCGGGAAATGCGGGAATGCGCCCGCCGGCCACGGGGCAGGGCGGAAGCGTCGCTGCGGCAGTGCGCGCCTAGGGCGGCGTGGTGATCGCTGTCATCGGAGGGAAAGCGGCGCGGGTTGTTCACGCGGCGCATCGAGCTGCGGAGGCGGCATTGTAGCGGACAAGCCGCATGGCCGCTGTTCTCTCCCGCTGAGTTCGACCGGTAGTGGTGTAGCGCCCGGCTCGCGGGAGTGGCGGGCAACAAGCGGCGCGCGATCCCGGCGGCCGTAGGAGCTGCGTAAGCTGCGACCCGGAGTCATGGATGGGGCCGCGCAAGCCGCGATGCTGTCGATGTGGCCGATGTGGTCTTGCGTCCGCGAGGCATCTGGTCGCAGCTTACGCAGCTCCTACAGGGGTGGTACCCGGCGCTGGCGCGGGGATGGAGCCGGTTCCGTTCTGCGGCTGAAGTGGGCGTACTGGGTCGGTGGGCCGAATTCCGGGTGCGGTGCGCCGATGCCTGCGATGCGCAGCCGGTGGCCGTTGCGGCGGGCCACGCCCGTGGCCCAGGCGCGGAAGCGGGCGCGGTCCCATTCGAAGCGGTGGTCGGGGTCGCGCAGCCGGCCGTCCTCCAGCCCGAGCAGCGGGT
>JBKHXI010000241.1:0-8154 GCA_046566095.1 Gammaproteobacteria bacterium | reverse complement strand
GCGGACGTAACCTTTCGCGCCCCGGCGGCGAATCCTCCTGTGGCACGGCGACGACCGCCCTGCCGTCCCCTCCCAAGGAGAAGCCCATGTCCTGCTGCACCCCACGTCTCGCCACCCTCGCCGTCGCCGCCGCCTTCGGCTCGGCGCTCGCCCTGTCCGCGGGTACCGCCACCGCCGCCAAGCCGGACAAGGAGAAGTGCTACGGCGTCGCCCTGGCCGGCCAGAACGACTGCGCCGCCGGCCCCGGCACCAGCTGCGCCGGCACTTCCAAGGTCGACTACCAGGGCGATGCCTGGAGCTACGTGCCGGCCGGCACCTGCGAGAAGACCGAGTCGAAGAGTTCGCCCACCGGCTACGGCCAGCTCGCCCCCTACGCCACCCCGCGCGACGGCCAGGCCCGCAAGCGCAGCTGAGCGGACCTGCCCGGCGCCGCGCCGTCCGGGCCGGCGCCGGGCCCGCGCCCCATGGAGAACATGAGATGACCCTTTCCAGGATGTCCACCCTGTCCGCGGCGGCGCTCGGCATCGCCCTGCTCGCCGGTTGCGCGCGTTCCGGGCCCGACCCGGCCCAGGACCAGGCCACCGCCGATGCCGACGGCAGGGAAAAATGCTTCGGCGTGGCCCTGGCCGGCCGCAACGACTGCGCCGCCGGTCCCGGCACTACCTGCGCCGGCACTTCCAAGGTCGACTACCAGGGCAATGCCTGGTCGTACGTGCCCGAAGGCAGCTGCCTGAGCACGCCTTCCCCCAGCTCGCCGACCGGGTACGGCCAGCTGCAGGCGTTCGACGCGGCCCTGCCCGCGGCGACCGGCTGAGTGCCGGTCGCCATGCGCAGCGACCACGACCGGCCGGCAGCCGCGCTGCCGCCGCGCGCCGGCATCGGGTTCAAGCCGCGGCACCTGCAGGCGCTGCTCGCGGATGCCGAGCCGCCCGCGTTCGTCGAGGTCCATGCCGAGAACTACATGGGGGCCGGCGGCGCGCCGCATGCCTGGCTGGCCGCGGTGCGCGCGCGGATGCCGGTGTCGCTGCACGGCGTGGGCCTGTCGCTGGGCGGCCGCGCGCCGCCGGACGAGGCCCATCTGGACCGGCTCGCGCGCCTGATCGAACGCCATCGCCCGGCCTGCTTCTCCGAGCACCTGGCCTGGTCGACCCACGACGGCCGCTTCCTCAACGACCTGCTGCCGGTGCCCTACGACGAGGCCTCGCTGCAGCGCGTCTGCCGCCATGTCGACCGCGTGCAGCGGCGGCTCGGGCTGCGCATGCTGCTGGAGAACCCCAGCAGCTATTTCGGGTTCCGCGCCAGCAGCATCGACGAGCCCGACTTCCTCGCCCGGGTCGTGCGCGCCACCGGCTGCGGCCTGCTGCTGGACGTGAACAACGTCCACGTCAGCTGCCACAACCAGCGGCGGGACCCGCACGCCTACCTGGACGCGCTGCCGCTGGAGGCGGTCGGCGAGATCCACCTGGCCGGGCACGCGGTCGATCCCGATCCGTCCGCACAGGGCGCGGACGGCGACGGCCTGCTGATCGACGACCACGGGGCGCCGGTGGACGCGGCGGTCTGGGCGCTGTACGCGCGGGTCCTGGCCCGGACCGGGCCGGTGCCGACCCTGGTGGAGTGGGACAACCGCGTCCCCGACTACCCGCTGCTGCGCGAGCAGGCGCGGATCGCCGACCGCATGCTCGCCGCGGTCGCCGGCGGCCGCGACCGGCGCGCCGCATGAACGCCGCCTTCGCCGCCGCCCTGCTCGATCCGGCGCGGCCGCCGCCCGCCGGGCTGCGCGTGCCGCCCGGCGCCGATCCGGCGCGCCGCTTCGCCGTGCACCGCAACAACCTGGTGGTCTCGCTGGTCGACGCGCTGGCCGAGGCCTTCCCGGTCGCCCGCGCGCTGGTCGGCGAGCGCTTCTTCCGGGCCATGGCGCGCGCACGCGTGCTCGCCGACCCGCCGCGATCGCCGATCCTGGCCGAATACGGCGAAGGCTTTGCCGGATTCATCGCCGGCTTCGCCCCCGCGGCCGGCGTGGCCTACCTGGCCGATGTCGCCGCCCTCGAACAGCTGCGGGTGCGCGCCTTCAACGCCGCCGATGCCGAACCGGTCGCCACCGCCACGCTCGGCGCGCTGGCGCAGGATCCCGACCGCCTCGTTGCGGCCCGGTTGCGGCTGCACCCGGCGGCGCACTGGCTGTCGAGCGCGTATCCGGTCCTGTCGATCTGGTCGGCGCACCAGGGGCTCGACGACCCGGCCGGCGCCGACCTGGGCCGCGTCGACCTCGCGCGCGCCGAGGTCGTGCTGGTCGCCCGCGACCGCGGCCTGGCGGTGCATTGCAGCGCCCTGCCGGCCGGCGCAGTCGCGCTGCTCGATGCATTGCGCGCCGGGCAGGCGCTCGGCGACGCCTGCGCGGCCGCCTTCGCCGCCGGCGGCGACCCGCAAACCCTGTTCGCGATGCTGGTCGGGCGGCAGCTCGTCGTCGGCATCGATGCCTCCTGAGCCTTCCCGCCACCGCCCGCAGGATCGTCGCCATGTCCGCCTCCGCACCCGCCAGCCCCCTCCACCGGGCAGCCCCCCCGCAAGGCCGGCTGGCCGCCGCCTTCGCCCGGATCCCGCACGACCTGGTCGCCCTGGTCGCCCGGATTTCGCTGGCGGGCACCTTCTGGCTGTCCGGGCAGACCAAGGTCGAGGGCCTGGTGCTGGACCCGATCGGCGGCGAAGTCCGGCTGGGCGCGCCGCGGCTGTCGGAGAGCGCGCTCGACCTGTTCCGTTACGAGTACGCGCTGCCGCTGATCCCGCCGGAACTCGCCGCACTGCTCGCGGCCGCCGCCGAGCATGTGTTCCCGCTGCTGCTGGTGCTGGGCCTGGCGACCCGCCTGTCGGCATTCGCCCTGCTGCTGATGACCCTGGTGATCCAGCTGTTCGTGTATCCCGCGGCCTGGCCGACCCACGGCGTCTGGGCGGCGGCGATGCTGTGGCTGATGGCGCTGGGCCCGGGGGCGCTGTCGCTCGACCGCCTGCTCGCGCGGCGCCGCCGCGGTTGATGCCCGTCGGCCGCGGTCGCATGATGGCCACGATCGTGCCGTTCCCGCGGACGCAGCCGGCGCAGCCGATGGCCGAGGCATCGACCCGGACCGCCTCCCCCGCCCCGGCCGCGGCCGGGGAGACGGAGTGGCGCGGGCTGATGCGGCGCGCGCAGGACGGCGACCGCGAGGCCTACCACGCACTGCTGCGCGCGATCACGCCCTACCTGCGCGCCATCGCCCGCCGCCATCTCGGGCACGGCGAGGACGCCGAGGACGCGGTGCAGGACATCCTGCTCGTGGTCCACGACATCCGCCACACCTACGAGCCGGCGCGTCCGTTCAAGCCCTGGCTGGCCACCATCGCCAGGCGCCGCTGCATCGACCTGCTGCGCAGGCGCGCGCGCCGGCTGCGGCACGAAGGCGACGACGGGCTGGCCGCGGCCGAACCGGAATCGACCGGGCCGGGTCCGTTCGAGGCCCTGTCCGCGGCGCAGGCCGGCGCCCGCCTGCAGCGCGCGGTCGACGGCCTGCCCGGGCGCCAGCGCGAGGCGGTGCGCCTGCTCCGGCTGCAGGGGCTGTCGCTGGAGGAAGCCGCCGGCCGCACCGCCCGCAGCGCGGGCGCGCTCAAGGTCGCCTGCCATCGCGCCCTGGAATCGCTGCGCCACGCCCTCGCACCCACCGGGCAGGACCATGACTGAAACCGAACGACTGATCGAACGACTCGCCGCGGGCGCGCGACCGGTGCGCAGGCTGGCGCCACCCTGGCGGCGCACCGCCACCTGGCTGCTGCTGGCCGCGGCGGTCCTGGCCGTTGTGGCGGCCGGGCATGGCCTGCGCGCCGACCTGGCCCGGGCCATGGCCGACCCGGCGGTCCGCACCGAATGGCTGGCCAGCCTGCTGGTCGGGGTGCTGGCGGCGCACGCCGCCTTCGTGGTCAGCCTGCCCGGGCGCCGGCTGCGCTGGGCCTGGCTGCCGGCGCCGGCGGCGGCGCTGTGGCTGGCCGGGCTGGGCTGGGGCTGCCTGCGCGACTACGCGCGGCTGGGCCCGGCGGCCCTGGCCTTCGACCCGGTCAGCGCCGAATGCGCCTGGACCATCACCCTGGTGAGCCTGCCGCTGGGCCTGGTCATGCTGCTGATGGTCCGGCACGCGGCGGTGGTGCACCCGGCCGCGACCGCGGCCCTGGCCGCGCTGGCCGCCGCGGCGCTGGCCTCGGCCGGGGTCGGGCTGCTGCACGAGGGCGAGACCATGCTGATGACCCTGCTCTGGCATGCCGGCGCGGTCGCGGTGCTGGCCGGGCTCGGCCTGGCCTCGAGCAGGCGCCTGTTCGCCTGGATCGGCCACGCCCGCGCGGCGTCGTAGCCGCGCGGCGGCGCGCAGCGGCGGCTCAGCCGGTGGCGAAGCCCTCGCCGACCGCGTCCGGATCCAGCGGCTCGCGCTGCACCGCCTCGACCCGGGCCTGGGCGGGCCCGTGGCGCAGCCAGCGTTCGAGCGCGTCCAGCGCCTGCGCGTCGCCCGCCGCGCGGACCTCGACGCTGCCGTCGGCGCGGTTGACCGCGCTGCCGCGCAGGCCCAGGGCCAGCGCGCGCTCCCGGGTGGAGGCGCGGAAGAACACGCCCTGCACCCGGCCGCGGACGATGAAGCGGGCCGCGCTCATGCGCCCGGCGTCGCCTCCGCGGGTTGCACCGGCGCACCGGATGCGGGGCCGCCCGCGGCGGCGATCGCCTCCTCGATCTGGTGCGCGGTCACCGGGCCGAGGAACTGCTTCGCGATCGTGCCGTCCGGCGCCACCAGGTAGGTCATCGGCAGGCCGCGCGGCGTGTCGAAGTCGGCCGGCGGCGCGTACACGTCCACGATCGCGATCGGATACACCACCGGGTGCGCGGCCAGGAACTCGCGCATCGCGCCGACCTCGATCTCCTCGTAGGCCAGGCCCACGACCTCGATGTGCTCGCGCATCGCGTCCAGCGCCGACAGCTCCGGCATCTCCTTCAGGCAGGGCGAGCACCAGGTCGCCCAGAAGTTGACCACCACCCAGCGGCCGCGATGCTCGGCCAGGTCGTAGCGCCCGTGGTCGAGGGTGTCGACCTGCAGGGACGGACGCGCCGCCGCCTCCGGTTCCGCGGCGGGCCCGGCCGGTGCCGCGGCGGGCGCGGGCGCGGCATCGGCGGCGTCCGCGGCCGCCGGCCGCTCGGCGCGGCACCCGGCCAGGGCGGCCACGAGGCAGAGTGCGCAGGCGGCGCGCCTGGGGAATGGCTTCATCGTTCGCTCCTGGGGGACTGGTAGATGCCGGCGACGCGCCGCTTGAGCAGCGCGCGCAGCGGGACGCGCAGTTCGTCCAGCGCGGCGGCGGCGGCCTGGCCGAGCGGATCCTCGCGGCAGGGAAGATGCGCCTCGGCCACCGGGATGCGCAACTGGCAGGCCTCGTACAGCTCGCCCAGGCTCAGCTCGTCCAGGTCGCGCGAGAGCAGCCATTCGCCGGATTCGGCGCGCCGCACCAGGCGGATCTCCTCGAACTGGGCCAGCAGCTGCTGCACCAGGGCGTCGGTGAGCATCGGTTCCATGCGCTGGATGTCGTCGC
Source organism: Gammaproteobacteria bacterium (assembly GCA_046566095.1). Taxonomy (GTDB): domain Bacteria; phylum Pseudomonadota; class Gammaproteobacteria; order Xanthomonadales; family Xanthomonadaceae; genus CAMPJU01. Next base: position 2,562 of record JBKHXI010000241.1, on the reverse strand, counting down.
TGTGCAGTCCGTGGCCCTCGGCGCGCGCCTGCGCGAAGCGGCCGAGCATGCGCAGGATGCCGTAGATCTCGTAGCCCTCGGGCAGGCGCATCGCCACCGGCTGGTAGCGGAAGGCAGAGATCGACGCGGCCAGCGACGCGCCCAGCAGGATCGCCACCCAGCCCAGGAAGATCCACAGCAGGAAGATCGGCACGAACGCCACCGCGCCGTAGATGCGCTCGTAGGCCGGGAAGTTGCTCAGGAACAGGCCCAGTCCGCCCTTGACCAGTTCGAACAGCAGCACCGCCAGCAGCGCGCCGGCGAAGGCGTGGCGCCAGTGCACGGTGCGGTGCGGGACCGCGCGGTAGATCGCGGCGAAGGCGACCAGCTCGATCGTCATCGGCGCCAGCCGCAGCATCAGGTCCTCGATCGCGCGGCCCGGCTGGGTGGAGAACACCTCCAGCGCGAACAGGCGGGTCGACAGCGCCAGCGAGGTCGCCGCGATCAGCGCGCCCAGGGTGAGCACGGTCCAGTACACCAGGAAGCGGCTGAACTTGGGCCGCGGCGCCTTGACCCGCCAGATCCGGTTGAAGGTCGCCTCGACGCTGGTCAGGGTGATCAGCAGCGAGACCACCAGCGCGACCACGCCGGCCACGGTCAGCTGCCCGGCGTTCTCCGAGAACTGCTGCAGGTAGGTTTCCACGGCCCGCGCCGAACTCGGCACGAAGTTGGAGAAGATGTAGGCGCTGAGCCGACCGCTCCACTCGTTGAACACCGGGAACGCCGACAGCACGCCGAACACCACCATCGACAGCGGCACCAGCGCAAACACGGTGGTGAACGACAGCGCTCCGGCGGCCTCGAACAGGCGGTCGTCCAGGAAGCGCCGCCACAGGAACCGGAAGAACGAACCGGCGCGCGCGCGGTCGCGCACGCGCTCGGACAGGCGGATCCATGCGGCCCTGGGACTCATCGCCCGGAGGGTAACCGATGGCCGCGGGCGGCGGCGCATCCACTATCCTGTCCGCGTCCCTCCCTGGCGCAGCGTCGATGGCCGAGATCCTGGTGCTCTACTACAGCCGCGGCGGCTCGGTCGCACGCCTGGCGCGGCAGGCGGCGCGCGGCGTCGGCGAGGTCGAGGGCATGGCCGCACGGCTGCGCACGGTACCGCCGGTGGCGCCGGTCACCGAGGTCGCCGCGCCCCCCGTCCCGGAGGACGGCCCGCCCTACGTGGAGCGCGCGGACCTGGCCGGATGCGCCGGCCTGCTGCTCGGCAGCCCCACGCGCTTCGGGATGATGGCCGCCCCGCTCAAGCATTTCATCGACGGACTCGGCGCGGAATGGGCCAGCGGCGTGCTGGTCGGCAAGCCGGCGGCGGTGTTCACCTCCACCGCGACCATGCACGGCGGCCAGGAGGCGACGCTCCTGTCGATGATGCTGCCGCTGCTGCACCACGGCTGCGTGCTCGCCGGCCTGCCGTACACCGAGCCGGCGCTCAACTCCACGCGCAGCGGCGGCACGCCCTACGGCGCCAGCCATGTCGCGGGCCTGCAGGACGATCCGCAGCCCAGCGACGAGGAGGCGGCGCTGGCGCGGGCGCTGGGGCGGCGGGTGGCGCAGCTGGCGGCGAAGCTGGCATGAGCGCGCGTGATCCGGGCGCGCGGCGCTGGCTGGCCGGCGCGCTGCTCGCGCTGGCGGCGCTGTACGGCGCCTGGTTCTGGCCGGGCGCGGACCGCTGGGCGGCGCTGGCGCTGTTCGCGCTTCCGCCGCTGGCGATGGCCGCGCGGCTGCTGCGCGGCGACGCGCCGCGGCTACGCTTCTGGGCCGGCGTGCTGGCGCTGGCCTGGTTCAGCCACGGGGTCATGGTGGCCTGGAGCCGGCCGGGCGAACGCGGCTTCGCGCTGGCGGCGGTGGCGCTGGCGCTGGCGGTGGTGTTCGCGGCCAACCTGCCGGGCCTGCGCGCGCGTTTCGGCCGTCGCGGCCCCGACGCCGGTCCCGGCGGTCTGCGCTAGCCGGGTCCTCGCTGGCCGGGTCCTATAATGCGCGCCTCGACGGGCGCCCCCTCCCGCCCGCGGCGACGTCCATGGACCGTCTCTGCGTCGTCACCACCGGCGGCACCATCGACAAGATCTACTTCGACGACAAGTCCGACTTCCAGGTCGGCGAGCCGCAGATCGGCCGCATCCTGGAGGAACTGGGCGTGGCCTTCCGCTTCACCGTGATCCCGATCCTGCGCAAGGACTCGCTGCACCTGGACGACGCCGACCGCGAGCTGGTCCGCGCCACCATCGCCGCCCAGGACGCGCGCCACGTGCTGGTGACCCACGGCACCGACAGCATGGTGGAGACCGCGCGGGTGCTGACGTCGATTCCCGGCAAGACCATCGTCCTGACCGGCGCGCTGAACCCGGCGCGGTTCCGCGGCTCGGACGCCGAGTTCAACATCGGCACCGCGGTGGGCGCGGTGCAGTCGCTGCCGCCGGGCGTGTACATCGCGATGAACGGCCGCGTCTGGGACCCCGGCAAGGTGCGCAAGAACGTCGAGGCCAACCGCTTCGAAGCCGCCGGCTGAGGGCGTTGCCG
>JBKHXI010000240.1:0-2170 GCA_046566095.1 Gammaproteobacteria bacterium | reverse complement strand
GGGCAGGCGCTGGAAATCGTCCTGCTCGATCCTCCGCGCGAACCCGGTCCCGGGCGCACGCTGCGGGCGCAGGTGCTGTTCGCCGGCAAGCCGCTGCCCGGGCGCACCCTGACGGTGGTGCACGACGGCGACGGCCGCTTCGACAACGACAACGCCCGGGTGCGTACCGTGGTCACCGACGGCCGTGGCATCGCCCGCTTCGCCTACGACGGCAGCGGATTCTGGCTGTTGCGCCTGGTGCACATGCTGCCCTGCCGCGAAGCCTGCGGCGATGCCGACTGGCGCAGCTACTGGGCCGCCTACGCCCTGCAGCCGGACTGGCTGCCGCGGCAGCCCTGACCGCCGCCGGCGCGAACCGGCCGGTCCCCCGGCCCGGAAGCGTCCGCGGGGCTCAGGGCAGCGCCTGGAGCTGGTCGATCGAAGGCAGGCGGTAGGACGGCACGCTGGCGTAGGCGCCACTGCGGGTCTTCTCGGCGGTGATGTCGAACATCAGGCCGCGCAGCAGGCTGGGGATGCCGCGCGGGCCGAGCACGACCCGGACGTAGTCCAGCAGCCAGACCACGCCGCCGGCCGGGTGCACGGCGCGGTACTCGAACACGTGGTCGCAGGCCTTGCCGGAGGCCAGGGCGCAGTACGCCACCGCGTCGCGCCGGTCCTCTGGGTGGACGATGCTCTCGACCCAGAACGACGGGCCGAGCCAGGCGCTGGCGGGGTGGCCGAGCAGCTGCTCGGCGTCGCCGCCGACGTAACCGAAGGCGAAAGTCTGCGGGTCGCCCTCCCACACGATCAGGCGCTGGCCGGGATAGGCGTCGCGGGCGCGGCGCTCGACCTGGCGGATGTCGTCGCCGCCATCGCCGAACACGCGGTCGATCTCCTCGGGCAGCACACGGCGTGCCTGGATCGTTTCGTGGTCCGACATGCTTCCCCCGGAGGACGGCGCGGCGAACTGCGATTGTATCCGGGCCACGACCCCGGCCATGCACAGCCGGCCGCCGCCCGTCGGCGGCCGGGCACCCGGGGGCGCTGCCAGTAGAATCGCCGGGTGCATCCCCCCGAAGCCTCCGCATGAACGAGACCGTCCGCCCCGCCTTCCACGGCTTCGAGCAGATCCCGCTGCGCGAGTACGCCGAGCGCGCCTACCTGGACTACTCGATGTACGTGGTGCTGGACCGGGCGCTGCCGTTCATCGGCGACGGCCTGAAGCCGGTGCAGCGGCGGATCGTGTACGCGATGAGCGAGCTGGGGCTGTCGGCCGCGGCCAAGCCCAAGAAGTCGGCGCGCACCGTGGGCGACGTGATCGGCAAGTACCACCCGCACGGCGATTCGGCCTGCTACGAGGCGCTGGTGCTGATGGCGCAGCCGTTCTCCTACCGCTACCCGCTGATCGACGGCCAGGGCAACTTCGGCTCGACCGACGACCCCAAGTCGTTCGCGGCGATGCGCTACACCGAGAGCAAGCTCACCTCGATCGCCGAGGTGCTGCTGGGCGAGCTCGGCCAGGGCACCGTGGACTGGGTACCGAACTTCGACGGCACCCTGGAGGAACCGAGCTGGCTGCCGGCGCGGCTGCCACACCTGCTGCTCAACGGCACCACCGGCATCGCGGTCGGCATGGCCACCGACGTGCCGCCGCATAATCTGGGCGAGGTGGTCAGCGCCTGCGTGCGCCTGCTCGACGATCCGGACGCCAGCGTGCGCGACCTGGTCGAGCACGTGCGCGGGCCCGACTACCCCACCAGCGCCGAGATCATCACCCCGGCGGCCGACCTGCTGGCGATCTACCAGACCGGCGGCGGCAGCGTGCGCGCCCGCGCCACCTGGAAGCGCGAGCACGCCAACATCGTCATCGACGCCCTGCCCCACCAGGTCTCGCCGTCGAAGGTGATCGAGCAGATCGCCGCGCAGATGCGGGCGAAGAAGCTGCCGTGGCTGGAGGACATCCGCGACGAGTCCGACCATGTCAGCCCGGTGCGGGTGGTGCTGGTGCCGCGCAGCAACCGGGTGGACGCCGAGCAGCTGATGGGCCACCTGTTCGCGACCACCGACCTGGAGCGCAGCTACCGGGTCAACATGAACGTGATCGGCCTGGACGGCAAGCCGCAGGTCAAGAACCTCAAGGCGCTGCTGGCCGAATGGCTGGTGTTCCGCGCCGACACCGTCACCCGCCGGC
>JBKHXI010000239.1:0-2331 GCA_046566095.1 Gammaproteobacteria bacterium | reverse complement strand
CCGAAGCGCACCACCACCCGGTAGAAGCCGTCGCCCACCTGTTCCACGATCAGCCGCCGGTGCGCATGCGGCACGTTGAGCGTGGCCACCGTCAGGAACACGTTCTGCTCGTGCAGCACCTTGTTGTGCTTGAGGTTGTGCATGAACGCGTGCGGCACCACCTGCTTGTCCGCCGTCAGGAACACCGCCGTCCCGGGCACCCGCACCGGCGGCGACAGCATCAGCCCCGACAGGAACGCGTCGATGCGGATGCCCTCCTTCTGGATCTCCGCCCGCAGCAGCTCGCGCCCGCGCCGCCAGGTGCGCAGCAGCGTGAACATCACCACCCCCAGCGCCACCGGGAACCAGCCGCCCTGCGGGATCTTGGCGAAGTTGGCCGTCAGGAACGCCAGGTCCGCCAGCAGCAGCGCCGCGCACAACGGCAGCACCCACAGCCGCCAGCGCGGCCACAGCGCCCGCGCCACGATCGCCAGCAGCACCGTGTCGATCAGCATCGTCATCGACATCGACACCCCGTAGGCGCTGGCCAGCGCTGAAGAGCTGCCGAAGCCGATCACCAGGCCGACGACGATCACCATCATCGTCCAGTTGATCCCCGGGATGTAAACCTGGCTCATGTTGGCGCCGGAGAAGTAGCGCACCGTCATCCGCGGGATGTAGCCCAGCTGCATCGCCTGCTGCGCCACCGAGAAGCCGCCGGCGATCACCGCCTGCGAGGCCATCACCGTGGCCGCGGTGGACAGCACGATCAGCGGCACCAGGCCCCAGTCGGGCACGCCCATGTAGAACGGGTTGCGCGCGGCCGCGGGGTTCTCCAGCACCAGCGCGCCCTGCCCCAGGTAGTTGAGCATCAGCGCCGGCAGCACGAAGAAGTACCAGGCCCGCCGGATCGGCCGCGCGCCGAAGCGGCCGAGGTCGGTGTAGATCGCCTCGCCGCCGGTCACCGCCAGGATCACCGCGCCGAGGATGAAGATCCCGCCCCAGGCGTGGTCGGCGAAGAAGCGCACCGCCCAGGCCGGGTTGACCGCCTGCAGCACCTCCGGCTCGTGCAGGATGTCGGCCACGCCGATCACCGCCAGCACCAGGAACCAGGCCGCCGCGATCGGCCCGAACACCAGCCGCGCCACCCGCGCGGTGCCGAAGCGCTGGGTCGCGAACAGCGCCACCAGGATCACCACCGCCACCGGCACCACCCAGCCCTGCAGATCCGGCGCCACCACCTCCAGGCCCTCCACCGCCGCCAGCACCGAGATCGCCGGGGTGATCACGCCGTCGCCGAAGAACAGCGCCGCGCCGAAGATGCCGACGATGCCCACCAGGTAGGCCGGCGTGGAGCCCTTGGCCAGGGTGCGCTGGGCCAGCGCCATCAGCGCCATGATCCCGCCCTCGCCCTCGTTGTCGGCGCGCAGCAGCACCGTCACGTACTTGAGCGCGACCACCAGCATCAGCGACCAGAAGATCAGCGACAGCAGGCCGAGCACGGTGTCGTGGTCGGCGACCAGCCCGTACTGGCCGGAGAAGGCCTCGCGGATGGTGTACAGCGGGCTGGTGCCGATGTCGCCGAAGACCACGGCCATGGCGCCGACCACCAGGCCGGCCATGCCGATCCGGGTCTGCGGCTGGCCCGCGGCTGCGGTGTCGGGTGCGTTGGCCATGGCGCGTCCTCGGTTCGGGTGGGACGTCAGCGCAGCGCCGACTGCAGGGCCTTGCGGATGATGCCGGCCGCGTCGTCGCCGGCGGCGGCGGCGTCGCGGGCCATGCGCGCGGCCTCGGCGGGCTTGTAGCCGAGCTGCTGCAGCGCGACCACCGCCTCGGACTGCGGATCGTGCGGGCCCGCGCCGGATGCGCCGACGACGCCGCCGGCGCCCGCGAAACCATCCCCATACAGGCCGGCGGCCCGGTCGCGCAGCTCGACCACCATGCGCTCGGCGGTCTTCTTGCCGATGCCCGGGATGCGCGTCAGCGCGGCCACGTCGCCGGCCTGCACCAGCCGCGCGAACTCGTCGACCGTCACGCCGGACAGCACCGCCAGCGCGATCCGGGCGCCGATTCCCGAGACCTTCTGCAGGTCGCGGAACAGGCGCCGCTCGGCCTCGCGCAGGAAGCCGTACAGCGAGACGCTGTCCTCCTTCTGCGCGTAGTGGGTGAACAGCGCCACCTCGCGGCCGGCCTCGGGCAGGTCGTAGAAGGTGCTCATCGGCGCCTCCAGCTCGTAGCCGACGCCGCCCACGTCCACCACCAGCCAGGGCGGCTGCTTGTGGACCAGTACGCCCTTGAGTCGTCCGATCATGTGCGTCGTCCGATCATGCCGCCCTCCCGGTTGTCGCCCCG
>JBKHXI010000238.1:0-2890 GCA_046566095.1 Gammaproteobacteria bacterium | reverse complement strand
CGGTCTCGAAACCGTGGGACTCGTACAGTGCCCGCGCGCGCACGTTGCCGGGAAACACCGACAGGGTCAGCCGTTCGCAACCGTGCTCGCGCGCGTAGGCCTCGGCGAAGGCCAGCAGCGCGCGGGCGTGGCCGCGGCCCTCGTGGCCGATGGCGATGGCCAGGTCCGAGACGTGGCAGTTGCGGCCCCCGGTGAAGAAATCGTGCGCCAGCTGCAGGTGCAGGAACCCCGCGCGCTGGCCGGGTGGCTGCTCGAGCACGAAAAAGCGCGAATCCGCAGTGTCGGCGTCCAGGTGGTGGGTGACGTCGCGCAGGATGCCGCCCAGGACGCTGGCGGCCTCGCGTCCCTGCGGCAGCGGCACGGCGGCGAAGCGTTCGGCCAGTTCGAGGATGAAGTCCCGGTCTTCGGGATTCGCGGGACGGATGCTCATGGTCGGAACGTCGCAGGCCGAGGCCGCGGGTTGCACCGTCGCAGTGACGCCTGCACCCCGAAGGCGGGGTGCATATGGTACGCCCGGCGTGCGGGCCCGATGTTCGGGGGATACTGCCGGTCAGGCTGCAGGCTGGCGGTCGGCGGGCAGCGTATGGCGCGTGCCGGGCCGTGGCCATGGCAGCAGCATGGGCACGCGCTGCTGGTACGCCCGGTAGTCGTCGCCGAACGCCGCGACGAGGTCGCGTTCCTCGAGGAACTTGACCGCCACCAGGATATAGCCGGTCGTCGCCAGGGCGAACAGCAGGTGGCCCAGTGTCATGGTCGGGGCCGACCAGAACGCGACCAGGAAGCCCAGCATCAGCGGATGGCGCACGATCCGGTAGAAGGCGCGGACCACGAATGGCTGCTCGCCGGCCTGACGCCCGCGGTAGTAGAGCCAGGTCTGGCGCAGGCCGAACAGGTCGAAGTGATTGATCAGGAAGGTGCCGGTCAACACCAGCATCCAACCCAGGGCCGACAGGCCGTACAGTGCAAGGCGCGCGGTTTCGTGTTCGAACTGCCACACGACCTGCGGCAGGGGTCGCCACAGCCAGAACAGCAGGATCAACGCCAGGCTCGACAGCAGCACGTAGGTGCTGCGCTCGATCGGCTCGGGCACGAACCTGGTCCACCAGCGCTTGAACCCCGGCCGCGCCATGCCGCTGTGCTGCACGGCGAACAGGCCGAGCAGGGCGAGGTTGATCGCCAGCGCCGTGGCGAAGGGACCGACCCTTCCGTTGTCGATGTGCTTGGGGACGCCGACACCGGCCACGAAGCCGATCGCGTACAGGAAGGTAAGCAGGAACACCGCGTAACAGGCGGTTCCATAGACGAGGGCGAGCAGGCGTGGCATGGCAGGAGATCCAATCTTCGGAACCGCGATTGCAACGGGCCGGCTTCCGCGGACCGGCCACCTCGGCGTGGGGAGGATTGTCGGCAGGCGTGGGCAGGATGGCGATGGGAAGTTGGTCCCGGCCCAGCCGCGGGACGCGTGCAGGCCCGGGACGCATGTCCCGGATCGTCGCCCCCGGCTAGTCGTCCCGGAGCGGCCGGCCCCGCTGGCTCAGCACGATCGCCTCGGCCCGGCTGTGCACGCCGAGTTTCTCGTACAGGTGCGAGAGATGGTTGCGCACGGTCTTCTCCGAAATGCCCAGGTCCCATCCGATCCGGGCATTGGAGTGACCCTGGCACAGCAGGGCCAGGATCGCGCGTTCGCGCCGGGTGAGGGTGGCGAGGCCCGGATCCGGCGCCTGTTCCCCGGTCAGGCGCCCGGTGAACTCAAGCACTGCCTGCCGGAACGCGTTCCAGGCCGGCTCGTGTTCCAGCAGCACGTGGTTGCAGGAGTCCAGCTCGATGAAGCGCGCATCCGGGATCCGGCTGGCGAGGTGCTTGCCCTGGGACAGCGGCGCGATCTGGTCCTGGCTGGCGTGCATGACCAGGGTCGGTACCCGGACTTGTGGCAGCAGGTCGCGCACGTCGACGCTGCCGCGCGCCTCGAGCAGGGCGCTGGCGTTCTCCGTGGGGGTCGTCCTGCGGCAGAGTTCGTTGAACCAGCCGATCTGTTCGGCGTTACCGCCCGGAATGAAGCGCGAGGTGAACAGTTGCCGGAAAGCCGGGTTGTCGCGGTCCCAGCCGAGGCGCACGACGTCCTGCACGGCCTTGTAGAGCGCCAGCCGATCCGGGTCGGCGCTCTCGTGCGCGCCGCCGACGGCGTAGCCGCCGTACAGGATCAGGTGCGAGACGCGCTGCGGATGGCGGATCGCGTAGGCGATCGAGGTGGCCGCGCCCTGGCTGATGCCGAGCAGGGCGAAGGGACGGTCGATCTGCGCGGCCTCGACGACTTGTTCCAGGTCCTCGACCCAGCGCGCAAACGACAGGTCGCCGACCTGCCAGTCGCTCATGCCGCACCCGCGCTCGTCGTAGCGGATGTAGCGGAAGTGCTGCCCGAAGAATCGGGTCCAGTGCCGCCACACCGGGCTTTCGAGGTCGTACTGCAGGTGCGTGAGCCAGTTCGCGGCCTTGACGAACGGCATGCCACGCCCACTGTCCGTCCAGGCCAGGTTGATCTGGTCGGAAGTGTGGACTAGGCGGACGTGTTGCTGCATGGCAGCGAGGCCATCAAGTACCGAAGTGGTCGGGCTCCAGCGACATCAACGATGGGACGCCGCTGTCGATCGAGGCGGCATGCGCCAGCGTGCGCGGAAGAATGCGCTGGAAGTAGAAGCGCGCGGTTGCGCGCTTGCCGGCGCTGAAGCCTTCGGGTCGGCCCGAAGTCTTGGCGGCGGCGACGCTGCGCGCCCACCAGTAGGCCAGCGCCACGTAGCCGCAGTGGAACAGGTAGTCGTACGCGGCGGCGCCGATCTCCGCCGGGTCGCGCGCAGCGCGCGAGGCGATGGCCTGCGAAAGCCGGCCCAACTCC
>JBKHXI010000237.1:0-12820 GCA_046566095.1 Gammaproteobacteria bacterium | reverse complement strand
AGCAGGGCAGGCGCGGCGCCTCGGCCATGCACCGGATGATGAACCGCGCCGCCCGCGGCGCCCTGGAGGGCGTGGACGCGGCGATGCTGGTGGTCCGCGCCGGGCGCTGGGACGAGGAGGACACGCTGGCCTACGAGGCCCTGCGCGGGGCCGGGGTGCCGGTGGTGCTGGTGGTCAACCAGGTCGACCTGGTGCGCGAGAAGGCGGCTCTGCTGCCCTACCTGGCGCAGGCCACGCAGGGCCGCGTATTCGCCTCCGTGCACCCGGTCTCCGCGCTCAAGCGCCGCGGCCTCGAGCCGCTGGCCGACAGCGTGCTGGCCTTGCTGCCGGAGCAGCCGCCGTTGTACGCCGAAGACGAGATCACCGACAAGAGCCAGCGCTTCCTCGCCGGCGAACTGCTGCGCGAGCAGCTGATGCGCCAGCTCGGCGCGGAACTGCCCTACGCGACCACGGTCGAGGTCGAGTCTTTCGTCGAGGATCCGGCCACGCGGTCCGGGCCGCTGCTGCGCATAGGCGCGGTGATCTGGGTCGAGCGCGAGGGCCAGAAGGCGATCGTGATCGGCAGGGGCGGCGAGCGCCTGCGCGAGATCGGCAGCAAGGCGCGGCTGCAGATGCAGCGCCTGTTCGAGCGCAAGGTGCACCTGGAGACCTGGGTGCGGGTGCGCGAGGGCTGGTCGGACGACGAGGCCGCGTTGCGCGCGTTCGGCTACCAGGACTGAGCGGCGCGCCCGCATGCGCCTGGCCGCCGAGCCCGCCTTCGTCCTGCATGCCCGGCCCTGGCGCGAGACCAGCCTGCTGGTCGAGGCGCTGACCGCCGCACACGGCCGCATCGGCCTGCTCGCGCGCGGGGTGCGCAGCGCGCGGGCGCAGCCGCTGCGCGCGGCGCTGCAGCCGCTGCAGTACGTGCGGATCGACGCGGTGCAGCGCGGCGAGCTGGCGCAGCTGCGCGCGGCCGAGGCGCTGGACGCCGCCCCGCGCCTGGCCGGCGAGGCGCTGCTGGCCGGCTTCTACGTCAACGAGCTGGTGCTGCGGCTGGCGCCGCGCAACGACCCGGCGCCGGAGCTGTTCCGCGCCTACGCGCGCCTGCGCGAGCGTCTGCGCGCGGCCGAGCCGCTGGCCTGGATCCTGCGCCGGTTCGAGTGCGAGCTGCTCGATGCCCTGGGTTTCGGCTTCGCGCTGGCGGTCGACGGCGACGGCGTCGCGATCGACCCGGCGGCGCGCTACCGGCTCGACCCCGAACACGGCCCGCGGCGCCTGCTCGGCGACCGCGGCCACGTCGACCGCGCCAGCGCCGCCACCGGCAGCGCGCTGCTGGCGCTGGCCGCCGGCCGCATGCCCGAAGCCGGCGAGCTGGCCGGCCTGCGGCGCGCGCTGCGCCCGGTGCTGGCGCACCACCTCGGCGGCCGCGGCCTGAAGTCCTGGGACATGCTCGATGCGCTGGCGCGGCCGTCGCCGACGCCGCCGGAACCTGGCCCGGGCTGAGGCCTCAAGCTGCGGGATGCAGCCGCGCGGCCGCCCGTTCGAAGCGCGCCAGGGCTTGCGCCGAATCCGGCTGGGCGCGCAATGCGGCGACCGCGGCGGCCAGTTCCGCCGCGCCGACGAACCCGCAGCTGGCGGCCAGCCGATGCAGCGCCGCCGCCAGCGCGGTCCGGTCGCCCGCCCGCGCCGCGGCGAGCACCGCGCCGCGCGCCGCCGGCAGTTCCGCGACGAACAGCGCCCGCAGCGCCTCCACGTGGGCGCGTTCGCCGCCGAGCGCGGCCAGCGCGCCGGCATCGTCCCACGCCGGCGGGCGGGCATCGGATGCGGCGTCCTCGCGCACGCCGCATGGCAGCGCGGGGGCGGTGTCCGGCACGGCCGCGAGGCGGCCGGCGACCGCTTCGCGCAAGGCCGCGGCCGCCAGCGGCTTGACCAGCACCTCGGCGAATCCGGCCGCCAGCAGAGCCCGGTGCAGGGCCGGTTCGCGCGAGGCGGTATGGGCGAGCGCCGGCACGCCCGGGCGCAGCGCGCGCAGTTGCGCGAGCAGGGCGGGGCCGTCGCCGTCGGGCAGGTGCGCGTCGACCAGCCACAGCGCATGCGCCCGCGCCGCCACCGCCGCCCGCGCCGCCGCGCAGCTGGCGGCCGTTTCCAGCGCCAGCGGCAGCGCCTCCAGCGCCGCGGCCAGGAAGGCCGCGCTGGTGGCGTCGTCCTCGACCAGCAGCAGCGCCGGCGCGGGCCCTGCAGGCTTCATCGGCCGCTCGCGGTCCATGGCTATCCTGCCCTCCATGTCGCGGACGATGCTACTCCTGCTGCTGTGCGCCTGCGGGCTGGCCGCCGCGCCGGCGGCGGGTGCGCGCAGCCTGCAGGCGCGGATCGAACGGGTGGACTCGGCGGTCGCGACCGTGCACGCGGTGCGGATGCGCCTGGACTGGCCGGCCGGCGCGCGCCAGGGCCGGCTGCGCCTGCAGGCCGCGCGCCTGGCGGCGCCGGGCCTGGGCTACGACCTGCGCGGGCTGGACTGGGACTGCGCGCTGCGGCGCGACGGCGAGGGCGGCTGGCATTGCGACGGCATGGTCCGCGCGCGCGGCGGGCGGCCGCTGCGGCTGGCGGTGGACCTGGGCCAGCGCCGCAGCCATGCCCGGCTGTCGCAGGGACCGGCCCGGATCCAGGTGCAGCGGCGCGGGGCCGCGCCCGATCTGACCGCGGTCGACCTGGTCGCGGTCCCGGCCACCTGGGCGCAGGCGTTGCTGGCGCGGGCCTGGGACGCGCCGGTGCTGTCCGACGGCCGCCTGGATGCGCGCCTGCAGGTGCTGGCCGAACCCGGCGGGGCGCTGCAGGTCGACGGCGACATCGCCGTGGCCGGGCTCGACTTCGACACCCCGGACGCCAGCATCGCCGGCGAGGACCTGTCGGGCCGCTTCGCCCTGGACTGGCGCAAGGCCGGCGCGACCACCAGCGTCGCCCTCGACGGCACCCTGCACGGCGGCGAATTCCTCGCCGGGCGCGCCTACCTCGACCTGCAGGCGCCGGTGGCGCTGCGGCTGCAGGCACGGGGGCGCGAGGGCGAGGGCTGGCGCCTGCCCGCCTTCTCCTGGCGCGACGCCGGCGTGCTGGTCGCCGAGGGCAGCGCGGCCTTCGATCCGCAGGCCCGGCTCGAGGCGCTGGACCTGCGCCTGCACAGCGCCGATGCCGCGCCGCTGGCGCGGCGCTACCTGGACGGCTGGCTGGGACCGCTGGGCCTGGGCGAGCTGGAACTGCGCGGGGCGCTCGACGCCGCGCTGCAGGTCGACGGCGGCAGGCTGCGGTCGGCCGAGCTGCGCTTGCACGGCGTGGACGCGCACGAGCCGCAGGGCCGCTTCGCCTTTTCCGGGCTGCAGGGCACGGTCCGTTTCAGCGGCGGCGATGCCGCGGTCGCCAGCGACCTGCGCTGGCGCGGCGGCGCGCTGTACGGCCTGCCGTTCGGCGCGGCGGCACTGCCGCTGGAAAGCAGCGGCGGCACGCTGCGGCTGCGGGCCCCGGCCAGCGTCGCCGCCTTCGGCGGGCAGGTGCGCTTCGACGCGCTGGCGCTGCAGCCGCCGGCGGCCGGCGAGCGGCTGCGGATGCGCTTCGGGCTGACCCTGGAGCGGCTGGACATCGCGCGCCTGGCCGAGGCGCTGGGCTGGCCGGCGTTCCAGGGCACGCTCAGCGGCACCATCCCCGACGCGCGCTACGTCGACGACCGGCTGGAGTTCGACGGCGGGCTTTCCATGCAGCTGTTCGAGGGCCGGGTCGACATCTCGCATCTGGCGCTGGAACGCCCGTTCGGCAGCGCGCCCTCGCTCTCGGCCGACATCGCGCTCGACGACCTCGACCTGTACGCTCTGACCGAGGTGTTCGGCTTCGGCAGCATCCAGGGCCGCCTGGACGGGCGCATCGACAGCCTGCGGCTGGTCGGCTGGCGCGCCACCGCGTTCGACGCCCACCTGTACACCGACCGCAAGCCCGGCGTGCCGCAGCGGATCAGCCAGCGCGCGGTGCAGAACATCTCCAGCGTCGGCGACGCCTCGTTCGCCACCAGCCTGCAGGGCCGCCTGATCGGCCTGTTCGACGACTTCGGCTACGGCGCCATCGGCATCCGCTGCCGCCTGCGCAACGAGGTCTGCGAGATGGGCGGCCTGCGTTCAGGCGGCAACGCATTTACTATCGTGACCGGTGCCGGCTTGCCGCGGCTGACGGTGATCGGGCACAACCGGCTGGTGGACTGGCCGCTGCTGGTCGAGCGGCTGGGCTCGGTGGTCAAGGGCGACGTGAAGCCCGTGTTCGACCGGGGCCCGGCACAATGAACCGGCAGGACCGCCCCCGGCCACGCACGACCGCAGGAGAACCGCGATGACCCGCTGGATCGCAATGCCCTTCGCCGCCGCGCTGCTGGTCGTGAGCGCGTGCGTGACCATCAACGTCTATTTCCCCGCCGCCGAGGCGCGCGAGGCCGCGGCCCGCTTCGTCGAGGAGGTGATCGGCGAGGACGGCCGGCCGGTGCCGCGCGGCGACGGCGGCATGGCGCTGCATGTGCCGGCGCCTGCGCCTGCGCACGGCGCGGCCGTGCGCATCGACCCGCTCGCGCTGCTGGGCATCGCGCCCGCGCATGCGCAGTCGCGGCCGGACATCACCCTGGAGACGCCGCAGATCCAGGCGCTGAAGGCGCAGATGGCCGCGCGCTTCGATTCCATCCTGCGCGCGCACTTCGACTCCGGCGCGCTGGGTTTCACCCGCGACGGCCTGATCGTGGTCCGCGACGCCGGCAGGCTCGGCCTGCGCGACCGGGTGGCGGTCAACGAGGCGGTGGCCGCCGACAACCGCGACCGCCGCGCGGTCTACCGCGAGGTCGCGGTCGCCAACGGCCACCCGGAGTGGGAAGGCCAGATCCGCGACGTGTTCGCCGAACAGTGGATCGCCCGCGCCCGCAGCGGCTGGTGGTACCAGGACGCCGGCGGCAACTGGCGCCAGAAGTAACCGCACGAACCCGCGGTCCGCACGCCCGCACCCCGCCGTTTCCTTCCCCCGCGAAGCGGGGGAAGTGCCCGCAGAGCCTGCCCTGGACTTGATCCGGGGCGATGGGGCTGCCGCTTTCCGCCACGCGTTTTTCTTCCCCCGCGAAGCGGGGGAAGTGCCCGAAGGGCGATGGGGGTGCGTCAGATGGCGGCGCCACGTCCGCGCGCCTGCGGCGCGCGCCCCCACCCCAACCCTCCCCCGCAAGCGGGGGAGGGGGCCGCCGGTTTGCGACAATGGCCGGCTTCGCCCGCACCCAGGACCCGCCCGCGCCCGTGGCCCGCATCGACCAGACCCCGTTCGAGGCCGAGATCCTCGACCTGAGCCACGACGGCCGCGGCGTCGCCCGCCGGCCCGACGGCCACCCGCACGCCGGCAAGACCGTGTTCGTCGCCGGCGCGCTGCCGGGCGAACGGGTGCTCGCGCAGCAGACCGGCCGCTCGCGCAGCTTCGACGAGGCGCGCACGGTCGAGGTGCTGCAGGCCTCGCCCGACCGGGTGGCGCCGCGCTGCCCGCACTTCGGCAGCTGCGGCGGCTGCACCCTGCAGCACCTGGCCGAGGACCGGCAGATCCACGCCAAGCAGCGGGTGCTGCTGGAGAACCTGGAACGCATCGGCAAGGTCGCCGCGGACACGGTGCTGCCGCCGCTGGTCGACCGGGCCTGGGGCTATCGCCGCAAGGGCCGCTTCTCGGTGCGGCGGGTGGAGAAGAAGGGCAGGACCCTGGTCGGCTTCCGCGAGACCGACCCGCGCTTCGTCGCGGACCTGTCCGAATGCCATACCGCGATCCCGGAGGTGGGCTTCCGGATCGCCGCATTGTCGGCGCTGGTCGACGGGCTCGATGCCCGCCGCGACATCCCGCAGGTCGAGTTCATCGCCGGCGACCCGCAGCCGGCGTTCGACGGCGTGGCGCTGGTGTTCCGCCACCTGCAGCCGTTGTCGGAGGTGGATCGTGCCGCGCTGGCCGCATTCGGCCAGGCGCATCGCATCGCGATCTTCCTGCAGCCCGGCGGCATCGATTCGGTGCACCCGCTGTGGCCGGCGGACCCGCAGCTCTCGTTCCGGCTCGCACCATGGGACATCGAGTTCGGCTTCCGGCCGCTCGACTTCATCCAGGTCAACGCCGGGCTCAACGAAACAATGATCGCGCGCGCGCTGGAACTGCTGCGGCCCGGGGCGGGCTCGCGGGTGCTCGACCTGTTCTGCGGCCTGGGCAATTTCACCCTGCCGCTGGCGCGGGTGGCCGGCGAGGTCGTGGGCGTGGAGGGGGACGCCGGGCTGGTGGCCCGCGCCCGCGACAACGCCGCGCGCAACGGCCTGACCAACGCGCGGTTCCACGCCGCCGACCTGGCGCGCGACCTGCGCGGCGAGCCGTGGATGCGCGCGGCCGCGAAGGCCGGCAATGCGAGCGCCCCGGTTGCCGGGGACGCATCCTCGCCCGGGGTGGCGGCCGGCGCCGGCTTCGACCGGCTGCTGCTCGACCCGCCGCGCTCCGGCGCGATCGAGGTGCTGCGCCAGCTGCCGCTGGAGGGAATGCAACGCATCGTCTACGTCAGCTGCCACCCCGGCTCGCTGGCCCGCGACGCCGGGCACCTGGTCCACGAACGCGGCTGGAAGTTGCGTGCCGCCGGCGTGATGGACATGTTCCCGCACACCGCCCACGTCGAATCCATCGCCCTGTTCGAACCTGCCTGAGCAAGAGCATCGCGGGCCTCTACGAACATTCCGGCCGCGCCGCCGCCCGTAGGAGCGCCCCTTGGGCGCGATCCGGCGCGGCCCGATTCCGGTTCGCGGCCAACCGCATCGCGGGCAAGGCCCGCTCCTACGAACGGTTGATGCGACTGCCGGCCCGTCCGCACGGGCGGCGGCCGGCCACGCGCCGCGACGGGGTGGGGTGGCGCGAAAGGCTGCGGGCGCGCGGGCGCGGTCTGCGCGACAATGCCCGGCCGGGCGCCCGGCGCGCCGCACCGCAGGAAACCCGCATGCTCGTAATCGGCGTCGCCGGCACCGAACTGACCGCGCAGGAGCGCGACTGGCTGCAGCACGACGCCTGCGCCGGCGTGATCCTGTTCGCCCGCAACTTCGCCTCGCGCGCGCAGGTGGCCGAGCTGTCGCAGGCGATCCACGAGGCCGCCCCGCGCCCGCAGCTGGTCTGCGTCGACCAGGAGGGCGGCCGCGTGCAGCGCTTCCGCGACGGCTACAGCGCGCTGCCGCCGCTCGAACGCTTCGGCGAACTGTACGCACGCGATCCGGGCGCCGCGCTCGAGCAGGCCGAGCGCCACGCCTGGCTGATGGCCAGCGAGATCCGCGCCAGCGGCGTGGACCTGAGCTTCGCGCCGGTGGTGGACCTGGGTCGCGGCAACCGCGCGATCGGCGACCGCGCCTTCTCCGCCGACCCGCAGGTCGTCGCCGAATTCGCCCGCGCCTACGTGCGCGGCATGCACGCCGCCGGCATGGCCGCCACCCTCAAGCACTTCCCCGGCCACGGCTCGGTGCTGGAGGACACCCATTTCGACGAGGCGGTGGACGACCGCCCGCTCGACGAGATCCGCGCGCAGGACCTGGTGCCGTTCGCGGCCGGCATCGAGGCCGGCGCCGACGCGGTGATGCTCGCGCACGTGTCCTACCCGCAGGTGGCGCCGGAGCCCGCCGGATATTCGAAGCGCTGGATCGGGGAAATACTGCGCGACGAAATGGGCTTCCGCGGCGTCGTGTTCTCGGACGACATCGGCATGGCCGCCGCGTTCTCCGCCGGCGGGATCAAGGCGCGGATCGACGCGCACCTGGACGCGGGCTGCGACGTGGTGCTGGTCTGCCATCCCGAACTGGTCGAGGAATCGCTGGCCGCGGTCGAGGGCCGGCGGCTGGAGACCATGGCGGTGATCAACCTGATCGGCCGCGGCCCGATGGCCTGGGACGGCCTGCTCGCCGACGCCCGCTACCGCGACGCGCGCCGTAGCGTGCTCGGCGATGCCGCGGGCGGCGACGCGGGGCAGGGCGGGGCGCCGGCATGAGCGCGGCCGACCATCCGCTGGCCGCGGCGCTGGCGCGTTCGGACCTGCTGCTGGACCGCGCCGCGGTCGAGGCCGCGATCGACGCCATGGCCGCGCCCATCGCCCGCGACTACGCCGGCAGCGTGCCGCTGTTCCTCACTGTGATGCATGGCGGCCTGCCGTTCGCCGCACGGCTGGCGCTGGCGCTGGGCGCACGCGGCCTGGACCTGGAGTTCGACTACCTGCACGCCACCCGCTACCGCGGCGGCACCCGCGGCGGCGCACTGGACTGGCGCCACCGCCCGGCCACGCCACTGGCCGGCCGCCGGGTGCTGCTGGTGGACGACATCGTCGACGAGGGCCACACCCTGGCCCAGGTACGCGACTGGTGCCGCGCCGAGGGCGCCGCCGAGGTACGGATCGCGGCGATGGCGGTCAAGCGCCACGACCGCTGCCTGCCGGGCCTGGCCGCCGACTACGCCGGCTTCGACGTGCCCGACCGCTACGTCTTCGGCTACGGCATGGATTACCACGACCAGGGCCGCAACCTCCCCGCCATCCACGCCCTGCGCCCCTGACCCCGCCTCCTGCAGGAGGGGCTTCAGCCCCGACACCCTCCGCCCCCGCGTCCCTGCTCGCACCCGCGCCGCCGGTCGCGGCTGAAGCCGCTCCTACAATGGCAGGCCAAGGCACGCCGACTGCAGGATCTTCCGGATGACCGAACCTGCCATCTCCATCGATCTCGCCGTCATCGGCGGCACCGGCGTCTACGCGCTCGCCGAACTCGACGACGCCCGCGCGCACGAGCCATCCACCCCGTACGGCCCCGCGTCCGGCCCGATCCGCGTCGGCACCCTCGAAGGCCGCCGCGTCGCCTTCCTCGCCCGCCACGGCGAGGGCCATTCGATCCCGCCGCACCGCATCAACTACCGCGCCAACCTCGCCGCGCTCCAGGCGCTCGGCGCGCGCCGGGTGCTCGCCCTCAACACCGTCGGCGGCATCACCGCCGCCTGGGCGCCGCGCGCGCTGGGCTGCCCGGACCAGCTCATCGACTACACCTGGGGCCGCGTCTCCACCCTGTGCGAGGAACCGGGCAGCCAGGTCCTGCACGTGGACTTCGGCGACCCGTACACGCCCGCGTTGCGCCGCGAACTGCTCGCCGCCGCCGCCCGCGCCGGAGTGCCGGTGGTCGACGGCGGCTGCTACGCCGCCACCCAGGGTCCGCGCCTGGAAACCAGGGCCGAGATCGCCCGCCTGCGCCGCGACGGCTGCGACCTGGTCGGCATGACCGGCATGCCCGAGGCGGCGCTGGCCCGCGAACTGGGCCTGGACTACGCCTGCCTTGCGATCGTCGCCAACTGGGCCGCGGGCGCCGGTCCGGACCCGGACGAGGTCATCACCCTCGACGACGTGCTGGCGAACGTGGCGGCCGCGTCCGCCGGCCTGCCCGCGGTGCTGCGCGCCCTGCTCGCCGCCGGCTGAGCCTCGCCCGCCATGCTGCGGCGCATCTTGCGGCGCCGCCGCGGCGCGGCATACTCACGGCCGTGCGCCGCCCGCGGGCGCGCACGATCCGTAACCAGACGAGGTCATACAGGTCATGCAGTACGGCAAAGTGAAGTGGTTCAACGACGCCAAGGGCTTCGGTTTCATCGCCCCCGAGGACGGCAGCGCCGACGTGTTCGTGCACTACTCGGCGATCAACGCCACCGGCTTCCGCAGCCTGCAGGAAGGCCAGCGCGTCAGCTACGAAGTCGTCCAGGGCCCCAAGGGCGCCCAGGCCGCCGGCGTCGCCCCCGTGCCCGCCTGAGCGCGCACCGCCCCCCCGATTTCCCAGGCCCCGCGCAAGCGGGGCCTTTTTTGCGCGCTGTTCCTTCCCCCGCCGCGGGGGAAGGTGCCGGAGGCGACAGGATGCAGCCGCACCGCCGTTCCTTCCCCCGCTTGCGGGGGGCGAGGAGGCGCGCTTGCGAGCCACCGGCTCGCGCGCCGAAGAGCGCCCGGAGGCTACGCCGGAGGGCCGGACAGTGCCGCAGGCGGATGCGGGCGGCCCGCACCGCTGTTCCTTCCCCCGCTTGCGGGGGGGCGATGAGGCGCGCTTGCGAGCCACTGGCTCGCGCGCTGAAGAGCGCCCGGAGGCTACGCCGGAGGGCCGGACAGTGCCGAAGGCGGATGGGGGCAACCCGCGAATCCCGGCCAAGCCGCGACTGGCACCCCCCGCGACCCCCCCCCGGGTGCACAATCCCCTCATGCCGCTGCCGCCGTTCGAAACCCACCTCGTCGACAACCAGCCGCCGTCCTTCGCCCCGCGCGACCTGTGGGCCGACGACAGCGCCCTGCGCGACGCGGTGCGCCAGCACGGCGCCGCCGCCTTCGCCGACCGCCTCGCCACCTACGGCGCCCTGGCCGGCGGCGAGCTGCTCGCCCTGGCCGACGACGCCCACCGCGACCGCCCGCGCCTGCGCACCCACGACGCCGCGGGCCACCGCATCGACCGCGTCGAGTTCCACCCCGCGTACCATGCCGTCATGCGCCACGCGGTCGAGCACGGCGTCTCCGGCCTGTCCTGGACCGAACCGCAACCCGGCGCCCACGTCGCCCGCGCCGCGCTCGCCTACCTGCACTACCAGGCCGAGCCCGGCAGCAGCTGCCCGCTGACCATGACCCACGCCGCCGTGCCCGTGCTGCGCCGCGAACCGGCCCTGCGCGAATGGGCCGACAAGGCCGCCGCCCCGCACTACGACCCGCGCGAAATTCCCATTGCCGACAAGCACGGCATCACCCTCGGCATGGGCATGACCGAGAAGCAGGGCGGCAGCGACGTGCGCGCCAACACCACCAGCGCCACGCCCATCGCTGGCAGCGACGGCGAATACGCCCTGGTCGGCCACAAGTGGTTCCTCTCCGCGCCGATGTCCGACGGCTTCCTGGTGCTGGCGCAGGCGCCCGGCGGCCTGACCTGCCTGCTGATGCCGCGGATCCTGCCCGGCGGCGCGCGCAACGCCTTCCGCCTGCTGCGGCTCAAGGACAAGCTCGGCGACTGGTCCAACGCATCGTCCGAGGTCGAGTTCACCGGCGCCCGCGCCACCCGCGTCGGCGAGGAGGGCCGCGGCGTGGCCACCATCCTGGAAATGGTGATGCTCACCCGGCTGGACTGCATGCTCGGCTCGTCCGGGCTGATGCGGATCGCGATGGCGCGCGCCGTGCACCATTGCCGTCACCGCCGCGCCTTCGACCGGCCGCTCGCGGACCAGCCGCTGATGCGCAACGTGCTGGCCGACCTCGCGCTCGAGGCCGAGGCCGCGCTGGCGCTGTCGATGCGCGTGGCGCGCGCGGTCGACGCCGCCGCGCGCGACCCGGCCGAGGCCGCCTTCGCCCGCATCGCCACCGCGATCGGCAAGTACTGGATCTGCCGCCGCGCGCCGGCCGTGGTCAACGAGGCGCAGGAATGCCTGGGCGGCGCCGGCTACGTCGAGGACTCCGGCATGCCGCGGCTGTACCGCCAGGCGCCGCTCAATTCGATCTGGGAGGGCAGCGGCAACATCCAGTGCCTGGACGTGTTGCGCGCGCTGGCGCGCGAACCGGCCTGCGTCGATGCGCTGCGCGACGAGCTGGCCGGCGCACAGGGGCGCGATGCCGCATTCGACGCCCACGTCCGCGCCCTGCACGCCGACCTGGCCCAGGCGCGCCCGGACACCGCGCAGGCGCAGGCCGGCGCCCGCCTGCTGGCCGAACGCCTGGCGCTCGCCCTGCAGGCCGCCGCCCTGCTGCGCGCCGACAGCCCGGCCGCGGGGCCGTTCCTGCGCAGCCGCCTGGCCCCGGGCGCCCACGGCCTCGCCCTCGGCACGCTGCCCGAAACCATCGGGTTCCAGGCACTGATCGAGCGCGCACTCCCGCCGGACCGCCCCTGGCGTTCCGGCAGCCCCACTACCGCACCCCTGTCATTGCGGACGCAGTGAGGAATCGGCTCGGAGCAACCCGGGGCAGCGCTCAGGCCCACTACCCGGGGGTCGGCGAAACGGCGTGGACGAATCGCTAGGCGACATGCGTCCTGCCGTTCGGAGTGATATGGGCAAAGGCGCCGTCACCGTACGAACGCACCACCTCGGCCACCACGATGTGATACCCGTTGTACCACCTGGCATATTGACGCTTCGCCTCTTGATGCGTGGGATGCGTGGAGAACTGCTTCAGCGTGTCCAGACTGTCCCAGTAGTAGACGGCATTGCGGCGTTTGCCATCGGCAGACTGCCAGGACTCGACGCCGAGAAAGCCGGGCAGCGACTTCGCGAGCGAATCGATCAGCCCGTTGAGGCGATGGAACTCGTCGTCGTAGACGCCGGGCTCCCAGATGAAGGATGCGCTGTACATGTGGTTCCTCGGAGGCTTCCCCGATGTGCCGCTTGGCGCTTGCGTCGAACGTGACGGGAAGCGGTATCGGTTCGGACGAATGGTTAGGGAGGCGCCCACGCGAGGCACAGCCCACCTGCCGCGAACAATACCACCCACGAAAGGTGGCGGCCGCGCGTAAATACCAGCGGCAAAAGTCCAGATACCACCAGGAACCAGCCCAAGACCCGGGCCAGAAGCTCCGCCGATGGATTGCCGGCCAGCAGCCAAAGAACTGCACCCAAGGCAAAGGCCAGCACGGTGGTAAGGTGCCACGCGAAGCGAAGTGTGCTGCGAGTGAACTCGGGGCCGCCGAAGAGCGTGGGCAGCTCGCGACGGAACAGACGAGTGAGGATGTATCGCTCACCTAGCACGGAATGCGCGATGCCTAGAAGCACGATGAGTACGGCGGCAGCCTGCAGCATTCTTTCCCGAGCCCCC
>JBKHXI010000236.1:0-11773 GCA_046566095.1 Gammaproteobacteria bacterium | reverse complement strand
GCGCCGGCTTGGTCCAGCCCACCGGCGGCGGCGGTTCGCGGCCTTCCATGATCGCGTCGATCTGCGGCACGTCGATGGTCTCGTATTCCAGCAGCAGCTTCGCCATCGCGTGCAGCTTGTCGATGTTCTCGGTGAGAATGCCGGTGGTGCGCTTGTAGGCGCGGTCGAGGATGGCGCGCACGACCTCGTCGATCCGGCGCGCGGTGTCGTCGGAGACGTTCTTGTGCTGGGTCACCGAGCGGCCGAGGAACACCTCGTCCTCCTCCTCGCCGTAGGCGATCGGGCCGAGCTCGTCGGACAGGCCCCACTTGGTGACCATGTTGCGCGCCATCTTGGTCGCACGCTCGATGTCGTTGGAGGCGCCGGTGGTGACCTTGTCCGGGCCGAACACCAACTCCTCGGCGACCCGGCCGCCGTACAGCGAGGCCAGCTGCGACTCGATCGCGGTCTTGTTGAAGCTGTACTTGTCGCCCTCGGGCAGGTACATGGTCACGCCCAGGGCGCGGCCGCGCGGGATGATCGTGACCTTGTAGACCGGGTCGTGCTCGGGCACCAGGCGGCCGACGATGGCATGGCCGGCCTCGTGGTAGGCGGTCAGGCGCTTCTCCTCCTCGCTCATCGCCATCGAGCGGCGCTCGGTGCCCATCAGGATCTTGTCGCGAGCGCGGTCGAAATGCTCCATGCGCACGTCCTTGGCGTTCTCGCGCGCCGCGAACAGGGCCGCCTCGTTCACCAGGTTGGCCAGGTCCGCGCCCGAGAAGCCGGGGGTGCCGCGCGCGACCACCATCGGCTCGACGTCGTCGGCCAGCGGCACCTTGCGCATGTGCACCTTCAGGATCTGCTCGCGGCCCTTGACGTCGGGCAGGCCGACCACGACCTGGCGGTCGAACCGGCCCGGGCGCAGCAGCGCCGGGTCGAGCACGTCCGGGCGGTTGGTGGCCGCGACCACGATCACGCCCTCGCCGCCCTCGAAGCCGTCCATCTCCACCAGCAGCTGGTTGAGGGTCTGCTCGCGCTCGTCGTGGCCGCCGCCCAGGCCGGCGCCGCGGTGACGGCCGACCGCGTCGATCTCGTCGATGAAGATGATGCACGGCGCGTGCTTCTTGGCCTGCTCGAACATGTCGCGCACGCGCGAGGCGCCGACGCCGACGAACATCTCGACGAAGTCGGAACCGGAGATCGAGAAGAACGGCACCTTGGCCTCGCCCGCGATGGCTTTCGCGAGCAGGGTCTTGCCGGTGCCGGGCGGGCCGACCATCAGCACGCCGCGCGGGATCTTGCCGCCCAGCTTCTGGAAGCGGCCCGGGTCGCGCAGGAACTCGACCAGCTCGGACACCTCCTCCTTGGCCTCGTCGCAGCCGGCGACGTCGGCGAAGGTGACCTTGGTCTGGTCCTCGTTGAGCAGCTTGGCGCGCGAGCGGCCGAAGCTCATGGCGCCCTTGCCGCCGCCCTGCTGCATCTGCCGCATGAAGTAGATCCAGATGCCGATGAACAGGATCCAGGGCGCGAAATTGAGCAGGATGTACAGCAGCGAGGGGCCGCTCGACGGCGGTTCCTGCTTGATCTCGACCCCGTGGTTGATCAGGTCGTCCATCATCCGCTCGTCGCGGCGCGGGGCGACCGTGGTGCCCTTGCTGCCGTCGCTGCGCTCGAAGGTCACGCTGCGCTCGTCCTCGGCGATCTCGACGCGCTCGATCCGGTCGCGGCGCACGTCCTCGATGAACTGCGAGTACAGCACCTCCTGGGTGGCGACGCCGCCGCGCGGGGTGAAGCTCTGGAACACGACCATCAGCACGACGGCCACCACCACCCAGAGCATCAGATTCTTGGCCATGTCGTTCATGCTGCGGGGCCCTCGCTGGACCCGTCGATCGGGGGAAAGGCGGCGCTGCGGCTACCGCCTGGGTTCTGCCAGTTTACCCTGCGCCAGCGCGTAGACCTCCGGGGAGCGCCGGCGCGAGGCCGCGGGCTTGCGGATCGCCACCTTCGCGTAGCGGCGGCGCAGTTCGCGCACGTAGTCGTCGAAGCCGGCGCCCTGGAACAGCTTGATCAGGAAATCGCCGCCGGTGCGCAGGTGGCGGTCGGCGAAGTCCATCGCCAGCTCCGCCAGGTGCATGATCCGCGGCTGGTCGACCGCGTCCATGCCACTCTTGTTGGGGGCCATGTCCGACAACACAAGGTCGACCGGCCGGCCGCCGAGCATCGCTTCGAGCTGCGATAGGACGGCATCCTCCCTGAAATCCCCATGAAGGAACTCCACGCCCGCCAGCGGCGGCATCTCCAGGATGTCCAGCGCGATCACCCGCCCGGGCTCGTCGCGGCCCCGGGCCAGGGCATCCAGGGCCTGGCGCACCCACTGCGACCAGCCGCCGGGGGCTGCGCCCAGGTCGACCACGGTCATTCCCGGCCGCAGCAGGCGGTCGCGCTCGACCACTTCCTCGAGCTTGTAGGCCGCCCGGGAACGCAGGCCCTCGGCCTGCGCCTTTTTCACGTACGGATCGGAGAAATGCTCCTTGAGCCAGCGCTGGCTGGACTTGCTGCGCGACGCCATCGGCGGGCCGGGCGGTGGGGGAACCCATGATACCCTGCGGCCCCGCTCGCCCCGCCCGACCCATGAACGCCCCCGCGCCGCCCGTCCTCACCGCCGCCCAGACCCGATTCCTGCGCGGCCAGGCGCACGACCTGAAGGCGATGCTGCAGGTGGGAGGCAAGGGCATCAGCGATGCGCTGGTGAACGAGGTCGGCGCGGCGCTCGAGCAGCACGAACTGGTCAAGGTCAAGGTCGCCGGCGCCGAGCGCGAGGTCCGCGACGCCATGATCGGCGAACTGGCCGCGCGTACCGCCGCCGCCCTGATCCAGCGGATCGGGCATACCGCGGTGCTGTACCGTCCGTCCCGGGACAAGCGCCGGATCGTGCTGCCGCGGGCCTGAGGCCGGGCGCGAACGCGCGGAGCCGAACCATGCAATTGAGTTTCGAACGCCCCGATTACACCTACTTCCTGCGCGGCGCCGACGGCGCGGTGGCGCTGGTGAACGAGCGGCGGATCGAGCGCAGCTTCGTGATCGCGCCCGAGGCGCTGGTCGAGGACTGGCCGGTGACCGACGCCGGCGCGCTGACGCCTGGCGACCTGGAGCCGTTGCTGGCGCTGGAACCGGAAGTCATCGTCCTGGGCACCGGCGGCGGACAGGTGTTCCCGCCACCCGCGGTGATGGCCGCCGCGCTGTCGCGCGGCATCGGCATCGAGGTGATGGCCAACCCGGCCGCAGCGCGCACCTTCCACGTTCTCGCCAGCGAGGGCCGCAAGGTCGTCGCGGCCCTGATCCTCGGCCGGCGCTGATCCCCGGCCATCCCCGTTGTCATTCCGAACGCAGTGAGGAATCCGCTTGCAAGCGGATCCTTCGCTTCGCTCAGGATGACAGGCTCAAGGACGACGGCTTTCCCCCGGTACCGCCGGGAATGGGACCCGGCGGACTGTCTAGCGCCGCGGCAGGTGCAGCAGCGGATCCACCGGCTTGCCGTTGTAACGGATCTCGAAATGCAGCATGTCGCGCGCCGCGCCGCTGCGGCCCATCTCGGCGATCTGCTGCCCGGCCTTGACCAGCTGGCCCTCGTTGACCTTGCGCGCGCGGTTGTGGCCGTAGGCCGACAGCCAGGCCTCGTTATGCTTGACGATCACCAGCTCGCCGTAGCCGACCAGGCCGGAACCGGAGTAGACCACCACCCCGTCGGCGGCCGCGCGCACCGGGTCGCCGGCCTTGCCGGCGATGTCGATGCCCTGGCGGGTGGGGTCGCCCGCGGCGAAGCGCCCGACCAGCTCGCCGTCGGCCGGCCAGCGCCAGGCCAGGCCGCTGGACACGGGTGGGGACGGCACCGCGGCCGGGGCCGCCGGCCGGTCGGCGACGCCGGGCCTGGCCGGCGCCGGGGCGGGCCGCGCGGCCGTCGCGGCGCCGGCGCGTCCGCCCTCGCCCTGCGGCAGTCGGCGGGCGGCCCCCGATTCCGGGTACAGCCGCAGGCGCTGGCCCGGATAGATCGTGTACGGCGGCCCGATGCCGTTCCAGGCGGCCACGTCGCGGAAGTCCAGGCCGTTGCGGAAGGCGATCCCGTACAGGGTGTCGCCGCGCTGCACGATGGTGGTGGCGCCGTAGCGGGGAGCGGAGACGGCGGCGCCGTGGCGCGCGTAGCTGCCCTCGGGCATCACCCGGGTCTTGGCGCAGCCGGCCAGCGCGCCGGCCAACGCCACCAGCAGCAATGCCGCCAGCATCCGTACCATCCTCATCCACGCAACTCCATCCAGGCCAGGGCGGCCGCGACCACCAGCACCATCGCCCAGCCGAGCGCCTCCACGTAGCGGCGCAGCGTGCGCTCGAGCCGTTCGCCGCCCCAGGCCACCAGGCCGGCCACCAGGAAGAACCTTGCACCACGGCCGATGAACGAACCCAGCAGGAAAGCCGGCATCGCCACCCCGGTGGCGCCCGAGGCGATGGTGAACACCTTGTACGGGATCGGCGTGAACGCCGCCAGGAACACGAACCAGAAGCCGTAACGCACGAACAGCGCCTGGATGCGTTCGAAGGGCTCGTCCCAGCCCATCGTCAGCATCCACGGCCAGATCGCCTCCAGCGCGTAGTGCCCGAGCAGGTAGCCGAGCACACCGCCCACCACCGAGGCCACCGTGCACAGCAGCGCCAGCCGCCACCAGGCGCGCGGCCGGGCCAGCGCCATCGGCGCCAGCATCACGTCCGGCGGGATCGGGAAGATCACCGACTCGGTGGCGCTGAGCGCGGCCAGGTAGCGCGGCGCGTGCCGGTGCCGCGCCCACGCCAGTGCGCGCTCGTACAGGGGCCCGAACAGCCGCATCAGTCGACCATGCCCGACAGCAGCGGCACGAACACCACCGGGGCCAGCTCGTCCTGCTCCAGGCTGCCGTCGGCGCGCTTGCGCAGGCGCAGCAGCGACTGCCCGGCGGCGCCGCCGACCGGCGCCACCAGCACCCCGCCCGCGGCCAGCTGCGCGGACAGCGCCTCGACCAGCGCCGGGGCGGCGGCGGTGACGATGATCGCGTCGTAGGGGGCTTCCTCCGGCCAGCCGATGCGGCCGTCGTCGTGCCTGCTGCGCACCTGCAGGCCCAGCGAGCGGAAACGCTTGCGCGCGGTCCGCAGCAGCTCGCCGATGCGCTCGACGGTGTAGACCTCCAGCCCCAGCGCCGCCAGGATCGCCGCCTGGTAGCCGGAACCGGTGCCGATCTCCAGCACCTTGCGCGGCATCGCGTCTTCGAGCAGGGCCTCGGTCATCCGCGCCACCACCCAGGGCTGCGAGATGGTCTGGCCGTGGCCGATCGGCAGCGCGTTGTCCTCGTAGGCGCGCGCCGCCAGGGCCTCGTCCACGAACAGGTGGCGCGGAACGGTGCGGATCGCGTTGAGCACGCGTTCGTCGCCGATTCCCTTCTCGCGCAGGCGCTCGATCAGGCGGTCGCGTACGCGCTGGCCGGTCATGCCCATGCCGATCGCATCCGGTTTCAGGCGCAGGCGCGGGGTCATGCCGCCCGGCCCTCGCCGGCGCGGGCCAGGGCCCGGCCGAGGCCGCCGACCCAGCTGGCCACCTGGTCGAGCGCCTGGTAGCGGGTCAGGTCGACCAGGATCGGGGTGATCGAGATGTTGCCGGTGCGCACCGCGTGGAAGTCGGTGCCGGCGCCGGCATCCTGTTCCGGGCCGGCCGGGCCGATCCAGAACCACTGGCGGCCGCGCGGGTCGTCCTGCAGCACGCAGGGCTCGGCGCGGTGGCGGTTGCCCAGCCGGGTGACCTCGAAGCCGCGCACCCGGTCCCAGGGCAGGTCGGGCACGTTGACGTTGAGGATGGTGTCGGCCGGCAGCGGATCGGTGGCCAGGCGCGCCACCAGTTCCACCGCGGCGCGCGCGGCGGTGCCGTAGTTGCGGCCGCTGCCCTCGCCGGTGCACAGCGACATCGCCAGCGCCGGCAGGCCGAGGAAGCGCCCTTCCATCGCCGCGGCCACGGTACCCGAATAGATCACGTCGTCGCCGAGGTTGCCGCAGGTGTTGATGCCCGACACCACGATGTCGGGCTCGTGGTCGAGCAGGCCGGTCAGGGCGACGTGGACGCAGTCGGTCGGGGTGCCGTGCACGCACCAGGTGCGCTCGTCGCGCCGCTCGACCCGCACCGGGGCGTGCAGGGTCAGGGAGTTGCTGGCGCCGGAATGGTCGCGCTGCGGGGCGACCACGGCCACCTCGTGGCCGGCCTTGCGCAGCCCCTCGGCGAGGGCCAGGAGGCCGGGGGCGTCGACGCCGTCGTCGTTGCTGACAAGTACGCGCATGGGATCCTGCGGTGGGGGCTGCGGGGCGGCGACCGGTCCGGCGCGCGCTGCGCCCGCGCCACCGCGCGACTGTGCGGGGCCATGATAGCCGATGCGCATCGGCGGCGGCCTGCACGGCGCCCCCACGCACGGCGCGGCGCGGCGATGCGTGCGCGGCCGTGCCCGGGGCGGCGCGGGGCGCTACCCTTGCGCCATGTCCCGCCACCCGCGCAAGCCGCCACGCGGCGCCCCCGCGAGCGACGACCGGCCGCCCGTGGACGACGACGAAGCCGCCCGCTTCCGCGCCGCGATCGGCCCGGTGCGGCGCCTGCCGGAGGCGGCCGCGCCGCCGCCACGCCCGAAGCCGCGCCCGCGGGCGCGCATGGCCGAGCGCGACGAGGATGCGGCGCGCTGGGAGTTCCGGCGCACGCTGGATGCGCCCCTGCTGGAGGCCGGCGACAGCCTCTCGTGGCGGCACGCCACGGTCCCGGCGCAGATGCTGCGCCGCCTGGCGCGCGGCGAGTACGCGGTGGAGGACGAACTCGACCTGCACGGCGCCGGCATGGCGCGCGCCGAGACGCTGGTGCGCCGTTTCCTGGCCGATGCGGTGGCCGAGGCACGCGGTTGCGTGCGCATCATCCACGGCAAGGGCCTGCACGGCGCCGCGGGCCTGGACGCCAGCGGCGCCCCGGTGCTCAAGAACCTGGTGGACCGGATGCTGCGCCAGCGCGCGGACGTGCTCGCCTTCCATTCCGCGCCGACGCGCGCCGGCGGCACCGGCGCGGTGCTGGTCCTGCTCGCGCGCGACCGGCACCGCAAGCGACCCTAGGCCCGGGCCGATCGAGCGCCGGCTGCGGCGTCGTCCACGCCCCCGAGTTCGTCCAGCAGCGCGGTGGCGTAGCTGCCGGGCGGCAGCGCGAAGCGCAGCCGCAGCACCGAGGGGTCCGCCCAGGTCCAGTCGAGGTCGCGCGGGCGGACCCGCAGGGCGCGGCGCTCCTGGCGCAGTCCGGCGGCCTCCAGGCCGGCGCGCAGGCGCGCGGCGGGCTCGCCATCCAGCGCGGCTGCCTCGCGTTCCAGCGCCGGCCCGGTGGCCGGGGCGGCACCGCGGCCCCACAGCGGGCCGGTCGGATGGATGTCGAAGGCCGCCGCGCGCGCCGCCAGCGCCGGGCCGTGGGCCTCCGGGCCGAACAGGCTGCGGCTGCCGTCCAGCATCCACACCTCGCCGTCCAGCCCGGTGTCCCAGCTGCCGTCGCCGATCCGCGCCGCCAGCACCCGGTTGAACAGGGCCGCGCGCGCGGCCGACAGCAGCATCGCCCGCTGCTCGCGCGCAACCCTGCGGCCGGCGAACATCGCCAGCGCCGCGGCGACGTTGCCGCCGCCGTGGCCGAAGCGTTGCCGGCCGAAGCGGTTGGGCAGCCCGCGCCCGGCGATCGCCCGCAGCCGGCGGTCGATGGCCGCGCGCTCGCCGCGGACCTCGCGCAGCACCAGGTCGAAGCGGTTGCCCGCCAGCGCGCCCCGCGGCAGCTTGCGCGCATGCCGGGCCATGGCCAGCACCCGCAGCCGCTGGCCGCTGCCGGATGCTTGCGCCAGCGCCTCGAGCGCCGCCGGTTCCGGCGTCGCGCGCCCGGGCAGCTGCACGCTGAAGCGCTGCACGGTCACCGCATGGCGGTCCTTCATCCCGGCATAGCCCGCCGCGACCGGCCGCACCCCGGCCCAGCGCGCCAGCAGCCCGGCCACGAAGGCGGTGTTCATGCCGCGCTTCTCGACCGTCAGCAACAGGTGCTCGCCGCTGCCGGAGGCTTCGAAGGCATCGATCTCCTCGACCCGGAAATCCTCCGGCGCGCAGCGGATCCGGGCCGCCAGCACCGCCGGGCCCAGGGCGCGCGGCCCGACCTCAGCATCCGCCGGGTCCGCGACGGCGGCGCCCGGGGCGCTAGCCGCCATCGCGCACGAGCAGGCAGACCGCGTGCGCGGCGATGCCCTCGCCGCGGCCGGTGAAGCCCAGCTTCTCGGTGGTGGTGGCCTTGACCCCGATCGCGCCCGGGTCCACGCCCAGGTCCAGCGCCAGGGTGGCGCGGATCGCCTCGACGCTGGGGCCCAGCCGCGGCGTTTCGCAGACCACGGTGATGTCGGCGTTGCCCAGCGACCAGCCGCGTTCGCGCGCCAGCCGCCGGCAGTGGCGCAGAAAACCGCGGCTGTCGGCACCCTTCCACTGCGGGTCCGAAGGCGGGAAGTGGCGGCCGATGTCGCCCAGGGCCAGAGCCCCCAGGATCGCGTCGCACAGGGCGTGGATCACCACGTCGCCGTCGCTGTGCGCGAGCAGGCCGCGCGAATGCGGAATGCGCACCCCGCCGAGCATCACGTGGTCGCCGGCGCCGAAGGCGTGGACGTCGAAGCCGTGGCCGATGCGGAGGTTCATGGCGGCATTGTAGGGGTGGTTGCCAGCACGGGGACCGGGCAATCCCGCCTTCCGTAGGAGCGCCCCTTGGGCGCGATCCCACGAAGCCTGCCGGCCACCGCGCGCCAATCGCGCGCAAGGCGCGCTCCTACGGATTGCGGAGGGATTGGAACCAGGCCAGGTCGGCAGGGGTGGTGATCTTGAGGTTGAGGGCGCCGCCCTCGACCAGCAGCGGGCGGTGGCCCTGCAGCTCCATCGCCATCGACTCGTCGGTGACCGCAGCGCCGGCCTCGCGCGCGGCCTGCAGTGCGCGGGTCAGCTGCAGCCGGCGGAACAGCTGCGGGGTCAACGCGCGCCACAGGCGCTCGCGCGGCTCGGTGCGGTCGATGCCGCCGTCGTCGCCGGCGCGCTTGAGGGTGTCGACCACCGGCGCGGCCAGGATCGCGCCGACCGGATCGTTGCGGCCCAGGTGCAGCAGGCGCTCCAGATCCTCCGGCGCCAGGTTCGGGCGCGCGGCGTCGTGGACCAGCACGAAGGCGTCGGGGCGCACCTCGTCGGGCAGCGCCGCAAGCCCCGCGAGCACCGAGTCGGCGCGCGTGTCGCCGCCGGTGCAGCTGCGCACCGGCCGCCCGTCCAGTTCGCTCCAGCCCGGCCAGTGCCGGTCGTCCGCGGCGACCGGCACCACCGCCCCGGCCACCGAGGGATGCGCCAGCACCGCGCGCAGGGAATGCTCGAGCAGGCTGCGGCCGGCGACCTGCAGGTACTGCTTGGGCAGTTCGCCGCCCATGCGGCTGCCGCGCCCGGCGGCCGGCACGATCGCCCAGATCCCGCGCATGCCGCCCACGTCAGGGCGCCTCGTCGGCCGGCGGCGGCGAGGGCTCGACCACCCGGTAGAAGGTCTCGCCGGGCTTGATCATGCCCAGCTCGCTGCGGGCGCGTTCCTCGACTGCGGCCTCGCCGGACTTCAGGTCCTCGACCTCGGCGGCGAGCGCGTCGTTGCGCTGCTGGCGCCCGGCGTTGTCGCGCTCCTGGCGCGCGATCGCCTCGCGCAGCTGCGCCAGTTCGCCCTGCCCGCCGGCGCCGAACCAGAGCCGGTACTGCAGCCACGCCAGCATCACGGCGAGCACCAGCACCAGGATCCGGAGCATGCGCATCGCGGTCAGGCGTCCATGCGCTCAGCGCCGCAGCGAGACGAAGGCGTCGCGGCCGGCGTAACGCGCGCCACTGCCCAGCTGCTGCTCGATCCGCAGCAGCTGGTTGTACTTGGCGACGCGGTCGCTGCGGCACAGCGAGCCGGTCTTGATCTGGGTGGCGGTGGTCGCCACCGCGATGTCGGCGATGGTGGTGTCCTCGGTCTCGCCGGAACGGTGGGAGACGATCGCGGCGTAGCGGTTGGCGTCGGCCAGCGCGATCGCCTCCAGGGTCTCGGTCAGGGTGCCGATCTGGTTGACCTTGACCAGGATCGCGTTGGCCACGCCGCGCGCGATGCCCTCGCGGAACACCTTGGGGTTGGTCACGAACAGGTCGTCGCCGACCAGCTGGACCCGGTCGCCGAGGCGTTCGGTGAGCAGCTTCCAGCCGTCCCAGTCGTCCTCGGCCATGCCGTCCTCGATGGTCACGATCGGGTACCGGTCGCACCAGCCGGCGAGGAAATCGACGAACTGCGCGGCGGTCAGGCGTTTGCCCTCGCCGGCCAGGTTGTACTTGCCGTTCTCGTGGAACTCGCTGGAGGCCACGTCCAGGCCCAGCAGCACGTCCTCGCCGGCGGCGTGGCCGGCCTTGCCGATCGCCTCCAGGATCGTCTCCAGCGCTTCCTCGTTGCTGCGCAGATCCGGGGCGAAGCCGCCCTCGTCGCCGACCGCGGTGCTCAGGCCGCGGCCCTTCAGCACCGACTTGAGCGCGTGGAAGATCTCGGTGCCGGCCCGCAGCGCCTCGGAGAACGAGTCGAAGCCGACCGGCAGCACCATGAACTCCTGCAGGTCGACGTTGTTGTCCGCATGCGCGCCGCCGTTGATGATGTTCATCATCGGCACCGGGAGAGCAGGCGCGCTTTGCCGTTGCCCTATCGGCAACGGCTGCGCTTGCGAGCGCCCGGCGATGGATGGCCGGGCCGGGGTTCCCGGAGCTTGCGAAGCCGCGCCATGGATGGCCGCGACGTGATGATCGTTGATGTCTGCCAGGTACTGCCACAGCGGCTGCCGGCGCGAGGCCGCGACCGCGTGCGCCGCGGCCAACGACACGCCCAGCAGCGCGTTCGCGCCGAGCCGGCCCTTGTTCTCGGTGCCGTCCAGGTCGACCAGGCGACGGTCCAGCCCGGCCTGGTCGGCGGCGTCGAAGCCGTCCAGTGCCCGTGCGATCGTGGTGTTGACGTTCTCGACCGCGTTGCGCACGCCACGGCCCAGGTAGCGGGTGCGGTCGCCGTCGCGCAGCTCCACGGCTTCCTTGGCGCCGGTCGATGCGCCGGACGGCACCGCGGCGCGGCCGAAGCCGCCGTCGGCCAGGGTCACCTCGGCCTCGAGGGTGGGATTGCCGCGGCTGTCGAGGATCTCGCGGGCGTGGATCTTGGCGATCTGGGTCATGGCATCCGTTCGTATCGATGGAATCTTCTGTCGTCCCGAGCGCAGCGTGGGACCTGCTTTACCTGCACCGGCATACGATGAAGCAGGTCCCTCGCTACGCTCGGGACGACATTCTCATGTGGATTCGAGGAACCCGTTCTTCTTGGTGGTGCGGTCTAGCTCCAGCAACGTCTCCAGCAGCGCGCGCATCTTCGGCAACGGCCAGGCGTTGGGGCCGTCCGAGAGCGCCTTGTCCGGCTCCGGGTGGGTCTCCATGAACAGGCCCGACACGCCGACCGCCACCGCCGCGCGCGACAGCACCGGCACGAACTCGCGCTGGCCGCCGGACTTGCCGCCGGCGCCGCCGGGCAGCTGCACCGAATGGGTGGCGTCGAACACCACCGGGCAGCCGGTGTCGCGCATCACCGCGAGCGAGCGCATGTCGCTGACCAGGTTGTTGTAGCCGAAGCTGGCGCCGCGCTCGCAGACCATGATTTCGCGGTTTCCGG
>JBKHXI010000235.1:0-1539 GCA_046566095.1 Gammaproteobacteria bacterium | reverse complement strand
ACCTGCTTTCCGGAAGACGGAAGCAAGCGCTGAAGCAGGTCCCTCGCTGCGCTCGGGACGACAAGGGGGGCAAGCGCGGCGTCGGCACGCGTATCCTTGGAGGCCCGCATCGACCGCAGCCGCAGATGCCAGACCCCGCCGCCGCCGAGGCCGACGCGCTCGCCCACAGCGAGCGCCTGCGCGCGCTGATCGCGGAGGAGATCGCCGCGCGCGGGCCGATCCCGTTCTCGCGCTTCATGGAGCTGGCGCTGTACGCGCCGGGCCTGGGGTACTACAGCGCCGGCGCCACCAAGTTCGGCGCGGCCGGCGACTTCGTGACCGCGCCCGAACTCGGGCCGCTGTTCGCCGCCTGCGTGGCCGACGCGCTGGCGCCGGTGCTGCGCGCGCTCGGGCCGGGCGCGGACCTCGTCGAGATCGGCGGCGGCAGCGGCGCCTTCGCCGAGGTCGCGCTGAAGAAGCTGATGGCCGCCGACGCGCTGCCGGCGCGCTACGCGATCCTGGAACCGAGCGCGGACCTGCGCGAGCGCCAGCGCGAACGCCTGGCGCGGCGCCTGGTGCCGCCGCTGTTCGACCTGGTCGAATGGCTGGACGGGCCGCCGGAGGCGGACTGGGACGGCGTGCTGTTCGCCAACGAGGTGCTGGATGCGCTGCCGACGCCGCGCTTCGCGATCCGCGGCGGCGAGGTGTTCGAGGAGCACGTCGCGCTCGATGGCGAGGGCCGCTTCGTGCGCGCCGACCGGC
Organism: Gammaproteobacteria bacterium; assembly: GCA_046566095.1. Taxonomy (GTDB): domain Bacteria; phylum Pseudomonadota; class Gammaproteobacteria; order Xanthomonadales; family Xanthomonadaceae; genus CAMPJU01. The sequence goes on along the minus strand of JBKHXI010000235.1, from coordinate 798 downwards.
CCGCGGACGCGCTGCTGGCCGCGGCGGTGCGCCACGTCGAACGCCAGCTCGACGCGCCGTTCGCCGAGGGCTACCGCTCCGAACTGCTGCCGCAGCTGCCGTACTGGCTGCAGGCCGTGGTCGGCGGCCTGCGCCGCGGCGCGCTGCTGTTCGTCGACTACGGCTACCCGCGCCGCGAGTACTACCTGCCGCAGCGCAGCGACGGCACCCTGCGCGCCTTCCACCGCCACGCGCTGGTCGCCGACGTGCACGCGCGCCCGGGCCTGCAGGACATCACCGCCTCGGTCGACTTCACCGCGCTGGCCGAGGCCGGCACCGGCGCCGGCTTCGAACTGGCCGGCTACGCCACCCAGGCCGGCTTCCTGATCGGCAACGGCCTGGAGCGCAACCTGGCCGAGGCCGAGGCGCGCGCCGCCGACGAGGCCGCGCGGCTGCGCTTGCGGCAGGAGGCCAAGCGCCTCACCCTGCCCAGCGAGATGGGCGAACGCTTCCAGGCGATGGGCTTCGAGCGCGGGGTGAACTTCGAGGCCGCCTTCCTGGCCGGCGACCTGGGCTGGCGGCTGTGAGGCTGCCGCTGCCCGCGCTGTCGGCGCTCAAGCCGTTCCGCCGCCCGCGGCTGTGGCTGGGCCTGTGGTGGCTGGCGGTGGCGGCGGTGGTGGCGGCCTCGCTGGCGACGCCGCCGGAGCTGCCGAGCACGCCGGCCGGCAGCGACAAGCTCGCGCATCTGCTGGCCTACGCGGCGCTGATGGCCGGCGCGGTGCAGTTGTTCGCACGGCGCCTGCACCGCTGGCGGGCGGC
>JBKHXI010000234.1:0-3211 GCA_046566095.1 Gammaproteobacteria bacterium | reverse complement strand
ACGTCCACGCGACCGCCGGGCGCGCGCGGATCCGGATAGCGCAGCCGCACCCGGAACCAGAGGTTGGGCGCGCGCAGGCCCAGGTGCATGTCGTCGGCGACCAGCGCGCGGCCGTCGCCGGTCAGCGCCCCGGCGACGGCGAAGTTGTTGCTGCCCAGGTGGAATTCAGTCGCCGCAGGCGACTCGCCGATGCCCCTCTCCAGCAATGCGGGAGAGGGTGTGGCCACGCGCGGAGCCAGTGGTGGGGGGAGGGGCTTCACACCTGTCGCGGCCGCCTGGCTCGGTGCCGGCAGCCGGCGCAGGTCGAGGGTTTCGGGGCCGGGCAGGACGGCATCGCCGCGCGCCTCGCCCTGCAGCGGCGCATCCCAACTGCTGCCGTCGTGGCTGAGCAGCGCGAACAGCGCCGGAGGCAGGTGCGGACGCACGCGCCACAGCCCCAGTTCGCGCGCGTTGTGCTCGTCCTGCAGGTCGAAGTACATCGCGAGGCCGACCAGCGGGGAGTCGGCGAGCCGCCAGGGTTCGGGCCTTGCCCGCAACAACAGGTAGGGCCACGGCCGCATGCCCAGCCCGTCCAGCCCGGCATTGACCCCGGCGACGTAGGCCTCGACCTCGTCCCGATGTTCGCCGAGCGCTGCCTCCAGCCCCGCCAGCACCCGCGCCCGCATCCGGTGCACCCGCTTCTCCCGGTCGTGGGCCAGCGCGCGCGGGCCGAACAGCGCCGCCATCTCGCCGGCCGCGGTGCGGCGCATCAGGTCCATCTCGAAGTAGCGCTCCTGCGCGTGGACGTAGCCGAGCGCGCGCATGGCGTCGCTGCGGCTGGCGGCGTCGATGGTCACCACGCCGAGCGCATCGCGTTCGATCGCCACCGGCGCGGACAGGCCCGGCAGGGGCACTTCGCCATCGAGCTTCGGAAGGCTGCCGCGCATCAGCCACCATGTCGCAAGCGCCATGATGAGCAGCAGCATCACCAGCAACAGCGCGATCCGTCCGATCCAGTGCCTCATCCCGCTCTCCTGCATTCGATCCATCGTAGGAGCGCCCCTTGGGCGCGATTCCGCGAATAGCGGCTGGCCGCCAATCGCGGGCAAGGCCCGCTCCTACGGATTGCGTTCCAGGCGCCAGGCGGCCGTGTGCAGGCTGGTGACGCCTTCCTCCGCGAAATTTGGCTGCTCGTGGAGGATGCCGCGGCGCTCCAGCAGGTCGACTTGCCAGTGGGCACCGTACAGCGCATGTACCTCGTCGGCGGACACCGGGAAGGGCGGACCGTCCTTCTCGTGCTGCGGGTACTCGAGCGTCACCAGCAGCCCGCGGCAGCCGACAGGCAGGCGCGCGTACAGTTCCGCGGCGTAGCGCCGGCGCAGGTCCGGTGGCAGCGCGATCAGCGCGGCGCGATCGAACACGCCCGCGCAGCCGGCGAGGATGCCGGTGTCGAGGGCGAAGGCGTCACCGTGCACCAGCTCGATGCCCCCGGCCCGGTAATGGCGGCCGTAGCCGGTCTCGTGCACTTCGGGCCGCAGCCCGTGCTGGTCGAAGAACTGTTCGACCGCCAGCCGCGACAACTCCACGCCCAGCACTGTATGCCCGCGCGCCGCGAGCCAAGCCATGTCCAGCGACTTGCCCGCCAGCGGCACGAACACCCGCGCCCCGGCCGGCACCCCGACCGCGTCCCAGTGCTGCTCGAGAAGCGGCGTGACCCGCGCCTGGTGGAAGCCGATGCGGCCCTCCTGCCAGCGCTGCTGCCAGAAATCAGGATCCATCAATGTGTCCGTATGGCGAACCCCCTGCGCCGTACCCGGCGCGCCCATCCGAAGCCCCCGAAACCGTTCCCGGAGCAGCCACGGGCAACCCCCCTCACGCCACGGCCAAGCCGTCGACCTTCTGCCGCGCCAGGCAGAACATCGGCAGCACCGAAGGCAAACGCGCCGCCGCGCGTTGCGAAGGTGAACTAGGGTGCGACATGCAGCCCATCCACTTTTTGCCATCCCCGCGGCAACAAGCCGCCACGGCTCGCCCGGTTGCCCAGGTACGCCTCCAGGTCCCGGAACGACAGCGACATCGTGCGCGCCCCGGACTGCACAAGCAGCGTGCCGCCCGGCGGCACCGCCGCCACCGCCACCACCCGCTCGGTGCCGCGCCTGGCCTTCGGGATCTCGATGATCTTGTTGCCCTTGCCCTTCGCCAGTTCCGGCAGTTCGGCCACCGGGAAGGCGAGCAGGTGCCCTGCGGAGGACACCGCCACGATCCGGTCCTGCGCGACGTCCGTCACCGGCGCCGGCTGCAACACGCGTGCACCCGGCGACAGCGACAGCAGCGACTTGCCCGCCTTCTGCCGCCCGGTGAGGTTCTCGAAGCGGGTGACGAAGCCGTAGCCGTGCGAGGACGCCAGCACCAGCCGGGTGTCGTTCTCGCCGGTGGCCATGGCTTGGAACGCGGCCCCGGCCGGCGGCGAGAAGCGCCCGGTCAGCGGCTCGCCGTTGCCGCGCGCGGAAGGCAACCCGTGGGTCAACGTCGAATAGGCGCGCCCGGTCGAGTCGAGGAAGGCCACCTGCCAGGTGCTGCGCCCGCGTACCGCCGCCAGCAGCGCGTCGCCCTCGCGATAGCCCAGGCCCGCCGCGTCGATGTCGTGGCCCTTGGCCGCCCGCACCCAGCCTTTCTGGCTCAGGACCACGGTCATCGGCTCGCTGGCCACCAGCTCGGTCTGGTCCAGGGCCTGCGCCGCCTCGCGCGCCACCAGCGGCGACATCCGCGCGTCGCCGTACTTCTTCGCATCGGCCAGCAGTTCGTCGCGGATCAGCTTCTTCAGCTTGGCCTTGCTGCCGAGGGTGGCGATCAGCCGGTCGCGTTCGCTGTCCAACTCGTCCTGCTCGCCGCGGATCTTCATCTCCTCCAGCCGCGCCAGCTGCCGCAGCTTCGTGTCGAGGATGTAGTCGACCTGCTCGTCGGACAGCTCGAAGCGCGCCTGCAGCACCGGCCGCGGCTCGTCCTCGCTGCGGATGATGCGGATCACCTCGTCCAGGTTGAGGAAGGCGACCAGCAGGCCCTCGAGCAGGTGCAGACGGTGTTCGACCTTGTCCAGCCGGTGCTTGAGCCGGCGGGTGACGGTGTCGGCGCGGAACACCAGCCATTCGGCCAGCAGCGCCTTGAGGTTCTTGACCTGCGGCTTGCCGTCCAGGCCGATCACGTTCATGTTGACCCGGTAGCTGCGCTCCAG
>JBKHXI010000233.1:0-4105 GCA_046566095.1 Gammaproteobacteria bacterium | reverse complement strand
ACAAAGCGCAATCGCTGTAGGAGGGGCTTCAGCCCCGACCCGCGATTGCGACGCCAGAAAACGGAAGCCCCGTCGAAGCGGGAATCCGGCTCGAGCGAGCCGCGCGGCCTCAGCGCAGCGACAGCCGCAGCCGCATCCCGTTCCAGGCCAGCACCACGTCGTCGCTGCGGATCGCGTCGACCACCGCCGGGCCGGCGCGGTCGCCCTCGGCCAGCCGCTGGCCATCGAGGATCACGAACCGCCGCGCCGGGTCCTCGGACCACATGTGCATGCTCAGCTTCAGCGGCGGCAGCTGCCGACGTTCCTCGGGCGAGAGCTCCGAGAGCGCCAGCAGGCGTGCACCGGGCGCGGTCGCCGGCGTCGTTGCCGCCGCTGCCGCCGGCGCGGGCGCTGGCGGCGGGGCCGGCAGGGTGGGCGCAGGCGTTGACGGCGCGGCGGTGACGCCCGCCCCTGCGGGCGTTACCGGCCGGCCTGCAGCAGCGGCGTCCAGGGCCGGCGCGGGCGCGGGCGGTGCCGGTTCCGGTTCCGGCCGCGGGGCGCTGGCCGGCGGGGCTGCGCCGGCGTCGGGTTCGATCACGAGCCTCGCGCCCGGCCGGGCTGGGGCCGCGTCGCGGCGGGCGGCTGCCATCGCGCGCTCCGCCCCGGGGGGACCGGCGGCCTGATCGGCGCGGCCGCCCGGATCGAGCGACCCGCCCGGTACCGTCGTCGCCGCCGGCGCTGGGAGGGAATCCTGCGCCGGCTCCGTCCCGGGCCGCGCCAGCAGCAGCCAGGCGAGCGCGAGCAGCACCAGCGCCGGCACGGCCCAGCGCCAGCGCGGCAGCGCATGCGCGCGCGGCGGCGCCACCGGCGGCAGCTCGGTGCGCAGGTCCGGCGCCTGGCCGCGGCGGCGTTCGGCCTCGGACTTGCGCAGGGCTTCGAGGATCAGCGACATCTCAGCGCCCCGCGTCCAGTTCGCGGCGCAGGCGCGGGCCGTCCTCGGCCGCCGCCAGCGCCATCAGGGTTTCCGGGCCGACCACGCCGTCGGCCGCCAGCCCGCGCCCGGCCTGGAAGCGGCGCACCGCCGCGCGCAGCTGCGCATCCGACAGGGTCCAGGCCTCGACCCCGAGGCGGCGCAGCACCCAGGCCCGTGCCTCGCCCTGCGGAACCCCGGCCGCGGAGGCCGCCGGCGCGGCGAGCGCGGCCGGCCCGCGCCAGAGCGCGACGAAGCCGCCGTCCCAGCGCGCATCGAGCGCGGTGCGGTCGAGGTCGGCCACCGCCTCGCCGAGCCGCAGCCGCGCCCGGGTGGCGTCGACGCCGAGCAGCAGCGCCCAGCCCCGCGCGCCGCCCTCGGCGCGCAGCGCGAGCAGGGCCGGGCGGTCGAGCGTGGCCAGTTTGTCGAGCCGGCCCCGGCCCTGCAGGCAGTACAGGCCCGGCGCCAGCACCGGCACGCAGGCCGCGTCCGGGGCGAGCGGTGCGCGCGCGTCTTCGGCGTCCCAGGCCGCCAGCAGCGCGCGCCAGGCGTGGTCCGGTTCGTCAGCGGCGGCGAGCGCGCGGTCGAGCGCGGCGCCATCCCAGTGCTGCGGGGCCGCGGCCGCCGCCACTGCCGGGGAGGGCGCAGCCTGCGCCGGCGGCTGCGGCTCGCGCGCCTGCAAGGAGGGCGGAGCCGGCTGCCGCGGCCACAGCGCGAGCACCGCGCCCAGTGCGAGCACCCCGCCCCCCGCGGCGAGCGCCCAGCGCGCCCGTTTGCTGTCGCCGGCCCACGTTGCCGGCGTCCAGCGCGGCCAGCGCCAGGCAGTCGCGTCCGGGCCCAGCGCCTCGTCCGCGGCGCGGTCCACGGTGCGGGCGTCGATCATGGCCAGGTCGCGGGCGTAGCCGGCCAGCAGCGCGCGTTCGGCGATCACGTTGACCAGCCGCGGCACGCCGCCGGCGCGGTCGTGGATCCGGCGCACGGCGCGCGGGTCGAAGGGAAAGCGCTGGCCGCCGGCGACGCGGAAGCGGTGGCGCAGGTAGGCAGCGGTCTCGGCCGCATCCAGCGGGGTCAGGTGGAAGCGCGCGGTGATCCGCTGCGCCAGCTGCCGTAGTTCCGGCCGCGCCAGCATCTCGCGCAGCTCCGGCTGGCCGAGCAGGATCACCTGCAGCAGCTTCTGGGTGTCGGTCTCGAGGTTGGTCAGCAGCCGTATCTGCTCGAGCGCGTCCACCGACAGGTCCTGGGCCTCGTCGACGATCAGCACCACCCGCTGGCCGTCGGCGTAGGCGCCCAGCAGGAAGGCGTTGAGCGCGTCGACCAGGGCCTTGCTGCTGCCGCGGCGGCCGCCGATGTCCAGCCGCAGCTCCTCGCAGACCGTCTCCAGCAGCTCGACCGGGCTCTGCCGCGGATTGAGCACCAGCGCCACCCGCGTGTCCTCGGGCAGCTGCTCCAGCAACAGCCGGCACAGGGTGGTCTTGCCGGTGCCCACTTCGCCGGTCAGCTGCACGAATCCCCCGCCGCCGCCCTTGTCGATCCCGAACGTCAGGTGCGCCAGCGCGTCCCGGTGGCGCTCGCTCAGGAACACGAAGCGCGGGTCCGGGGTGATCGAATACGGCGGCTCGTTCAGGCCGTAGTGCGCGAGGTACATGCGGGCGGATACATGGTCTGGCAGGGCGACTGCCGGAGGCGGGATGGCGCCAGCCTGCCACAAACCGGCCGCCTCCAAGGATCGCGCCTGCCGGCGTTGCAGAGCAGCTCCCCGGCAGGCGGTTCCCGCGCAGCGTACCCGTCAGTCGACGATGCCCTTGGCCTCGGAAGTGGCGAGGGTCTCGGGGTGTTCCAGCCGCCGGGTGCGGCTGAGCCAGGGGTGCACGAACACCGCCGCCAGGATGACCGCGACCCCGAGGTAGAACATGCCGGCCAGTTCGTGCTGCTCGCCCAGCAGCACGATCGCCAGCACGATCGCGTAGACCGGCTCGAGGTTGACCGCCAGCTGCGCCGAGAACGCGCTCATGTGCCGCAGCGCCACCAGCGACAGCGCGAACGGCAGCAGGGTGCAGCCCAGGGCGAGCAGCAGCAGGTAGATGGCGTCGGAACCGCCGGGCACCAGCAGCAGGGGCCCGGCGAAGACCGGGAAGATGGCGGGCATCAGCGGCGCCAACAGGGTCAGGGCGAGGGTGCCGGCGCCCAGTTCCAGCGCGGTGACGGTCAAGGGATCGGCGTTCTCGCCGACGCTGTCGACCAGGCGCTTGTTCAGCGAGCCGAAACAGGCCACCAGCAGCGCCGAGATCGCGCCGACCACGATCCCGACCCGCATCTCGTCGGGCACGCCGCCGACCACCAGGGCCACTCCGGGCAGCACCGCGATTCCGAGCAGCAGGTCGCGCGGCCTGAAGCGGGTCCGCGCCAGCCAGGGTTCGACCACCGCGGTGAACGCGGTCGCCAGCGCGATGCAGGTCGCCGCGACCGAGGCGTTGGCGAGCTTGATCGCGCCGTAGAAGGTCAGCCAGTGCAGGCCGACCAGCACCCCGATCCCGGCGTAGGCCCACAGCAGCCGCGCGGGCATCCTGCGCAGCCCGCGCCAGACCCGCGGCACCAGCGCCAGCGCCAGCACCACCAGCAGCATCCGCCACCACACCAGCGGCAGCGCCGGCAGGGTGATGAGCTTGCCGAGGATCGCGGTGAAGCCCCACAGCAGCACGCAGAAGTGGATCTGCAGCTGGGCGCGGGCGGTGTCGGTCAGGGGCATCGGCATAGTGTTGCAGACCGGTCGGCCGGCGCGGGCGGGGCGATGCGGTGGAACGGTGATTCCCGCCCCGGTTCCGCGTCGGCCGCTATCGCCGCGGGTGGCCGCTGCGGGACAATGCCCCCCCGCGTCCGGATCCATCCCCGATGCCCAGCGTCGATCCCCGCACGGTGCCGCCCGAGGTCGCGCCGGTGGCCGCCTCCAGTCCGCAACCGGTGGCGCTGCCGGTGCAGGCCTGGCTGACGCCGCTCGAGCTGGCCGTGCTGGCCGCGATCTGGGGCGCGTCCTTCATGTTCCAGCGGGTGGCTGCGCCCGAGTTCGGGACCATGGCGCTGGCCGAGCTGCGTCTGGCGTTCGGGGCGCTGGTGCTGCTGCCGTTCCTTTGGATCGGGCGCAATGCGATCGCGCCGCGG
>JBKHXI010000232.1:0-9295 GCA_046566095.1 Gammaproteobacteria bacterium | reverse complement strand
GGGACCTGCTGTTCGGCTTTTCGGCGCGCGAGTGAAGCAGGTCCCTCGCTGCGCTCGGGACGACAGGCCCACCACTTCTCGTTCCTTATCCCACTCCCCACTCCCCACTCCCGATTCCCCACTCCCGATTCCCCACTCCCGATTCCCCACTCCCGATTCCCGACTCCCGCCCCCCCATTCACATCAGCACCACCTCCTCCGCACTGGTGGGATGGATCGCGACCGTGTCGTGCAGGTCGTCCAGGGTGATGCCGCGCTTCATCGCCGCCGCGAAGCCCTGCAGGATCTCGTCGGCGCCCTCGCCCAGCAGGTGCAGGCCGACCACCCGCCGCTGCGGGCCGGCGCAGACCAGCTTGAACAGGCTGCGCTGCGGCGAGTCGGCCAGCGCATGCAGCATCGGCCGGAAGCCGCTGCGGGCGACGTGCACGGCCTGGTCGCCGTGGCGTTCGCGCGCCTGCCGCTCGGTGAGGCCGACCTTGCCGATCGGCGGGTGCGAGAACACCACGGTCGGGATGCCGTCGCGCTCCAGCGGCCGGTCGACGCCACCGAACAGCCGGTCCATCAGCCGCCGCGCGGCCGCGATCGCCACCGGGGTCAGCGGCGGATCGCTGGCGACGTCGCCGACCGCGAACACGCCGGCGGCGCTGGTATCGTTGCGGGCATCGGTGCGCACGTGCCCGCGCGCGTCCAGGTCCACGCCCGCCGCCTCCAGGCCCAGCCCGGCGGTGTTGGGGCGCCGCCCGGTGGCCAGCAGCAGCGCATCGAAGCCGCCGACCGACAGGTCGCGTCCGTCGGCGCGCAGGTGCACGCGGATTCCGCGCGCGTCGCGCTCGAACATCCGCGCCTCGTGGCCGAAGTGCAGGCGGACGCCGGCCTGGCGGTAGTCCTCGGCCAGCATCGCGGTCAGCTCCGCGTCGAAGCTCTCCATCAGCCGCGGCCTGCGCACGAACAGCTCGACCCGGCTGCCCAGCGCCTGCAGCAGCCCGGCCAGCTCGACCGCGACATAGCCGCCGCCGACGATCGCCACCCGCTCCGGTGCCGCGGTCCAGCCGAAGAAGTCGTCGGAAGTGGCGGCCAGTTCCGCGCCCGGCAGTTCCGGCACGAACGGGTGCCCGCCGGTAGCAACCAGGACCCGCGGTGCGGACAGGGACACGCCGTCTTCACACTCCACCGTGCGCGGCGCGACCAGCCGCCCGCGCTGCGGCAGCAGCGCGATCCCGGCCTCGTCCAGCCGCCGCCGGTAGCTGTCGTGGATGCGCTCGATGTAGCGCTGCCGTTGCGCCACCAGTACCGGCCAGTCCGGCAGCGCCGGCGCGACCGGGAAGCCGAGGCTGCCGGCCAGGCGGATGCGGCCGGCCAGCTCCGCCGCCAGCCACATCGCCTTCTTCGGCACGCAGCCGGCGTTGACGCAGGTGCCGCCGAGCGCCGAGGGCTCCAGCAGCGCGACCCGGGCGCCGTGTTCGGCGGCGCGGAAGGCGCCGGCCAGGCCGCCGGAGCCGCCGCCCAGCACGATCAGGTCGAAGTCGTCGGCCATCGATGGCTCCTGGACGAATCGGGGAAGCCGCTCTGTCCACGCCGCGCATGGAAAAGCGGATTCCTCGCTGCGCTCGGAATGACAGGTCGGGGGGTGCCGCGTCGGGGAGCGTACCGCCCTCGGTGGCGACCCTACACGAAGCGCAGCGGGCTGTAGGGCGTCGGGTCGACCGCCGGCGCGGCGCCGGTCATCAGGTCCGCGAGCAGCTGGCCGCTGCCGGCGCTCATGCCCACGCCCATCATGCCGTGGCCGGTGGCCAGCCACAGCCGGCGGTGGCCGGGCACGCGGCCGACGATCGGGATGTCGTCGCAGCTCATCGGCCGCCAGCCGTACCAGCGCTCCCGCACCCGCGGGCCGACCGGCGCGCGCAGGTACTCGCGCGCGCCGCGCTCGAGCGCGGCCAGCCGGCGCGGGTCGAGCCGTTCGTCGTAGCCGGAGAACTCCATGGTGCTGCCCAGCCGGTAGCCGTCGCTCCAGGCGGTCACGCAGACCGAGCGCTCGCGCAGCACCAGCGGCCGCCGCGGCACCAGCGCCGGACGGTCGTAGGTGATCGAGTAGCCCTTGCCCGGCTGCATCGCCCGCGCCAGCCACGGCGCGCCCAGCAGCGCCGCCATCCGCGGCGACCAGGCGCCGGCGGCGACCACCAACTCGCGCGCCAGCAGTTCGCCGGCAGGCGTTTCCACCGCGACGCCCTCGCGCTGCACGCGCAGCCCGCGCAGCGGCCGCGACTGGTCGACCCGCCCGCCGCGCTCGCCCAGCGCGCGCGCCAGTTCGGCGACGTAGCGGTCCGGTCGCAGCGCGGCATCGCCCGAGAAGCGGATCGCTCCCGCCACGCCCGGCCGCACCGCCGGCTCCAGCGCCTCGTAGGCCGGCCCGTCGACGGACCCGGCCTCGATCCCCAGGCCGCGCAGCAGGTCCAGGTCGCGCTGCTCGCGCTCGAACGCGCGCGGGTCGCGGAACACGTAGTCCTCGCCGGATTCGCTGAACTCGCAGTCCAGGCCGTAGTCGCGCACCCATTGCGCCAGCCGCAGCCGCGAATCGTTCAGCAGCGCCGCCTTGGCGCGCGCGCCGGCTTCGCGGTCGCGCAGGTTGCAGCGCGCGGCGAAGCGCCACAGCCAGCGCCACAGCGCCGGATCGAAACGCGGCCGGATGTACAGCGGCGCGTCCGGCCGCAGCATCATCCGCAGCGCGGTGGCGACCATGCCCGGCGCGGCCAGCGGCGGCGCGTGGCTGGGGGTGATGGTGCCGCAGTTGCCGTGCGAACTGCCGCCGCCGATCGCCCCTGCGTCGATCACCCGCACGCCGCGCCCGGCCGCGGCCAGCGCCAGCCCGCAGGCCAGGCCGACCACGCCGGCGCCGACCACGATCACGTCATCGCGTTGCATCCGCGCAGTGTACGGGCCGCGCTCCCGGGATCAGGCGAGCGCCGGCTGGCGCATCGGCTGGCGGCGGCCGTAGGTCGCGGTCCGCCACAGCCATTCCGCCGGCCCGAACCGGTAGCGCGCCAGCCACCAGCGGCTGGCGGCCACCTGCGCGGCGAACAGGGCGAACGCGAACGGCACCTGCCAGGCGCGCGGCAGCCGCTCGAAATAGCCCAGCCCGTAGCCGGCGAAGATCGCCGTGCACACCAGCGACTGCAGCAGGTAGTTGCTCAGCGCCATCCGCCCGGCCGGCGCCAGCGCGGCGAGCGCGCGCGCGGCCGCGCCGCCGGCCTGCAGCCCGCGCAGCACCCAGGCCAGGTAGCCCAGGCACATCAGCAGCCCGGCCACCGCGGCCAGGGCCGCGGCCGCGGCCGAGACCAGGTCCATGCGCGCGAACGACACCGTCGGCACCAGCCGGTAGGACAGCAGCATCAGCGCCAGGCCCGCCGGCAGCGCCAGCCAGCGCAGCCGCGCGTACAGCCGCGGGAACTCGCCCGGCCGCGCGATCGCGCCGCTGCGCACGAACCAGGCGCCGAGCAGGAACATGCCCAGCACCTGGCTGCCGAACACCGGCAGGTAGCCCAGGAACAGGGCGAAGTCGGCCCAGCGCCGGGCGATCGAGGCCGGGTAGTCGCTGCCGCCCTGGATCGCGCGCTGCGCGGCGATCGCCTCGTCCATCGCCTGCTGCTGCGCGGCCAGGCCCTCGGCCAGCTCCGCGGCCGCGGCCGGGTCGGCCTGCGCCGCCGAACCGGCGACGCCCGCCAGCAGCAGCACCAGCGACGGGACCAGGTAGACCGCCAGCCCCCATTTGGGCAGGCGCGACACCGGCGTGTTCCGGAACAGCGCCAGCAGCACCAGCGCCACCAGCGCGTACACCGTCAGGATGTCGCCGGACCAGACCAGCAGCAGGTGCGCCAGGCCGATCGCCAGCAGCGCCAGGGTGCGCCGCAGGTACAGCGCGGCGAACGGCCGGCCGGCGGCCTGCGCCCGCGCCAGCATCACCGCGAAGCCCATCCCGAACAGCAGCGAGAACAGGGTGTAGAACTTGCCCTGGACGAGGATGTAGATCGCGGCGTCGGCGAACCGGTCGACGCCGCGCAGGGCCGGATCCAGGCCCGACAGCGCGCCGTAGAGCGGGCCGACGAAGGCCTCGATGTTCATCAGCAGGATGCCGAGCAGGGCGAACCCGCGCAGCACGTCCATGGCCTCGATCCGCTCGTGCGCCGCGACCGGCGCCAGCACCGTGGTGTCCGTCATGGTTCAGGCCTCCCCCGCCTGGAAACGACGCATGATGCATGCGGGGCCGGCCACGCGGAAGCGCCGCCGGGCCGCTGCTCAGTGCTGGTGGCCGCCCTCGCCGTGCACGTGGCCGTGCTCGATCTCCCCCGGGGTCGCCTCGCGCACCTCGACGATCTCCAGTTCGAAGTGCAGGTCCTTGCCGGCCATGGGGTGGTTGAGGTCGACGTCGACCACGGTCATCCCGACCTTGCGGATGGTGACCGCGCGCGGCCCGAAGTTGGTCTCGAGCACCACCTGGTCGCCCGGCGCCAGCCGCTGCGCGCCGAAATGCTTCTTCGGCACCCGCTGGGTCAGGCCCTCGCGCCGCTCGCCGTAGGCCTGCGCGGCGGGGACGTCGACGCCGAACTTCTCGCCGGCCTCGCGCCCGTCCATCGCCTGCTCCAGCCCCGGGATGATGTTGCCGTGCCCCACCAGCACCGCCATCGGCTCGCGGCCCTCGGACGACTCCAGCGGCGGCCGGCCGGCGGCGTGCGCGGCCTGCTCGTTGACCGAATAATGGAAGCGCACGACGCGGTCTTTCTCGATCTTCATGAACGGGCTCGCTGACGGCCGGCGCGCATGGCGCGGCCTGGTGGAGGCGGCTTGTCGGCCACGCGGGGATCGGCCACACTCGGCCGCGATGCTGGCGACCGTCCAGGCCACCCGGGCCGCGCATTATCCCGGCCCCGCCCCCGCCGCGGCAATGCGCGCGGCGCCGGTCCCGCCTTTCCCGCGCACCTCTTTCCCGCGTATCGCGCTGGCCGCCGTCCTGGTGGCCGCGTGCCTGCTGGCCGGCTGCGGGCGCGACGACGTCCGCCCGACCCGGCCGCAGGCCGCCGCACGCGACTGGCCGCAGGCGCCGCCGGCCGACCCGGCGGCCGCCAACGCGGTGCTGATGCGCGCCATCAGCCTGGTCGGCACCCCCTACCGCTACGGCGGCGACAGCCCCGAGGGCGGCTTCGACTGCAGCGGCCTGGTCCACTACGTGTTCCGCGACATGCTCGATCTGCGGCTGCCGCGGACCTCGCGCGCGCTGGCCGAGTACCAGGGCCCGCGGATCCCGCCCGAGCGGCTGGCCACCGCCGACCTGGTGTTCTTCGGTCGCGGCGGCAGCGTCACCCACGTCGGCATCTACGTCGGCGAGGGCCGCTTCGTGCACGCGCCGACCAGCGGCGGCACCGTGCGCCTGGACCACCTGGACGGGCCCTACTGGCGCGACCACTACAGCGGCGCCCGGCGCGTGCTGCACTGAGCGCGGAGCCTGAACCGACCCGCCGGACCCGTTCATCTTCACGAACTCCTTGCCGGTTCGCTTTCACGAATCGATAACGGAATTTGAACCAACGGCCCCGGCATGTGGGGCAACATCACGGCTCCTTCACTGACGTGATCGACGCGTGACGACTGACGACCGACCCGGCCGCTCCGCCGCCCGCCCGCCACTTCGGGCTCCCTTCCGTTTCCTTGCCGCCGCCCTGCTCGCCAGCCTGGCGACGCCGGCGCTGGCCGACGTGGCGCCCCGCGTCACCGCCGAGGAGGCCGCCGTGCTGGCCGCGATCGCGCCGCCGCAGTCGGTCGACACTCCCGCCCTGCCGGAACGCGGCGCGCTGCTCGCGGGCGACATCAACCGCTTGCTGCCCGCGCAGGCCAAGGCCGCCAGCACCGTCTCCGGCGAGGAGAACGGCCGCGTGCAGGGCCTGCTGCAGCGCGCACTGGCCCTGCTCGGCACTCCCTACCGCTGGGGCGGCACCTCGCCCGATGGCGGCTTCGACTGCAGCGGGCTGGTCGGCTACGTGTTCCGCACCGCGCTGGGCATCGACCTGCCGCGGGTCTCGCGCGAGCAGGCCAGGACCGGCGAGCTGGTCGCCGACCGCGCCGCGCTGGCCGCCGGCGACCTGGTGTTCTTCGGCCGCAAGGGCCGGGTCGACCACGTCGGCATCTACGTCGGCGAGGGCAAGTTCGTGCACGCGCCCAGCCGCGGCAAGGACGTGACCGTGTCCAGCCTCGACACCGGCTACTGGTCCGGCAAGTTCATGTCGGCGCGCCGCATCCCAATGTAAGCCCGCCGCAGGCAGGCCCGCTCCGCATCCGCCAATGCCAAGGCCGCCTCCGGGCGGCCTTCGCGCATGTGCCCCCGGGTGCCTTGCCGCCGCCGGCAACGCTGGCGATGATGGCCGCGGGATCCGGCGGGAGACGGGCGATGGTGCGCACGCTGCTTGGGATCGTCGCCGGACTGGCGGCGATGTTCGTGGTCATCACCGCCGTGCAGTGGCTGGGCGCGCAGCTGTATCCGCCGCCGCCCGGGCTGGACCTGCGCGACCGGCACGGCATGGCCGCATTGATCGCGCAACTGCCGCTGGCGGCGCTGGCGTTCGTGGTGCTGGGCTGGCTGCTGGGCGCGCTCGCCGGCGGCTGGGTCGCCGCGCGCATCGGCCGCGACCATCCGCGCGCGGCCGCGGCGGCGGTCGGCCTCGCGGTGGTCGCCGGCGTGGTGCTGATGGTCGCCAGCATCCCGCACCCGCTGTGGATGGGCGCGCTGGGGCTGCTGCTGCCGGTGCCGGCGGCGCTGCTCGGCGCACGCCTGGCCAGGGGCGGGCCGCGGCCCAAGCTCTAGCGTCCCCGGCCGCTCCACCCGCCCGATCGCCGGTAACGAGCCGCCGGCATAATGGCCGCAATCGTCCGTGGATCCAGCCGATCGATGCGTCCGCCCCTGCCCGCCGCCGCCCTGGCGGCCTGCCTGCTCGCCGCCTGCGCCAGCGCGCCGGCGCCCACCTCCCACTCCGCCCCGGCCGCCGTGCCGGGCCCGGTGCCGGTCCCGCAGGTCGCGCATCCCGGCGGCGAGACCGCCGGCTGGTGGTACCGCAGCGGCGCCGCCCGCGCCGCGGCCAACGGGGCGATGGCCGGCCGGGCGCGCAACGTCATCGTGTTCGTGGGCGACGGCATGGGCCTGACCACCGTCACCGCCGCGCGGATCCTCGAGGGCCAGCGCCGCGGCGCCCCGGGCGAGGAGCATGCGCTCGCCTTCGAACAGTTCCCGTACACCGCCCTGGCCAAGACCTACAACACCGACGCGCAGACGCCGGACTCGGCCGGCACCATGACCGCGATCGCCAGCGGGGTGAAGACCCGGATCGGCCACGTCGGGGTCGGCCCGGCGGTGGCCACGGGCGACTGCGCGGGCATGGCCGGCCACGAGCTGCTGACGATCCTGCAGCTAGCCGAGAGCGCCGGCCTGGCCACCGGCATCGTCACCAGCACCCGCCTCACCCATGCCACCCCGGCGGCGACCTACGCCCACGTCCCGGACCGCGGCTGGGAGGGCGACCGCGAGCTGCCCGCGTCCGCCCGCGCCGCGGGCTGCCGCGACATCGCCGCGCAGTTCGTCGACGGCCGCCATGGCGACGGCATCGAGGTCGCCCTGGCCGGCGGCTGGGCCAGCTTCCTGCCCGAAGGCAGCGCCTATCCCGGCCACGGCGAGGCGCGCGGGCGCCGTCGCGACGGCCGCAACCTGGTCGAGGACTGGCAGCGGCGCCATCCCGACGGCCGCTTCGCCTGGAACGCGCGGCAGCTCGAAACCGCCGGCGATGCGCGCCGGCTGCTCGGCCTGTTCGCGCCCAGCCACCTGCCCTACGAGGCCGACCGCGCCGCGGACGACCCGAGCCTGGCCGACCTGACCCGGGCCGCGTTGCGGGTCCTGCAGCGCCACGAGCGCGGCTACGTGCTGCTGGTCGAGGGCGGCCGCATCGACCACGCCCATCACGACGGCAACGCCCACCGCGCGCTGGTCGACACCATCGCCTTCTCCGACGCGGTGCGGGTCGCCGACCAACTGGCCGGCGACGACACCCTGGTGCTGGTCACCGCCGACCACTCGCACGTGCTGACCTTCGCCGGCTACCCGGCGCGCGGCAATCCGATCCTGGGCAAGGTGCGCGCGGCCGGCCAGGATGCCGACGCCCGCGACCGGCTCGGCTTGCCCTACACCACCCTGGGCTACGGCAACGGACCCGGCTACGTGGCGCCCACGGCCGCGGCGCCGCGGCCCGACCTGACCGCGGTCGACACCACGGCCCTGGACTACCTGCAGGAGGCGACGGTGCCGCTGTCGGCGGAGACCCACGGCGGCGAGGACGTCGGCGTCTGGGCCCGCGGGCCCGGGGCCGGGGCGGTGCGCGGCACCTTGGAGCAGCACGTGCTGTTCCACCTGATGGTGCAGGCCACCCCCGCGCTGCGCGCGCGCCTGTGCGCGTCCGGCACCTGCAACGCCGACGGCGTCCCGGTCGAGCTGCCGCGGCCTGCCGATTTCATGCGCGGACCCCAGCCTGCCCCGTAGGAGCGGGCCTTGCCCGCGATGGCTTTCCCGGCGCACCCGGCGGCGCGGACATCGCGCCCGAGGGGCGTTCCTACGGGTTTTCTCAGAACGGCTTCGCCAGCACCAGGTAGACCACGCCCACCAACAGCAGCACCGGCAGCTCGTTGAACCAGCGCAGCGCCCGCGACGTCGGCAGCGGGCGACCCGCGGCGCTGCCCTTGAGCCATCGCCCGGCCACCAGGAAGTGCGCCAGCAGCAGCGCCACCAGCGCGAGCTTGGCGTGCATCCAGCCGCTGCCGGGCGCGACCATGGTCGGGAACGCCGGCAGCACCCGGTAGCCCAGCCAGAGCACCAGGCCGGCGACCACGGCGAGGCCGAACATCACGTGGCCGAAGCGGTACAGCCGCCGCCCCATCAGCTGCAGGCGCGCACGCACGGCCGGTTCGGCGCCGGCCTCCGCCAGGTTGACCAGGATCCGCGGCAGGTAGAACACCGCGGCCATCCACGCGATGACGAACACCAGGTGCGCGGTCTTGGTCCAGAAGTAGGCGTGCATGTCGGCTCCGGTCAGCGTGCGGGTAGCATGCCATCGGTGGACCCGGCCGGCACTGCCCCCGCACCGCGGCCCAACCGGAGGCGGGCGACATCCCCAGGACGGAGCCGAACAGGCAGGTGACAGGGCAGTCGGGGGGGGGGGGGGGGGGGGGGGGGGGGGGGGGGGGGGGGGGGGGGGGGGGGGGGGGGGGGGGG
>JBKHXI010000231.1:0-6804 GCA_046566095.1 Gammaproteobacteria bacterium | reverse complement strand
CCGCGATCGGGCCGTTTGCGGTTAAGGTGGCGGCCTGCGCGGCCGCCGGCGCCGCGCTTCCGTCCGCGAACCTGGGGAGCCGCTTCATGGATGCACTGGTCTCGGCGTTGAACGACGTCGTCTGGAGCCGACCGCTGATCTTCCTGTGCCTGGGCGCAGGCCTGTACTTCTCGATCCGCACCCGCTTCATGCAGGTGCGCGGTTTCGGCGAGATGCTGCGGCTGCTGTTCCGCGGCGAGTCCTCCGCGGCCGGCGTGTCCTCGTTCCAGGCGCTGGCGATGTCGCTGTCCGGGCGCGTGGGCACCGGCAACATCGCCGGCGTGGCCACCGCCATCGCCTTCGGCGGGCCGGGTGCGGTGTTCTGGATGTGGATGGTCGCCTTCCTCGGCGCCTCCACCGCCTACGTCGAGTCGACCCTGGCCCAGATCTACAAGGAAAAGGACGAAAAGGGCCTGTTCCGCGGCGGCCCGGCCTACTACATCGAGAAGGCGATGGGCCAGCGCTGGTACGCCTGGCTGTTCGCCGTGGTCACGGTGATCGCCACCGGCCTGCTGCTGCCGGGCGTGCAGGCCAACTCGATCGCGCAGGGGCTCGAGAACGCCTGGGGCATCGCCCCGGCGGTCACCGCGGCGCTGGTGGTGGTGGCGCTGGGGTTCATCATCTTCGGCGGGGTCAAGCGCATCGCCCACTTCGCCCAGGTGGTGGTGCCGTTCATGGCCCTGGCCTACGTGCTGGTGGCGGTGGTGGTGATGCTGATCAACGTGGACCGCGTTCCGGAGATCTTCTCGCTGATCGTGCGCAGCGCGTTCGGCCTGGAGGCCGGGTTCGGCGCGGTGCTGGGCCTTGCGATCGAGTGGGGCGTCAAGCGCGGCGTGTACTCGAACGAGGCCGGGCAGGGCACCGGGCCGCACCATGCCGCCGCCGCCGAGGTCGCGCACCCGGCGCAGCAGGGCTACGTGCAGGCCTTCAGCGTGTACGTGGACACCCTGCTGGTGTGCTCGGCGACCGCCTTCCTGATCCTGTCGACCGGCATGTACAACGTGTTCGGGCCCGACGGGGCGGCGATCGTGCACGCGCTGCCGGGCGTGGAGGTCGGGCCCGGCTACACCCAGTACGCGGTCGACGCGATGCTGCCCGGCTGGGGCCTGCCGTTCGTGGCGCTGGCGCTGCTGTTCTTCGCCTTCACCACGATCCTGGCGTACTACTACATGGCCGAGACCAACATCGCCTACATCAACCGCAAGGTGCACCGGCCGTGGCTGACCCTCGCGCTGCGCATCGGCATCCTCGCCGCGGTGACCTACGGCACCATCCGCAGCGCCGAGGTGGCATGGGCGCTGGGCGACCTGGGCGTGGGCCTGATGGCGTGGTTGAACATCATCGCCATCCTGATCCTGCAGAAGCCGGCGCTGAAGGCGCTGCGCCATTACGAGGCGCAGCGCAGGGCGGGCGAGGCGCCGAGCTTCGATCCCGATGCGCTGGGAATCGAGAACGCGCACTACTGGCGGCAGCGCAACGCGGTGCGGCCGGGCGAGGACCCGGGCGCGGCGGCGGGCGCGCGGGAGTAGCCGCGGCCGATGCGCCCGGCGCCGGCCGGCGGCATGCCGCCGCGGCGTTCGGCCCTCTGCGGGCCGGTCAGGGAGCCGGCGCCGGCTTCGGCGCGCTGCCGAAGTCGCCCTCGGCATCGGCGGCCAGGTAGGCGAACACCGCGTAGGCGGCCACGTTCTGCGCCATCGCCGCCGGGTCGATCTTGTCGAAGGTGTCGTCCGGCGTGTGGTGCAGGTCGAAGTAGCCGGTGCCGTCCTGCGCCAGTCGCGCCCAGGCCAGGCCCTGCTGCGCGAACGGGCTGAGGTCCGGGCCGGGACCGCCGGTACCGGGCATGTGGGCGATGCCCAGCGGCGCCAGCGCCGCGGCGATGGCCGCCTCCGCGTCGCGGGCGTAGTCCGGCGCCGAGGTCGAGAAGCCGTAGATGCGTCCGGCGCCGAAGTCGCTCTCGGCGGCGATCTGGTGCGCGCGCAGCGCGCCGGCGTGGCGCTCGGCGTACTGGCGGCCGCCGTACAGGCCCTGCTCCTCGTTGGCGAAGGCGACCACGCGGATGCTGCGCGCCGGGCGCCGCGGCTGGTCGCCGACGATGCGCGCCGCGGCCATGGTGATGCCGACCCCGGCGGCGTCGTCGATCGCTCCGGTCCCCAGGTCCCAGGAATCCAGGTGCGAGGCCAGCAGCACCACTTCGTCCGGCAAGCGTGCGCCGGTGATCTCGCCGATCACGTTGTGCGAGGTCGCCTCGCCCTCGAAGCCGGCGTCGATCTCGAGCGCGATCCGGATCGGCTTGCCCAGCGCCAGCAGGCGGCCGAGCTGGTCGGCGTCGGGCAGCGACAGCGCGGCGGCGGGAATCGGCTGCAGGCCCTCGTCGAAGCGGGTGTTGCCGGTGTGCGGGTTGCGGTGCATGTCGGTGCCGGCCGAGCGCATCACGTAGGCGGCCGCACCGGCGCGGATCGCCGCCGAGGGGCCGCGCGAGCGCACCCGCGAGGCGGGGCCATAGCCGCTGCCGTCGCGCGCGCGCTGCATGCGGTAGTCGACGAAGGCGATCTTGCCGGCGAGCGAACCGGCGGGTGCGGCCTCCAGCGCCGCCAGGTCGGCGAAACGCACCACTTCGCCTTCGACCGAGCCGCCGGGGCTGCCGCCCAGCGCGGTGACCGCCAGCGGCTGGGCATGGTCGCCGAGCACCCGCGCCGACTCGCTGCGGCGCACCCACTTCGGGAAGGTCACCGGCTCGGTCCAGACCTTGTCGAAGCCCAGCGCCTCGAATTTGGCCACCGCCCACGCGACCGCGCGCGCGTCGGCCTCGCTGCCGGCCAGCCGCGGCCCCACCTCGGTGGTCAACGATTCGGTGATGCGGTAGGCCAGGTCGCTGGCCAGCGCCGCTTCCCGCAACCGCGGCGCCATCGCCAGCGCTTCGTCCGGGATCCGCGTCGTGGCCGGCGCCGGTTCCTCGTGGTGGCCCGGGTGCGCGGCCGCCGGCGGGGCGGCGCCGGCGAACAGCAGGACGAGGAGGGGGGCGAAGGGCGCGAATCGCATCGTGGGAAATCCCTGGCGGTGGAACGCCGCAGCTTAGCAGCGCCGCCGCGCCGGCCCCCGTGCCCGCGGTCACGGCCGTGGCCGTGGATGCGCGCCGCCGCCGGCGGCTTGCCGCTGCGCTCAGCCGTGCTGCACGATGCGGCCGCGCAGCTCCAGCAGCTCGTCGAGCGTGGCGCGGAAGGCGTCGCCCGGCTGCAGCGGGCCGACCCCGGCCGGCGTGCCCATGAACACCAGGTCGCCCGCGCGCAGCGCGTACAGGCGCGAGAGCTCGTGCAGGATCTCGGGCACGCTCCAGATCATGTCGTCCAGGCGGGCGCGCTGGCGCAGCTGGCCGCCGACTTCCAGCGACAGCGTCCTCGGCCCGAGCGCGCCGACCGCGCGTGCCGGCAGCAGCGCGCTTGCCGGCGCGGCATGGTCGAAGCTCTTGCCGGTGTCCCAGGGCAGCCCCTTGGCCTTGGCCTGCGCCTGCAGGTCGCGCCGGGTCAGGTCCAGGCCGATGCCGTAGCCGAACACCAGAGCCTGTGCGTCGCGGGGCTCGAGCACGCCGGCGGGCGCATCCCTGCCCAGCGCGACCACCAGCTCGACCTCGTGGTGCAGGTCGCGGGTGCCGGGCGGGTAGGGAATGTCGCCGCCGCCGGGCACCAGCGCGTCGGCCGGCTTGAGGAAGAACACCGGCCGGCCGCGGTCGGCGGCCGCGGGCACCGCCGCGCCCATCTCGCGCGCGTGGTCGGCGAAGTTGCGGCCGACGCAGTACACCCGGCGCACCGGGAACAGGACGTCGTCGCCGGCGAGCGGCAGGCAGGGACGGGGCGGGGCGGGGATGGCGAAGCGCGCGGTGGCGTCGGTCATGGGGCGGGCCGGGGAAACCAGGGGCCGCAGTCTAGCGGCCCGCCGCGCGCCGCGCGGCTCAGTTCGGGTGCGGCAGGCCGCCGCGCTCGATCACGCGGTATTCGGCGTCCATCGCGTCCCGGCGCCGCGCGCGCGCCAGCGGCCGGGCGCGCCGCCTCCACGGCCGCAGCAGCAGTCCGGCGGCCAGCATGGCGGCCCCGACCAGGACGCCGGCGACCACCAGCAGCGCCAGCAGAGCCAGTCCGAGCAGCCCGGCCAGCCCGCGCAGCAGCGGATGGCGCGGCTTGCGCGGCGCGAACAGCGCATGCAGGCGGGTGGAATCGAAACCGAAGGCGTGCAGGGACATGGCGGAAACGGGGACAGGGTTCGGGGAGGCGGCGAAGGCCGCGGGCATGCCAGACTCGATGCGCGCGGCCGAACCGCCAGTATCGGGTGAAGAACAGGTGAAGGTGTGAGCAAACCGTTAAGCGAAGACGCACAGCAGACCGCCGCGGCAACGGCCGAACCCCTGCCCGCCGGCGCGCTGGCGCGGCTGGCGGACCTGCCGGACGGGGAACCGCACGGCCGCGACGGCTTGGTCGACGGCGAGGCCGAACCCCTGATCCTGCTGCGCCAGGGCGATGCGGTGCGGGCCTGGCTCAACATCTGCCCGCATGCCGGCCGCCGCCTGGACTGGGCGCCGGGACGCTTCCTGCGCGCCCCGGGCGGGGAGCTGGTGTGCGCGGTGCACGGCGCCACCTTCGAGCTCGGGCAGGGCCGCTGCGTGGCCGGTCCGTGCATCGGCGCGTCGCTGCGCGCGGTCGCGGTGCAGGTGCGCGACGGCGCCGTCTGGCTGGCCACGTCCCAGCGGCCGCAACGCCCGCCCCACGCCTGAACCCGCCCCGGGGCCCACCACGTCCGCGGCGCGGCCCGTGGCCGGAGCCGGCCCGCCGTTCCCGCGCGCGCCGGCACCGGCGCCCCATCGCGGGCAAGGCCCGCTCCTACGCAAACCCGTAGGAGCGCCCCTTGGGCGCGATCGGGGCGATCGGACGCGATCGGGACGGTCGGCGCGAGACCGGTACGCAACCCGGCGCGCCCGTCTGCCGGCTCAGAACAGCAGGTTGACCGCCAGCACTACGATCACGGTATAGACCAGGGCCAGCGGCCCGCCCACCCGCCACAGGTCGGCGCCGCGGTAGTGGGCCGGGCCGGTGATCATCGACATCACCGGGTTGGACGCGGTCATGAAGTTGTTGGAGGCCGACAGCGCCACGATCAGCGCGAACGAGGTCGGGTCTCCGCCGGCGGCCAGCGCCAGGTTGATCGCCATCGGCACCATCACGATGGTCGCCCCGACGTGGCTGATCACCAGCGAGAAGGCCGCGGTCAGCAGCGCCAGCGCGACCTCGATCGCCCAGATCGGCAGGCCCTCCGGCAGCCGGTCGAGGGTGTGCCCGGCCACCCAGGCTGCGGCGCCGCTGGTGTCCATCGCCCAGCCCAGCGGGATCAGGCAGGCCATCAGGAACACCGTCTTCCAGTTGATGGCCGAGTAGGCCTCGTCGATCTGCAGCACCCCGGCCACCAGCATGCCGGCGACGCCGGTCATCAGCGCCACCGACACCGGCAGGTCGGTGCTCATCGCCAGGGCGATGGTGATGGCGAAGATCGCCATGGCGATCTTGAACTTGTGCGGCCGCTGTTCGCCCTTGGGGTAGTCGGTGACCACCACCAGGTCCTTGCCCTTGGCCGCGTCGGCCAGGTCGGTCCAGATGCTGTGCAGCACCAGCATGTCGCCGGCGCGCAGCGCCACGTTGCGCACGTCCTCGCGGATCACCTGCTTGTCGCGGTTGATCGCCAGCAGGCTGATGCCGCGCTGCTTGCGCAGCTGCAGGTCGCCGGCGGTCTTGCCGATGAAGCGCGAGGTCGGCGGCACCACCGCCTCGGAGATGCCGGCGCGGCTGGGGTTGAACAGGTCGCCGAAGTTGCGCAGGCGCGAGGACAGGCGCAGGAAGTTGTTCTGGGCGAAATCGGCCACCTGCTGGCGCGGGCCCATCGCCCCGAGCACGCTGCCGACCCAGATCCTGGCGTCGGCCGGCGGCGCCAGCCGCGACTCGTTGCCGCTCTTGAGCGCCAGCAGCAGCGGCGCGCGGTGCAGGGCCTCGGCCTCGCCGACCGACATGCCCACCAGCGGGCTGTCGGCGGTGACGGTCAGCTCGAACACGTCTCCGTCGATGCCGTAGGCCTGGGCGAAGTAGCTCTGGGTGCGCGCCGGGGTGACGCCCTTGTCGCTCTCCTCGCGCAGCAGCCGGTCGCCGAAGAAGTGGAAGTACAGCAGCGCCGCGCCCAGCAGCGCCAGGCCGATCGGCAGCGGCGCGAACATGCGCAGCGGCTCGAGCGTGGCCACGCCCGAGGGCAGGTTGGCGTTGGCCGAGACCAGCAGGTCGTTGAGCAGGATCAGCGGCGAGTTGCCGACCATGGTCAGGCCGCCGCCCATCACGACCGCGATCGCCACCGGCAGCAGGATCCGCGACAGCGGGATGCCGGTACGCGAACTCAGCCGCGAGGCCACCGGCAGGTACAGCGCCATGACCGACGGGTTCTGCATGATCGAGGAGTTCAGGCCGGCCACCGCCGAGGTCAGCAGCAGCAGCCGCTGCTCCACGCCGTGCGCGCGCCGCAGCAGCCAGCCGGCCAGGCGGTTGAGCGCGCCGGTGCGGTCCAGGCCGGCGCCCAGGATCATGGTCGCCATCACGCTGATCACCGCGTTGCCCGAGAAGCCGCCGAACAGGTCCTCGGGCGCCACCACCCCGGTCAGGCCCAGCAGCACCAGCACCACCAGGGCCACCACGTCCGGGCGGATCCGCTCGAACAGGAACATCGCCATGGTGAAGCCCACCA
>JBKHXI010000230.1:0-2896 GCA_046566095.1 Gammaproteobacteria bacterium | reverse complement strand
TGGCGGCCGGAGACGCCGCCGCGGGCGGTGGTCGCGGGGCTTGTCGCAGGCTTCGCGGTCTGGAGCTGGGCGCTGCTGGTGCCCTTGCTGCTGCAGGCGGCGGCGTTGTCGCCCGGCTGGCTGCAGGCCGGCCCGTTCGGGCTGTCGCTGCTGGCGCCCGACGCGCTGTTCGGCCTGACCGGGTGGAGCCGGCTCGGGCGCGCGGTCGGCGCCAGCCTGGTGGCGGGCACCCTGGCCACCTTCGCCGTGGCCCTGTGGTGGCCGGGACGGCGCGACGCCCCGGCCGGGGGCTTCGACACGCGCACCCTGCGCAACGCCGGCCGCCGTTTCCTGCCCGAACGGCGGCTGGCGGAGCTGCTGTCCGAGGCGCCGGAGGCCGGGCCGGTGCCGCCGCGCTTGCAGGCGCGGGTGGAACGGGAACTGGCGGCGGTGCTCGGCAGCGCCTCGGCGCGCCTGCTGCTGGATGCGGCGCGGCGCGAGGTCGGCGCCGACCTGGAGACCGTGGCCACGATCGTGGACGAGGCGCGCGAGGACCTGCGCTTCAACCAGCGCCTGCTGGAAGCCGCGCTGGAAAACATGAGCCAGGGCATCAGCGTGGTCGACGCGCGGTTGCGGCTGGTGGCCTGGAACCGGCGCTACGCGGAACTGTTCGGCTTCCCCGACGAACTGCTGCAGGTCGGCCGGCCGGTCGCCGACCTCGCACGCTGGGCGCTCGCGCGCTTGCCGTCCGCGGGCCGGCCCCAGGATCTCGAACAGGCGCTCGCGCGCCGCATGGCCTTCATGCGCGCCGGCACCGCGCACCTGTCCGAACGGGTACTTCCGATGCCGGACGGCGACGACGCGATCATCGAGATCCGCGGCAACCCGATGCCTGGCGGAGGCTTCGTCGCGACCTTCACCGACGTGACCGCATTCCGACGCACCGAGGCCGCGCTGCTGCAGTCCAAGCAGACCCTGGAACAGCGCGTGGCCGAGCGCACCGGGCTGCTGGAACTGGCCAAGCGCGAGGCCGAGCAGGCGAACGAGGCCAAGAGCCGCTTCCTGGCGGCGATCGGCCACGACCTGATGCAGCCGCTGCACGCCGCGCAGCTGTTCGCCGACGCGCTGGCCGAGCAGCTGCGCGGTTCGACGCAGGCGGATGCGGTCGCCGAGTTGCGCGGCGCCCTGGACTCGACCAGCGACCTGCTTGGGGCGCTGCTGGACATGTCGCGGCTGGAAGCGGGCGGACTGGTTCCGGAGCCGCGTCCAGTGCCGCTGGCGGAGGTGCTCGATCCGCTGGTCTCGGAGTTCCGCGCGCTGGCCATGGCGCATGGCGTGCGCCTGCGTTGCCTGCCCAGCGCGGCCTGGGTCCGGACCGACCCGCAGTTGCTGCGGCGGGTGCTGCAGAACTTCCTGGCCAATGCGGTGCGTTATGCCGGCGGCGGCGAGGTGCTGGTCGGTGCCCGGCGCGAGGGCAGGGAGCTGCGGATCGAGGTGCACGACACCGGCCCCGGGATCTCAGCCGAGGAACAGGTACGGGTGTTCGAGGAGTTCCGGCGCGGACCCGGCGCCGCCGGGCAGGGACTCGGCTTGGGCCTGGCGATCGCGCGCCGGATCTGCGACCTGCTCGACGTGCCGCTCGCCCTGCGCAGCGAGCCGGGCCGCGGCTCTGTGTTCTCGGTGCGGGTCCCGCGGGCCGAGCCGTTGGCGCGGGCGGTGCCGGAGGCGACCATCTCAGGCGCAGGGTTGCAGGGGCTGGAGGTGCTGGTGGTCGACAATGCCGAGCCCGCGCGCCAGGCGCTGGCCGCGCTGCTGTCGGCCTGGGGCTGTCGCGTGCGCACTGCCGGCGACGGCCCCGGGGCCGAACGCCTGCTGCAGTCCGATCCGGTCGGACTGTGGCTGCTGGACTACCACCTGGACGCGGGCGATACCGGGGTGGCGCTGCATGCACGGCTGCGCGCGCGGTTCGGCGCCGCGCCCTGCGTGGTGCTGAGCGCCGACCGCACCGCGGCGGTCCGTGACGCCGTGGCCGCGGCCGGACTGCCCCTGCTGCTCAAGCCGCTCAAGCCGCTGGCGCTCAAGTCGGTGCTCGACCGGGTGCTGCGCCGCCGCGCTCAGTCGCCGAGCTGACGTGCGGGGTCGCTGAGTTCCAGCTCGCGCAGGATCACGCCGGCCTGGGTGCGGTTGCGGACGCCCAGGCGTTCGAAGATCGCGGTCAGGTGGGCCTTGACGGTCCGCTCCTGGACCTGCAGCCGGTCGGCGATCTGCTTGTTGAGCAGTCCCTCGGCGACCAGCCGCAGCACCCGGAACTGCTGCGGGGACAGGCTGGCCAGGCGCGCGGCCAGGTCGCTGTCCCCGGCATTGCTGCGGGTGCGTGCGACCGCGCCGCGAAGCGCCGTCGGCAACCACTGCTCGCAGGCCAGAACGCTGCGGATCGCCCCGCGCAGTTCGGCCAGGCCGGTGCTCTTGGGCAGGTAGCCGGCGGCGCCATGGTCGAGGGCGCGGCGGACCACCTTCGGGTCGTCGTTCGCGGAGACCACCACCACCGCCACCGCCGGGTGCTGGGCGCGGACCGCCGCGAGACCGGCCAGGCCGTGGTTGCCGGGCATGTGCAGGTCCAGCAGGACCAGGTCGATGTCCGGTTCGGCCTCGAGCAGCGCCAGCACCCCGTCCAGCGAGTCGGCCTCGTGCACGACGAGGTCGGCGACCGCGTCGGCCGCGGCGCCGCGCAGCGCGGCGCGGAACAGCGGGTGGTCGTCGGCGATCAGCAGCGCGGGCATGGCGGCGGCACGGCTACTGCGCAGTCCAGCCGCCGTCCACCGGCAGCGCCGCGCCGGTCAGGTTGTGGGCCTCGCGCCGGCACAGGAACACGGCCAGCGCGGCGATGTCCTCCGGCAGCGACATCCGCAGGCTCGGC
>JBKHXI010000229.1:0-7827 GCA_046566095.1 Gammaproteobacteria bacterium | reverse complement strand
GGCTGGGCCTGGTGGCTGCTGGACGAGCCGCTGACCGTGCCGATGGCCGTGGCCGGGGCGCTGATCCTGGGCAGCGTCGCCTTCAGCCAGCGCGCGGCGCGGTAACGCGACCGCCGCTTCACAGGCGCGGGCCTTGCCCGCGATGAGGTGGCCGAACATTGCGGGGGATCGCGCCCAAGGGGCGCTCCTACGGGTTTCGGTGAGGCGTTGGGCCGTAGGAGCGGGCTTTGCCCGCGATGGCGGCGAGCCGTGCATCGTCCGGATCGCGCCCGAGGGGCGTTCCTACGGAAGGGGGTGGCTCAGGCGGAGATGTGGCCGCCGCCGTTGACGTGGATGATCTGGCCGGTGACGTAGCTGGCGTCGGCCGAGGCGAGGAACACGTAGGCCGGTGCGACTTCCGCCGGCTGGCCGGCGCGCTTCATCAGGGTATTGCCGCCGAATTTCGCCACCTTTTTCCGGTCGAAGCTGGCGGGGATCAGCGGAGTCCAGATCGGGCCGGGCGCGACCGCGTTCACGCGGATGCCGCGGTCGGCCAGCTGCTGGGCCAGCGAGAAGGTCAGGGCCTGGATCGCGCCCTTGGTGGCGGCGTAGTCGATCAGGGTCTCGTGGCCGCGCGTGCCGGTCACCGAGCCCGTATTGATGATGCAGCCGCCGTCCTCCAGGTGCCGGACCGCCGCGGCGCACAGGTGGATGTAGGAGAACACGTTGGTCTCGAAGGTGGTGCGCACCTGCGCCGGGGTCAGTTCCTCCGGTTCGTCGACCGGGAACTGCATGGCGTGGTTGTTCACCAGCACGTCGAGCCGGCCCAGGCCCCTGGCGGTACGCTCGACCACCCTGGCGCAGTGCGCCGGGCGCTTGAGGTCGCCGCGCAGCAGCAGGCAGGCACGGCCCTCGGCCTCGACCAGGCGCCTGGTCTCCTGCGCGTCCTTGTCCTCGGACAGGTAGGCGATGGCCACGTCCGCGCCTTCGCGCGCGAAGTGCACCGCGACCGCGCGGCCGATGCCGCTGTCGCCGCCGGTGACCAGCGCGACCTTGCCGCGCAGCTTGCCGCTGCCGGCGTAGTCGTCGCGGATGGTCAGCGGCTCGGGGTGCATGCGCGACTGCCTGCCGGGCTGCTTGCGCTGAGTCTGCGGCGCTTGCTTGCGCGGGAGCTTGCGCGGGGTGGTCTTGCGGGTGGCTGCCATGGCGGTCCGGACGGCATGCGGCGGGGGCGCGCAGTGTCGCGCCGACTGCGCCAACGCGCGGTGACGGGCGCTGCGTGCACGGCGGGGTCGGACTGGGCCCCTCGCGCAGGCATCGGACGGGAGCTGCGACGGCGGCAGGCTGCGGGCGCCGACGGGACATCCGGGCGGGCGTGGTCGCGGGCCGCGCCCCGGTTCAGCCGCTGGCCAGTCCGCGCCAGTGCGCGGCCGGCTGCGGACGGCCGAACAGGTAGCCCTGCCCGAATTCGCAGCCCATGCGCAGCAGCGCCTCGCGCTGCGCCGGCGTCTCGATGCCCTCGGCGACGATCTCGATGTCGAGTGCGCGCCCCAGGGCCAGGATCGCGTCGATCACCGCGGCGCTGCGTGGCGCGTCGCCGCCGTCGGCCAGCGGCGCGACGAAGCTGCGGTCGATCTTGATCGCCTTGAGCGGGAAGCGGTGGACGTGGCCGAGCGACGAATAGCCGGTGCCGAAGTCGTCCAGGGCGGCATCGACGCCGGCCGCCTTGAGCCGCTGCAGGGTGGCGATCACGCGCTCGGGATCGCGCAGCAGCATGCCCTCGGTCACCTCCAACCGCAGCCGGGCCGGATCGAAGCCGGCATCGCGCGCCAGCGCCAGCAGGCGCTCGTCGAAGCCGCGGTGGCGGAACATCCGCGGGGAGACGTTGAGGCTCAGGCACCGGTTCCCCGCCACCAGGTCGCGCGCCTGGTCCATGGCCAGCCGGTAGGCCTGCCAGTCGATGTCCTCGATCAGGCCGCTGTCCTCGGCCACGCGCAGGAAGTCGGCCGGCCCGAGCAGGCCGCGCTCCGGGTGCCGCCAGCGCAGCAACGCCTCGTAGCCCACCACCTGGCCGTCGCCCATCCGCACCAGCGGCTGCAGCCAGGGTTCGAACTCCACCCGGGCCAGCGCGCGGCGCAGGCCCTGCTCCAGTTCCAGCGCGTCCATCGCGCTGTGCTGCATGTGTTCGTCGAACATCTCGAAGCGCCCGCGCCCCGCCTCCTTGGCGCGGTACAGGGCCAGGTCCGCGTCGTGCAGGATTTGGTCGGCGCTGGTGTAGCGCGCGTCCACGATGGCGATGCCGATGCTGGTGCCGACCTGCAGTTCGCGGTCGCCGATCGAGAACGGCGAGGTCATCGCCTGCATCACCCGCTGCGCGACCTTGCTGGCGGTCTCGGGCATCTGCACGTTCTCCAGCAGGATCGCGAACTCGTCGCCGGCCAGCCGTGCCACCACGTCGGGTTCGCGCACGCACGACGCCAGCCGCGCCGCGAACTCGCCGAGCACCGCGTCCCCGGCCAGGTGGCCGAGGCTGTCGTTGAGGAGCTTGAAGCGGTCCACGTCCACGTACAGCAGGCCGAAGCCCTGGCCCGGATCGCGGCGCATGCGCGCCAGGGCGCGTTCGATCCGGTCGCGCAGGTAGGTGCGGTTGGGCAGGCCGGTCAGGGCGTCGTGCATGACCTGGTGCTTGAGCTGCGCCTCGATCCGCTCGCGCACCGCGATCTGCTGGCGCAGCTCGGCGGTCCGCACCTCCACCCGCCGCTCGAGCTCGGCGTTGGCGCGCCGCAGCAGTTCCGCGCTGCGGCGGCGCAGCAGGCTGTTGGCGATCTGCGACGCGGCGAAGGTCAACAGTTCGACGTCGCCCTCGTTGTAGCCCTGGCCGCTCTCGTAGTTCTGGACCGCGATCACGCCCATCGGCCCGTCCTCCCCGGGCAGCGGCACGCCCAGCCAAGCCTGGGTCGGGGTGCCCATCATCCCGACCTCGATCTCGCCCGCCTCGTGCAGCTGCCGGGCGCGCTCCGCGTCGACCAGCTGCGGCTGGTTGGTGCGCAGCACGTATTCGGTCAGGCCGCGGCCGTAGGCGCGCGGGCTCCAGTCGCGTTCGTGCTGATCCGCCGCGTACGGGAACGAGACCATGCGGCCGTCGTCGGAGACCAGGGCGATGTAGAAGTTGCGCGCGTACAGTAGATGGGCCACGCTGGCGTGCACCTCGCGGTAGAAGCGCTCGGAGCTGCCCTCGCTGCCGGCGATCGCGGCAATCCGGTACAGCGCGGCCTGCAGGCGTTCGCTGCGTTCGCGCTCGGCGACCTCGCGCCGCAGCTCGCGGTTGGCCTCCGCCAGCCGCGCGGTGCGCTCGCGCACGCGCTGCTCCAGCTCTTCGCGGCCCTGGCGGCGTTCGAGCGCGGTGAGGATGTGCTCGGCCACGAAGGCCAGCAACGACATCTCCGCGCGAGTGTAGCGCCGCCCCTCCTCGTAGCTCTGCACCACCACGATGCCGCGGACCTCGCCGTCGCGGATCATCGGCACCCCCAGCCAGTCCAGGCTGTCGGCGCCGTGCAGCAGCAGCGGGCCGTCGACCTGGGAGGCCAGCTCGTGCATCGAGCCCATCAGCGGCTTGCGCCCGCGCACCAGGTGCCAGCTCAGGCCGCGTTCGATCCGCGCCATCGGGATCACCTCGTCGTGGCCGGGGGCCGCCTCGTCGACCAGGTCGACGAAGTACAGGAAGCGCAGGCTGTCGCTGGCCGCGTCGTACAGGGCGATGTAGAAGTTCTCCGCGTACATCAGTTCCGCGACGATGCGGTGCAGGGCGCACAGCATGTCCTGCATGTCCAGGCCGGAGCCGGCGAGGTCGGCGATCGCGTACAGCGCCCGCTGCAGGCGCTCGGTCTGCTCCAGGCGGGCGATGGTGGAGCGCAGGTCGCGCAGGACCAGCGTCTCGGACATGCGCAGGCCGGCCGCGGCCAGGTCGGCGTCGGCGCGCGCCGGCGCGCCGCCCGGGCAGTGCAGGACCGCGACCTGCGCGTCGCCGTCGTCGTGCAGGATGCGGATCGCGTCGCCGGCGCCGGTCAGGCCGCTGCGCGCGCTGGCGACGGCATCGAGAAGCGCGCCGCGCTGTTCGTCGTCCAGGCCCGGCGGCAGGCTCTCCAGCGCGCGTGGCCACTGGCTCGACCAGAGCACGCGGCTGCTCGCGGGCAGCGGGCCGGCGTCGAGCAGCGCGCGCGCGACCTGCGCCGGCGCGGTCGCCCGCAGCAGCGCCGCGGCCAGTTCCGGGCCGGGCGTGGGCGTGTCGCCGGACAGCGTTCGGTCGTCGGATCGCATCGTCGTGCCGTCACGCTTCCCCTGTCGTGAGCGGCGCGGTCCATGGGCTGCCGGCTCCCGTGGCGGCCGGCGGCTGGACGGCGCGGCGGGCTTTCAGTCTTCGGCTTCCTCGAACTCCACCAGCAGGTCCATGTCGAAGGCCAGCGCCTCGGCCGCCTGCCGCACCTTGCGGGCGGTGGCCGGATTCGGGGCCTCGACCTCGATCGCGTGCATGTCCGGACCGGCGACGTCGCTCAGCCCGGCGGAGCTGGAATCGGCGTCGTCCAGGTGCGGCATCAGGTCGGACACCTCCTCGACGTGCTCGATGCCGTCCAGGCTCTGCAGCAGGTTCATGAAGCTACGGGTCTGGTCCTCGTCGCCGGTGATGCGCAAGCGCAGTGTGGGCATGTTGGGATCCGGATGATCGGGGGGCGCGTTCAGCCTAGGCGGGTGCGGGCCAATGTGGCGTGACGAAGGCCCCGTTACGGCGCGCCGGCGGCGGCCGCGGGCCGATCCGTGACCGGCCGCTCGCGCACCGGTTGCGGTACGTTGCACAGGTCGATGTGGCCGGCCGGGCGCAGGTACCAGTCGTCGCGCCGGTTGCGGCGCGATTCCACCAGCGCCGCGAACAGCGGCGTGTCGGTGCGCAGCACCTCCAGGCGCTCGCGTTCGCCGGGGGGCAGGGTCGAAGCCAGGCGGATCGCCCGGATCGGGGTGCGCTGCGCCGGGTCCCCGTAGAAGCCGAGCGGGCCGCCGCCGCGCGGCAGGGTCGACAGGTGTTCGATGCCCTTCACCACGCGGCCGACCAGGGTGATGTTGCGGTCGAGCTGGCGCGGCGACTGGCCGATGACCACGTACAGCTCGGTGCCGTTGCTCGAGTCGGCGGCCATGTCGCGGCCGGCGCCCACCGCCGCGTAGCAGTGCGCGAGCCAGGCCTGCGCGGTTTCCGGGTCGCGCGCCGCCGGGAAGCCGTCGCTGAAGCCCACCTGCGGCGCCCAGCCGTCGACGTCGGGCAGGCGGGTGAAGGGCAGCTGCGAGGCGCCGGTGGTGAATTCGGCCGGCAGTTTCGCCAGGGCGCTGCCCAGCGGCCGGCGCGCCTGCGGGTCCTCTTCGGCGTCGCCGAACTGGACCACGAAGTTGTCCTGCGCGCGGTAGATCGTCAGGCCGTCCCAGTAGCCCTCGCGCGCCAGGGTACGGATGTTGGCCACGTGCGCGGGGGCGAAGCGCGGGGCCAGCTCGATCACCACGCGGCCGGCGTCCAGCTCCAGGTACAGGGTGTGCTCGGGGTCGAGCGCGCGCCAGTCCGCGGGCGCCGAGGCCTCGAGGATCTCGCCCATGGTGCGCGGCCTGGCCTCGGGCGGCTGCGCCGTGGCGCCCGCCGCCGCCAGGGCCGCGGCCAGCGCCAGCAGGGTGGCGGGCAGGGAAGGTCGGGGTCGGCGGGCCACGGGCGTCTCCGGTTGCGGGCGGCGCCCGCTCGTGGCGATTGTGGCCGAACCGGCGGGGCGGGCCAAATCGGGGCCCGGCGGCGGCGACTGTGGCCCGGTCAGGCGCGGGAGGCGATGAAGTCGCGCACTTTCGGGTAGACCTGGGTGCGCCAGCGGCGGCCGCTGAAGATGCCGTAGTGGCCGGCGCCCGGCACGGTGTAGTGGGCGCGTTCGCCGTCGGCGACGCCGCTGCACAGCGCGTGCGCGGCGCGGGTCTGGCCTTCGCCGGAGATGTCGTCCAGTTCGCCCTCGATGGTCATCAGCGCGGTGCCGGCGATCGCCTCCGGCCGCACCCGCTCGCCGTCGACCTCCCACAGCCCGCGCGGCAGCAGGAATTCCTGGAACACGATGCGGACCGTGTCCAGGTAGTACTCGGCCGGCATGTCGAGCACCGCGTTGTACTCGTCGTAGAAGCGGCGGTGCGACTCGGCGTCGTCCAGGTCGCCCTTGACCAGGTCCTGGTAGAAATCCCAGTGCGACATG
Organism: Gammaproteobacteria bacterium; assembly: GCA_046566095.1. Lineage (GTDB taxonomy): Bacteria > Pseudomonadota > Gammaproteobacteria > Xanthomonadales > Xanthomonadaceae > CAMPJU01. The sequence continues at coordinate 1,585 of JBKHXI010000229.1, read as the reverse complement.
AAGTGGCGCTCGGGGTTCATGGCCATGAAGCCGGCGTGCTGCAGGAAGCCCGGGTACACGCGCCGGCCGCGGCCGGGGTAGTTCGCCGGCACCTCGTGGATCAGGCTGTGCTCGAACCACCACAGCGGCTTCTGGGTGGCGAGGTTGTTGACCGCGGTCGGCGATTCGCGCGGGTCGATCGGCCCGCCCATCATCACCAGCGAGCGCGGCACCGGCTCGCCGCGCGCGGCCATCAGCGACACCGCGGCCAGCACCGGTACCGTCGGCTGGCAGACGCTGACCACGTGCAGGCGGCGCATGTCGACCGTTGCGCCGATCGCGCGGATGAAGCGCTCGACGGTGCGCACGTAGTCGTCCAGGGTGAACGCGCCGGCCTCGCGCGGCACCATGCGCGCGTCCACCCAGTCGGTGATGTAGACCTTGTGGTCGGCCAGCATGGTGCGCACGGTGTCGCGCAGCAGGGTGGCGTGGTGGCCCGAAAGCGGAGCCACGATCAGCACGCTGGGCTGTCCGCGCAGTTCGCCGATGCTGTCGGCCTGGTCGGTGTAGCGCTTGAAGCGCAGCAGCCGGCAGAAGGCGGTGGCGTCGACTTCCTGTTCCACCACCGGGTGGCGCTCGCCGCCGATCTCCACGTGGTGGATGCCGAACTCCGGCTTCTCGTAATCCTTCCCGACCCGGTGGAACAGCTCGTTGGCCGCCGCCACGCGCTCGGCACCGGGCAGCGCGGACAGCCAGCTGCCAGGTGCGGAGAAGGCGCGGGCGTTGGCCTCGGCCCAATAGCTGAAGGGCGCGAGGAAGGCGCGGCCGAATTCATGGAACTGGTAGAGGAACATGCGCTGCCGGGCAGGGGATGGTGCGTTGCAACATACCGCATCGGATGGGGCAGAGGGTGAAGCGCCGTCACACGGCCGGCCCCGGGGCCGGTGCGCTCAGGCAGGCAGCTCGAGGCGCGTGGCCGAGCCGGCCAGCGCCGGGCCGAGCCAGCAGTGCGAGCCCAGGGCGCGGAAGCCGGCAGCTTCGAAGCGCCGGCGGTAGAAGCGGGCGGGGCGGGCGATGAAGCCGTGGTCGTCGCCGATGACGCGGTCCTCGCGGGCGAAGGTTTCCAGGAAGGCGATGCCGCCGCACAGCTCGGCCAGGCCGGGCAGGCCGCGGTCGATTTCGCGGGCCGGCAGGTAATGCAGGACGTCGCTGCACACCAGCAGGTCGACCGGCGGGCAGGGACGCAGGTCCTGGAACTGCGCGAACCGTGCCAGGTGCAGGCCGCGGCGCGCGCCGAAGCGGGCGATCGCGTACTGGCTGGAATCGAACCCGAGGTATCGCAGCTTCGGGCGCAGCTTGAGCAGCGGCGCGCGCCAGGCACCCTCGCCGCAGCCCACGTCCAGCACGCTGCGCAGCGGGCGCTCCAGGTGGTATTCGGCGGTCGCCACCGCCAGCGCCACCTTGCGCGCCAGCCGGCGCGCGCCGCCGATGCCCTCGCGGCGGTACCAGCGGTCGAAGTAGGCGCGGTCGTATTGCTTGCTCATCGGATGCGGGGTTGCAGGGAGGGACGAGTTGTGCCGGAGGAGGCGGGCATTCGGGAGGCAGG
>JBKHXI010000228.1:0-7097 GCA_046566095.1 Gammaproteobacteria bacterium | reverse complement strand
GGACGCTAGCGCATGCCGGTCAGGCCGATCGCGCGCAGGCGGTCCTCGGCGATGCGCGCCGCGTCGGTTCCCGGGTAGCGCGCGACGACCTCGAGCAGCGTCGCCTCGGCCGCGTCCAGCCGCTGCTCGCCGTACTGCGACAGGCCCAGCTTGAGCAGCGCGCCGGGCGCCTTGTCGTGGGTCGGGTAGCGGTCGAGCAGGGTCCGGAACTGCGCGCCGGCAAGCGGGTAGTTCTGGGTCACGTAATAGCTCTCGCCCAGCCAGTACAGCGCGTTCGGGGCGTGGGTACCGGCCGGGTACAGCTGCAGGAACTGCTGGAAGGCGCGGGCCGAGGCCACGTAGTCGCCGGACTTGAGCAGTTCGAACGCGGCCAGGTAGTCCTCGCGCTCGTCCTGGCCGCGCGCCAGCAGCCCGGCGTCGCCGTGGACCGACGGCGCCGCTTCGTCGAGTTCCAGGGCGCCCGGCCGGTCCGCCGGCGCAGGGGCGGCGGAGGCGGCGGGCGCTGCCGGCACGGCCCCCGCGCCGGCCGCGACCGCCGGCGTACCGCCTTCCAGCCGGGTGATGCGGCTGTCCAGGTCCAGGTACTGGCTGCGCGCGGACTGCGCCTGCTGTTCCTGGGCACGCTGGAGTTCCTCGATCTGTGCGCGCAGGTCGCGCAGCTCGGTGCGCAGCTGGGCGATCTGGTTGAGCAGTTCGACGTTGCCCTGGCTGGCGGCGGCCTGCTGCTCGAGCAGCGCGATGCGGTCGGCGAGGCTGGCGCGCTGCGCGAGCGCGGGCGGTGCCAGACAGGCGGCCGCCAGCGCGAGCGCCAGGGCCAGCCGCCGGCGCGCGGCCGGCGCCGGGCGGTGGCGGGAGGTCAGGGGCATGGGGGCGTTGGAGGGGCTCATCTTCGGTCGTCCCTTGAGGCGGGCGCGGGGCGCTGCGGAAGCGGCAAGGATGGCACGCGCGGACAGGCGGCGGCTTGCGGCGCGCTAAACGTCGGCGGGCGCGGCCGGCGCTGGGCCCGCGCCCCGCCGCAGCCCTCGACACGGGTGCGGAACACGCCGGCCCGAAATGGAACCGGGCCCCTCGCGGGGCCCGGCGGGTGCCACTGCACGCTCAGCGCGCGGTGTAGACGATCTCGACTCGGCGGTTGCGCGCCCAGCAGTCCTCGCTGGAGGCGGTGCAGGTCGGGCGCTCCTCGCCGTAGCTGACGACCGTCAGCTGGCTGCCGGAGCCGCCGTTGGCCTGCAGCGCGGACGAGACCGAGTTGCCACGGCGCTCGCCCAGGCCGAGGTTGTACTCGCGGCTGCCGCGCTCGTCGGCATGGCCTTCCAGGGTGATCCGCGAGGACGGACGGTCGCGCAGGTACTTGGCGTGGCAGGACATCGCCGCCTGGAACTCGGGCCGCAGCACGTCCTGGTCGAAGTCGAAGTAGATCGTGCGGGTCTGCAGGCAGGCGTCCCGGTCCAGGTCGTCCGGGGTGTAGGCGCCCGGGGGAGCGACCGGCTGGGTGGCCGGCGGCGGGGTGGTGCTGGCCGGCGGCGGCGGCTCCTCGCGGACGCGCTTGGAGCAGGCCACGGCGGTGGCGCACAGGGCGGCGATCATCAGGACTCGGGTGGTGGGCTTCATCGTCGATCCTCGGTTGAGGGAAGGTTCAGGATGGTGGGTGGTGCGTGGAGGCGGCGTCAGCGCGGCTGGCGGTAGGGTCCCCAGGCCGGTTCGCGGACGTCGCCGTCTGCCAGTACCAGACGCTGCCGGACCCGGCCGTCGGCCGACACGGCGTACAGCACGCCGCGCCGGCCCTCGCGCGCGGCGTACAGGAGCATGCTGGCGTTCGGGGCGAAGCTCGGCGACTCGTCGAGCGACCCCGGCGACAGCGTGCTCCACCGCGGCGAGCCGAGGCTGCGGTCGAGCAGCGCGATACGGTAGTTGTTGCCGGCACCCTGCGCGGTCGCGATCAGGTTGCCGTCGTAGGACACGTCGGGCGAGGCGTTGTAGCTGCCCTGGAAGCTGACCCGGGTGGCCGAGCCGCCGTTGGCCGGCACCTGGTAGATCTGCGGGCGGCCGCCGCGGTCGGAGGTGAAGTAGATGGTGCCGCCGTCGGCGCTCCAGGTCGGCTCGGTGTCGATCCCGTAATGGTCGGTCAGCTGGCGCAGCGAACGGCTGCCCAGGTCCATCACGTAGATGTCGGGGTTGCCGCCCTTGGACAGGGTCAGCGCCAGGCGCCGGCCGTCCGGCGAGAACGCCGGCGCGCCGTTGATGCCGCGGAAGCTCGACACCGCCTCGCGCGCGCCGGTGGCGATGTCCTGGATGTAGATCTCCGAGTTGCCGCGCTCGAAGCTGACGTAGGCCAGCCGGCGCCCGTCCGGGCTCCAGGCCGGCGACATCAGCGGCTCGGCCGAGCGCACCACGGTCTGCGGGTTCCAGCCGTCGGAGTCGGCCACCATCAGCGCGTAGCGGCTGTCGCGGCCCACGCCGCTGGCGGTGACGTAGGCGATCCGGGTCCAGAACGCGCCGCGCACGCCGAGGATCTTCTCGTAGACCGCATCGGCGATCTGGTGGGCGACGTCGCGCATCGCCGAGCCCGGCGCGGTCAGCGCCAGGCCCAGCAGGCGCTGCTGGCGGGCGACGTCGAACAGCTCGTACTCGACCCGGTAGCTGCCGGCGCCGGCGTCCAGCACCCGGCCCACCACCAGGTAGTCCTGGCCGGCCACGCGCCACACCGGATAGTCGACCTCGGCGCCGCGGGTCGGCGGCGGCTTGGGCGCCGACAGCTGGCGGATGCGGTCGGCCGGCATCGCGTTGAACTTGCCCGAGCGGTTGAGGTCGGCGGTGACCACGGCCGCCACGTCGGTCCCCGGCGCGCCGGCGCTGCCCTGGTACGGCATCGGCGCGACCGCGATCGGCAGCGCCGAGGCATGGCCGCCGACGATGTCGATCTCCAGCCCCTGCTGTTGCGCGGCTGCGGCCAGCGGCAGGAACAGGACGAACAGGCAGGCCAGCCAGCGCAGCGGTCGTTTCATGGCGATCCTTCGGGGGACGTTCAGGGGGATGAAAGCGTGTAGCAGCTTGACCGTGAATACCGTCTCAAAGATGAACGGATGCTGTGCGCAGGCGCGTGCGCTCCCGCTTGCGCTGCGCTCCCTCCCCCGCGAAGCGGGGGGTGAGGAGGCGCGCGCCACAGGCGCGCGGAAGGGCCGAAGCCATCGGACGCACCCCCATCGCCCTTCGGGCACTTCCCCCGCAAGCGGGGGAAGAAACAGTGGTCGCGGGGGAAGAAACAGTGGTCGCGGGGGAAGAAACAGCGGTCGCGGGGGAAGGAACGGCGGTCGCGGGGGAAGGAACAGCGGGCGGTCACGTAGACTAACGGGCTTTAACTATGGGCTTTCCGGCGCCTTGGCGGCCCGCGGCGGCCCATCGCCGCCGCCCGCGCGCGGCGTCCGACCCTGGAGCACGCATGCGCACCCACTTCTGCGGCCTGATCGACGAGGGCCTGGTCGGCCAGACCGTCACCCTGTGCGGCTGGGCCGACGTCGCCCGCGACCTCGGGCACCTGGTGTTCATCGACCTGCGCGACCACGAGGGCATCGTGCAGGTGGTGGCCGAGCCGGAGCACGGGGTCGACGGCAACCCCGCCGTGCGCGCGGCCGCGGCCGGCGTCGGCTACGAGGACTGCCTGCGGGTCACCGGCGTGGTGCGCCGGCGCGAAGCGCCGAACCCGAAGCTTGCGACCGGCCAGGTCGAGGTGGTCGCGCGCCGCATCGAGCTGCTCAACAAGGCCGCGCCGCTGCCGTTCCACGCCCACGAGAACCCGGGCGAGGACATCCGCCTGCAGTACCGCTACCTGGACCTGCGCACGCCCGACATGCAGCGCAAGCTGCGCACCCGCACGAAGCTGGTGCAGGCGCTGCGCCGCTGGCTGGACGCGCGCGGCTTCCAGGACATCGAGACCCCGATCCTGACCAAGGCCACCCCGGAGGGCGCGCGCGACTTCCTGGTGCCGGCGCGGATGCACCCGGGCGAGTTCTACGCGTTGCCGCAGAGCCCGCAGCTGTTCAAGCAGATCCTGATGGTGGCCGGCTTCGACCGCTATTACCAGATCGCGCGCTGCTTCCGCGACGAGGCCCTGCGCGCCGACCGCCAGCTGGAGTTCACCCAGCTGGACATGGAATTCGCCTGGGTGGACGAACGCGAGGTGCAGGACACCGTCGAGACGATGATCCGCGACGTCTTCGACGAAGTGCTGGGGGTGGACCTGGGCGGGGGTGCTCCTTTTGCGCGCATGACGTACGCGGAAGCCATGCGCCGCTACGGCTCGGACAAGCCGGACCTGCGCATCGGGCTGGAGCTGGTGGACGTCGCGGACCGGGTGCGCGGCTGCGGGTTCAAGGTGTTCGCCGACTGGGCGGAGGCCGAAGGCGGGCGCGTGGTTGCGCTGCGCGCCCCGGGCGCGGCCTCGCTGAGCCGCAAGCAGATCGACGAGCTGACCGCGCACGCGGCGAAGTTCGGCGCCAAGGGCCTGGCCTGGATGAAGGTCGAGACGGCCGGGCAGGGCGCGGGCGGGGTCAACTCGCCGATCGCCAAGTTCCTGGACGACGCCACCGTGGATGCCATCGTCTCGGCCGCCGGCGCGCAGGCCGGCGACCTGCTGCTGTTCGGCGCCGGACCGTACGCGGTCGCCTCGGACTTCATGGGCGCGGTGCGGCTGAAGCTCGGCCGCGACCTGGGCCTGGTGCAGCACGCCTGGAAGCCGCTGTGGGTCACCGACTTCCCGATGTTCGAATGGGACGACGAGGCCGGCCGCTACGTCGCGTTGCACCACCCGTTCACCGCACCGGCGGTCGACGACATCGCGGACCTGCGCGCCAACGCCCGCACCGCGGTCAGCCGCGGCTACGACCTGGTGCTCAACGGCAACGAGATCGGCGGCGGCTCGATCCGCATCCATCGCCCGGAGATGCAGGCGGCGGTGTTCGAGCTGCTGGGCATCGGCGCCGAGGAGCAGCGCGCCAAGTTCGGCTTCCTGCTCGACGCGCTGAAGTACGGCGCGCCGCCGCACGGCGGCATCGCCTTCGGCATCGACCGGATCGCCGCGCTGCTGGCCGGTACCGACTCGATCCGCGACGTGATCGCCTTCCCCAAGACCACCACCGCGCAGTGCCCGATGACCGGCGCGCCCTCGCCGATCGACGAGGCGCAGCTGGCCGAAGTCCACGTGGCGGTGCGCCCGAAGCCGGCGGCCTGAGCAGGGACCGCGCTCCCGAACGCAAACGGCCGCTTCCTGCTGTCGTCCCGAGCGAAGCGAGGGACCTGCTTTTTCCGCGCGCGTTCCCGAAGCAGGTCCCTCGCTGCGCTCGGGACGACAGGCATGACGGTCACGATGCGGCGCGGCCCTACAATTGCCAGATGGCCTCCGCCGAGTCCCTGACGATCCGCCGCGCCACGCCTGACGACGCGGACGTGCTCTCGCGCCTGGCCGAACAGACCTTCACCGAGACCTTCGGCCACCTGTACCCGCCCGGAGACCTGCGCGCCTTCCTCGACGAGGCCTACGCGGTCGAGCGCCAGCGCACCATCCTCTCGCATCCGGACTACGCGGTCTGGCTGCTGGAGGCCGGCGGCGCGCCGGTCGGCCACGCCGCCGCCGGCCCCTGCGGCCTGCCGCATCCGGACGTGCGCCCGGGCGACGGTGAGCTCAAGCGCCTGTACGTGCTGCGCGCGCACCAGAACGGCGGCTGGGGCGGGCGCCTGTTCGCCGAGGCCCTGGCCTGGCTGCTGCGCGACGGTCCGCGCAGGCTGTGGATCGGCGTCTGGTCGGAGAACCACGGCGCGCAGCGCTTCTACGCGCGCCACGGCTTCGTCCATGCGGGCGAGTACGAGTTCCCGGTCGGCCGCGTCCGCGACCGCGAGTTCATCCTGCGCCGCGACGCGGCCCCCTGACCTGCCTCACGCCTCTCCTGTCGTTCCGAGCGCAGCGAGGAACCTGCTTCCTTGGCGATGCCTACGCAGAAGCAGGCCCCTCGCTGCGCCCGGCGCGACACGAGAAGGGATGGCCGCAGCCAGGCCAGGTCGCGCCGCGCTCGGACCCCCGTCGGCGCCGCAATCCAGGCGCCGCGCCCCGCGCGTCCCGTTCGCATGCAGAATCGGCGGCATGGAGACGCCGAACGACATCCGCCGGGTACTGCTGCTGCACGGATTGTGGATGCCGGCCGTGGTCATGCGCCCGCTCGCGCGCAGGCTCGCGGCGGCCGGCTACGAGCCGGAGATATTCGGCTACCACGCGGTCCTGGGCGGGCCGGAGGCGGCGATCGGGCGCCTGTGCCGGCGCCTGCGCGAAGGCCCGGCGCATGTGGTCGCCCACAGCCTGGGCGGGCTGGTCGCCCTGCAGGCGCTGGAGCGCGAGCCGGACCTGCCGGTACGGCGTGTCGTCTGCCTCGGCTCGCCGCTGTGCGGCAGCGGCGCGGCCGGCGGCCTGGCGCGCCATGCCTGGGCCGGCCGGGCGCTGGGCGGCAGCGCCGAGCTGCTGCGATGCGGCTGCAGGCCCTGGCGCGGGCGGGCCGAGGTGGGGATGATCGCCGGGCGCATGCCGCTGGGGCTGGGACAGTTCTTCGGCGGGTTCGACGGCGACAGCGACGGCACCGTGGCGGTGGCCGAGACCCGGCTGGAGGGCCTGGCCGACCACGTGGTGGTGGCCGCCAGCCACAGCACCATGCTGGTCTCGCCTGCGGTCGCCAGGCAGGTGGTCGCCTTCCTGCACGACGGCCGTTTCCGCCGCGATGAACCGTAGGAGCGCCCCTTGGGCGCGATCGCCGTCGCGGCGCGGCTGGTCGGTCCCGGGCGATCGCGGGCGGTCGCGGGCAAGGCCCGCTCCTACGTACGTGGGGCCGGCGCGATGGCGGTGCCGGTGGGGGTGGTGCGGCGGAATCGTAGGAACGCCTCTTAGGCGCGATCGCCGTCGCGGCGCGCGTGGTCGGTCCCGGGCGATCGCGGGCGGTCGCGGGCGGTCGCGGGCAAGGCCCGCTCCTACGTACGTATAATTGCGCGCTTGTCCCGAGCAGTCCGATTCCGCCATGGCCGGCCATTCCAAGTGGGCCAACATCCAGCACCGCAAGGGC
>JBKHXI010000227.1:0-6734 GCA_046566095.1 Gammaproteobacteria bacterium | reverse complement strand
TCGGCGTAGACGGTGGTCTGCGACTGCGGGTCGATGACCTCGGCGCTGACCCGCACCCGGCCGCCGACTTCGGCCACGGTGGGCAGGATCACGGCGCGGGCGCCGTCGCGCACCGCGATCTCGGAGGCGACTGCGCGGTCGAGCGCGGTGTCCGGCGGGCGCTGCATCCGCGCCAGGGTGTCGCGGGCCTTGAGGTCGGACAGCACGTTGACGTGGCGCGACTGCTCCAGGCTGATGCGGAAGGCCTGCTGCAGGGCGTCGTCCAGCACCGGCTGGCCGGTGAGGTTGCGCATGTCGGCGACCACCACCCAGTCGCGCTCGGAGAAGGCGATGGCCGGCTGCGGGCGGGTGAAGAGCCAGATGCCGATGGCGACCACCGCGACCAGCGCGAGTTCGGCGGCGAGCGCCGCGGGGCGGCGCCAGAACGGGATGTCGCGCCAGGCCTTGGCGTCGGCGCGCGGCGCCTGCAGCGGGGCCAGGCCGGGCTCGCCGGCCTCGTACACCTCCAGCGGCTCGGGCACGCCCTTGAAGCGCCAGCGGCCGTGCGACTTCCAGGCCAGCTGCGCGCCGCGCTCGCCCAGTTCGCGCGCGGCGCGGTGGGCCAGGGCCTCGGCGGTGGCCGACAGCAGGATCTGGCCGGGCCGGGCGAGGCCGAGCAGGCGCCCGGCCAGCGGCTTGGCCAGGCCCTCGACCTCCAGCGGCTTGGCGCCGACCGCCACCGCCTCGGCGCTGTTGCGCCAGGTCAGGACCTCGCCGACGTGCAGGCCGGCGCGCGCCTGCAGCGGCACGCCGTGGGCCTGGCCCAGTTCGCGCAGGCCGCGGTGGTAGTCCAGGGCGAAGCCGAGGCCGTCGATGGCGCGCTCGAACAGCAGCAGCAGGCCGTCGGAGCGGTCGATCAGGCGGCCGCGCCAGCGCTGCTGCAGGTCCAGCACCAGGCGGTCGTGGGCGCGGAACAGTTCGGCGGCGGGGCCGTCGCCGAGGCGCTCGACGGTGCCGGTGGAATCGACCAGGTCGGTCAGCAGCAGGGTGCGCAGCTGCGGCTTGCCCTGCGCGGGCGCAGGCGCTGGCTTCTCTGGAGCAGCCACGGGCAGCGCGCTCATTGCGGTACCGGGCGCATCCGCGGCGGCTTGGGGTCTTCCCACTCGACGCGGTCGCCGCCCAGGCGCTTGGCGCGGGCCACGGCGCTGTCGGCCAGGGCGTACCAGTCGTCCCAGTGGTGGCGCGGCAGCACCACGCAGGCGCCGGCGCTGAGCGGGACCATCTGCCGGGGCTTGGCGGCGGCCATCGCGCGGGCGGCCTCGAGCACGCCGCGGGCGCGCTCGAGGATCTCGTCCTGGTCGTGGGCGACCAGCAGCATCGCGAACTCGTCGCTGCCCATGCGGCAGGACACGTCGCCGGGCTGTTCGGCGGCGCGCAGCAGGGCGGCCACGCCCTGCAGCACCCGGTCGCCGACCGGGTGGCCGTGGCGTTCGTTGAAGGCCTTCATGCCGTCGCAGTCGAACACGATCATGCCGCGCGCGGCATGGGCGTCGTGGCGGCGGCGCTGCTGCAGGTGCAGGCTGAAGCCGCGGCGGTTGGCAAGGCCCGTGAGCTCGTCGGTGCGGGTGAGCTGCTCGGTCTGGTCCAGGCGCGCATTGGTGGCGCGCAGGGTGTCGATCGCGGTCTGCAGCTCGAGGTTGCGGCGGCGCAGGCGGCGGATCAGGCTCTGCTCGTTGCGGACCACGCGCAGGATCGCGCGGCGCAGGAACGAGGCCATCCCCAGCGGGTCGCGCGCGGCGATCTTCTCGAATTCCGGCTCGCGCAGCTCGAGCAGTTCGCCGGCGGCGGCGACGATGGCGTCGGCGCTGCGGGCGTGGTCGCCCAGCAGCAGGCCCAGCTCGCCGAAGAACTCGCGCGGGCCCAGGCGCTTGGAGATCATGTCCTCGCCGAACTCGAGGTCGACCTCGCCCTCGACGATGACGTACATCGTCCTGCCCAGGTCGCCGCGGCGGAACAGCACCTCGCCGGGCTCGACCCGGCGCAGGCGCCCGGCCTCGCGGAACAGGGCGAACTCCTCTTCCGTGAGGACCGCCTCCACCGCGTAGTGCCTCTCGCCCGCCTGGCGATCCGGCACCGGGCTACCGGCATCCGCATTCATGCACGACCCCCGTCGCTTCTGGCCCGAGGATAGCACCGGGCCGGTCCGCAAGGCTTACGCGGAAAGCGCCGCCGGCCGGCCATCGGCGGGCGCGGCAGAGGCACCCGCGCGCCGCGCGAAGCGGGCCGCCGCGCCGCCATGCCGGCTCAGCTGCCGGCGCGGGCCAGGTGTGTGGTGCCGGGCGGCGGCGGGGTCTGGTCCTGGTCCTGGTAGCTGCCGTGGCGTTCGGTGGCGCCGACGTCGGTGCGACGACGCACGAGGTAGTCGAAGGTGCCGCCGATCCGCACCAGCAGGTGCATCTGGTGGTAGCCCAGGTTCTCGACCAGGGCCGCGCCCAGCAGCCGCAGCAGGTCGCGGGTGGTGGCCGCGCGCATCCGGGTGCGCTCCTGCAGCAGCACCGCGGCCACCGACAGGAAGGTACCGAGCACGATCGCCAGCAGGATGAACACCAGCACCTGCTGCCCGGTGGCCAGGCCCGCGGCGATGGCGAAGAAGATCAGCACGTAGCTGGCGCCTTCGACGATCGCCGAGAACACCTCGAACAGGATGAAGAACGGCATCCCGAACATCCCGGCCAGGCCGTACTTCGGGTTGAAGGTCATGCGCCAGTGGCGGAACAGCGCCTGCATGCTGCCGCGCTGCCAGCGGTTGCGCTGCGACAGGTAGCTGCGCCAGGTCTCGGGCACCTCGGTGTAGCAGACCGGGTCCGGGATGTAGTCGACCTCCAGGCGCCGCCCGCGGCTGGAGTTCTCGTAGGCGTACTTGTACAGGCGGATGGTGAACTCGATGTCGTCGGTGATGGTGTCCGGGTCGACGCCGCCCATGTCCATGAAGACTTCCTTCTTCACGACCATGAAGGCGCCGGAGATGCTGAGCATGCTGTTGAGCCGGGCCAGCCCCAGGCGCGCCCACTGGAAGCTGCGCAGGTACTCGACCGCCTGCACCAGCGGCAGCATCCGCCGCGGCAGGCCGAAGCCCTGGATCCGGCCGTCGCGCACGGTCAGGCCGTTGGCCGGGCGGACGATGCCGCCGGCGGCGATCACGTCGCGGCTGCGCAGGAACGGGCGTACCGCGCGCAGCAGCGCGTCGTCCTCGAAGATGCAGTCCGCGTCCATGATGCACAGCAGCGGGTAGCGCGCGTAGTTGGCGGCGGCGTTGATGGCGTCGGCGCGCTGGCCGTTGCCCTTGTCGACCACGAGCAGGTGGCGGTGCTCGAACGACTCGTACACGCCGCGGACCGGCTGGGTCTGCAGGCGCTTGGCGCCGAACCGGTGCACGCGGCGCAGGTTGAAGCGCTCGATCAGCACCTGCATGGTCTCGTCGGACGAGCCGTCGTTGACCACGATCACCTCGTGCTCGGGGTAGCGCAGCTTGAGCGCGGCCTCGACCGTGCCGACGATCACCTTGGCCTCGTTGTAGGCCGGGATGATCACCGTGAACGGCAGGGTCAGCGGCGACTCGGCGATGCGCCGGAAGTCGCCGACGTTGATGCCCTGGTGGTAGCGCCGCAGCTGGGTGGCGCCGATCACGATCAGCAGCGCGTACAGGCCGTGCAGCACCGCGTAGTAGACGAAGATGCCGTGCAGCAGCGGGATCAGGGTGTCCTGGGACATGGCGAGTTCGGGGATCATGTGGCGGCCTCCTGCGCGCGCGGGTTGCGCTCCTCCAGCAGCTGCCGGCTGATGTCGCGCGCGAACGCGTCCTCGCCGGTGCTCATGACCCGGCGCAGCGCGTCCATGCCGTTGGCGCCCAGCTCGGCCAGCGACTGGGCGGCGTTGAAGCGCACCCACCAGGCCGGGTCGGCCAGCGCGCCCTCCAGCGCCTGGACCACGCCCGGCTCGCGCAGCTGGCCGAGCGCCTTGGCCGCCATGCTGCGCACTTCCCACTCCTCGTCGCGCAGCATGCGCACCAGCGCCGGCGAGGTGCCGCGCTCGGCCATGCCGCCCAGGGCGCGCGCGGCGGCCACCCGGATTTCCGGTTCGGCGTGCTCCAGCCAGCCCAGCACCTCGGGCGCGGCACGGCGGGCGCCGAGCATGCCCAGCACGTTGAGGGCCACCGACACCGCCGCCGGCGGCGGCACCTCCTCGCGCGCCGCCAGCACCCGGCGCAGCGGCTCGACCGCGTCGTCGCCGAAGCCCAGCAGCAGCTCGGTCGCGCGCTGCAGCGGCCAGCGCCCGGGCATGGCCAGCGCGTGCAGCACCGGGACGATCGCCGGCACGTGGCGCATCTGCACCAGCGCCTGCGCGGCCGCCAGGCGCACGTCGAGCTGGTCGTCCTGCAGTGCCTCGAGCAGCGCCGGCACCGCCGCCTCGCTGCCCAGGTAGCCCAGCTTGACCGCAGCGCGCGCGCGCAGGGCAGGGTTGCGGCGCCCCAGTTCCCGCAGCGCCCGCGGTTCGATCAGCAGCCTGCGCGCCAGCGGGTGCAGGCGCAGCTGGTCGCCGCGGTCGTGGACGCTGGCGATGCCCAGCAGCACACCGGCCGCCAGCGCCGGATCGGCGTCCAGTTCGCGGTGCGCCTCGTCGATCAGCGCCTGGCCGGCGAGGTAGGCCTCGACCGCCGCGGCCATGCGCGGGCGCAGCCGCGCCGCGCGGGTCTGGCGGTTGTCCGACAGCCGCCGCGTCACCAGCGCATAGGCCGACAGCACCAGCACCACCGCACCCAGCAGCACCGAGCCCCAGATCGCGAACGCATACAGGTTGTCCATGGTCAGAACCTCACGGCCAGGCCGAGGCTCACGCCCCGGCGGGTCCAGGCGGCCGGCCGCTCCTCGTATTCGGCGCCGAGCACCAGGTCCAGGCCGGAGCCCGCGCCGCGCAGCGGGAAGCGGTAGTACGCGCTGTAGAAGTCGGCCTCGCTCAGCAGCACCCCGGGCACCGCCGGGTCGCGTTCGGGGTCGACGCCGTGCGCGTAGCCCAGGCTGAGCCGGTGGCCGGCGCCCAGGTCCTGGTCGAGCCGCAGCGACCAGCCGTCGTAGCCGGTGCCGTCGAAGGCGTCGCCGTCGGTGTAGCGGGCGGTGATCGCGGTGGCCTCGTCGTTGAACCAGAGCGTGGCGCCGGGGCGCCATTCGCGCAGGTTGCCGGCGTCGAAGTCGAAGCCGCGGTGTTCAAGCAGCAGCGACAGCCACGGCGCGGCGCGCCAGGCGGCGCCGACGATATAGCCGCGGTCGTAGGTGAAATCCGCGTCCGGGGTCGCCAGGACGCTGGCGTGGAACTGCCAGGCCGGGCTGGCGTAGTACTCGGCGCCGAGGCTGTAGACGGTGTCGGTGCGGCCGTCGCGGCGGCGCAGGTCGGCACCGCCGGCGACCACCCAGCGGCGGTCGGCGCGGTAGTACAGGTCCAGGTCCAGCTGCTGCCAGTCGTCGCGGGCCGCGCCGAGGTCGCTGTGGGTGTACAGCGCGCTCAGGGCCCAGGGGCCGGCGGCGTCGCGGCCTTCGCCGGGCTCCTGCGCCGCCGCGCCGGCCGCGGTCGCGGCGGCGGCTGCGGCGAGCAGCCGGGCCGCCAGGCGGGCCCGGCCGGCGGCGGCGGAGAAAAGGCGCGCGCGGGACATCGGCTCAGGCGCTCGCGGCCAGGGCGGCGCGCGCGCCGGCATCCGCGCCCGCGGCCGGCCGCCGCGCCAGCTGCATGCGGAAGTGGCTGCACAGGTCGTCGATGGTCTGCACCAGCGGATAGCGGTGCCGGTAGCCGGTCAGCGCGGTCAGCCGGTCGAGGATCGGGCGGCGCTGCGGGATCTGCGCGAACGACTGCCCGTAGGCCTTCTCGTAGGGCACGAACTGGACCGGCGAATCCGAGCCGATCCGCGCCTTCACCAGCTCGGCCAGTTCCAGGATGGTGATCTCCTGGATGTTGCCGACGTTGACCACCTTGCCGTTCGCCGCCGGCGTCGAGGCCAGGGTGTCGAGGATCGCCACGGTGTCGCGCACGTCGCAGAACGAGCGGGTCTGGCGGCCGTCGCCGAACACGGTCAGCGGCTCGCCGGCCAGGGCCTGCTGCACGAAGCGCGGCACCACGAAGCCGTACTGGCCGGACTGACGCAGGCCGACGGTGTTGAACAGGCGCGCGATGGTCACCGGGATGCCGTACTTCTGGGCGTAGGCGCGGCCCTGGATCTCGTTGCTGAGCTTGCTGATGGCGTAGTTGAGCAGCGGCGCGTCGGGCGAGGCGACGATGTCGGCCTCCTCGTGCAGGTCCTCGTACTTGGCCGGGCCGTACACCGAGGAACTGGAGATCAGTACGGTCTGCGGCCTGTGGCCGGCGTCGGCGATGCACTGCAGCAGCCGCTCGCAGCCCATGGTGTTGACCCGGGTCACCTCCACCGGCTGTTCCAGCACGCGGAACATGCCGACCACGGCGGCCATGTTGTAGATGCGGTCGGCCTTGGCCACCGCCTCGTCCAGCCCGTCCCAGCCATTGAGGTCGCCCTCGTCGAAGCGCAGGCAGGGATCGGTCTGGTGCGCGGCGAGGTTGGCGCGGTTGCCGGTGCTCAGGTCGTCGAGCACGTGCACGTGGTCGCCGCGGGCCAGGTGCAGGTCGACCAGGTGCGAGCCGATGAAGCCGGCCCCGCCGGTGATGAGGACGCGCATGGGATTCCCCTGTTTGCG
>JBKHXI010000226.1:0-3799 GCA_046566095.1 Gammaproteobacteria bacterium | reverse complement strand
GCGCGGCCACCAGCGTCGCCTTGCGCCCGACCCGGTCGCCGAAGTGCCCGAACAGGGCCGAGCCGACCGGCCGCGCGAAGAACGCCAGGGCGAAGGTCGCCAGCGACTGCAACGTCGCCGTGGCCGGATCGCCGGCCGGGAAGAACAGCGCCGGGAACACCAGCACCGCCGCGGTGGCGTAGATGTAGAAGTCGTAGAACTCGATGGTGGTGCCCACCAGGCTGGCGAACAGCACCCGTGCGGGCGAGTTGCGGGAGACCGCGGTTGCGGCGGTGGACATGGCGATCCTGCGACGGGAGGGCCGCCGGATTGTGCCAGAGCGATCCGCCGGCGCGCGGGCGCACTACCGCCCGGGCTTTCCCCGGCCTATACATCCGGCCGGATATCCTGACCATGGGGCTGCCGTCGGGCCGATCGCGACGGCGCCCCGGCAACCGGCCATACGTCCCTCCAACGCAGGAACCTCCATGAAGATCCAGCTCAACACCGACAGCAACATCCAGGGCGACGAATCCGTGGTCCGCCACGTCGAGGAGGCGGTCGAATCCAGCCTCGGCCGCTTCGCCGACCAGGTGACCCGGGTCGAGGTGCACCTGCGCGACGTCAACGGCGGCAAGTCCGGCGCCCAGGACAAGCACTGCCTGATGGAGGCGCGGCTGGAGGGGCGCCCGCCGGCAACCGCGTCCGAGGATGCGGAAACCGTCGCCGCCGCCATCAGCGGCGCCGCCAGGAAGCTGCAGCGGGTGCTCGACAGCTCGCTCGGCAAACTCGGCTGAAACCGGTCCGCGGCGGACCGCGGCGCGCGGCGCCCACGCGCGCCGCGGCGTTCACGCGCCCTGCGCGAACCCCGCCCGTTCTTCAGCTGCGTCGGCAATGCTCACGGACGGCTCATGCCCGCGTTGCCATCATCGGGCGGATGGAATCCAGGACCAAACGGGCGTGCGCACCGGCGCAGGACGCCTGGTTCACCACCCGCCAACAGCTCGCCCCGGCCGCGGACTGCCCCGACTGGGAAGTGGTGGTCGGCGAGGGTCCGGTGATCGCCACCGCCATCCACGACGGCCACGCGGTCCGCGAATCGGTGCTGCCGTACATGGCGATCGACGAGGAACAGCGCCGCCGCGAGGAGGATCCGATGACCGCGATCCTGGCCACGGTCGGCGACACGCAGATCCGGGTGCATGCCTCGCGCTTCCAGGCCGACCTCAACCGCCCGCGCGAACGCGCCGTCTCCACCGAGCCGGCGGACACCTGGGGCCTGCGGGTCTGGCGCGGCCCGCTGCCGCCGGAAGAACTGGAGGCCTCGCTCGCCGGGCACGACCGCTTCTACGCCATGGTGCGCGAGCTGGTCGACCGCCAGCTGGCGCGCTGGGGCTGCCTGCTGGTACTCGACATCCACAGCTACAACCACCGCCGCGACGGCGCCGACGCCGCGCCGGCCGACCCGGCCGCCAACCCCGACATCGACCTGGGCGTGACCACCCTGGACCGGGCGCTTTGGGGCGACGTTGTCGACCGTTTCGCGGACGCCCTGCGCAGCCACCGCGCCGGCGGCCGCGAGCCCGACGTGCGCGAGAACGTGCGCTACCCCGACGGCGGCCACTTCCCCGAATGGCTCTACGCCACCTACGGCGGCGACCTGTGCACCATCACCCTGGAGTACAAGAAGATCTACATGGACGAGTGGACCGCGCAGGCGGACATCGCGGTGATCGAGGAACTGCGCGCGGGGCTGCAGGCGGCCGTGGAGGCGGTGCGCCCGGAGTTCATGGCGTGCCGCTGACGGCCGCCGCCCCGGACCTGCGCGCACTGCCGCCGGTCGCCGCGCGGGTCGACGCGGAACTGGCGCGCATGGACCGGCAGATCGACTGGCTGCTGGCGCTGTCGCCACTCGGCAACGACGCGATGTGGGACCTGTTCGAGGCCAGCGGCCGGCGCGAGGAGCCGCCGCTGCGCTACCCGGACTTGGACCTGGACCTGCGCGCGGCGCGCAGGCGGCTGCTGGAACTGCCGGTCGAGGACATCGAATCGCCGCTACTGTCGGGGCTGCTGGCCGAGAAGCAGCGCGAACTCGACCGCCAGATCGAACTGGTGCGCCTGCGAGGAACCGACGGCTTCGTCGGCGCCAGCCTCGAGCTGTTCGGCGGCGTCGAGCCCTCGCTGCACGACCTGGCCGGGGAAATCCTGCGCCGGGTGCCGGCGCACAGCCCGCTGCCGGCCGATGCCGGCATCGACGAGGTGGTCTCCGCGGTCGAGCGGGAGCTGGCCTGGTACCGCGGGCGCTGCCCGGGATTCGGCTGCGAAGTGGTGGTCGACAGCGACCTGAACTCGCTGATGATGGTCTCCCACGGCACCTTCTACATCGATGCCGAAATCCGGATCCCGCGCGCCCGGATCCAGCCGCTGCTGCAGCACGAGATCGGCACCCACGTGGTCACCCGGCACAACGGCTCGCGGCAGCCGCTGCGGCAGCTCGAGGTCGGCCTGGCCCATTACGACCCGCTGCAGGAAGGGCTGGGCGTGCTCGCCGAGTACCTGGCCGGCTACCTGCCCGGCGCGCGGCTGCGGGTGCTCGCGGCGCGCGTGGCGGCCTGCGAAATGGCGATCCGCGGCGAACGCGTGCCGGCGATCTTCGACGTGCTGCACCACAGCCACGGCCTGCCCACCGACGACGCCTTCGACGTGGCCGTGCGCGCGCGCCGCGGCGGCGGCCTGACCAAGGACGCGGTCTATCTCGACGGCCTACGCGAACTGGTCCGGCACCTGGCCGACGGCGGCGCGCTCGAGCCGCTGTTCCGCGGCAAGTTCGCGCTCGCGCACCTGCCCGTGCTCGACCGGCTGCAGGACGAGGGCTGGCTGGCGCCGCCCGAACTGATGCCGCGATACACCCACGCGCCCGGCTTCGGCGAGCGCCTCGCGCGGATGCGCCGGGTTCCGGTCGAGGCCTTCTTCCACGAGCGGCCCGACGCCGCAGCAAGCCCACCGGGAGCAGCCGCCGCATGAGCAGGTCGATCAAGCTCGGCTTCGTCGTCAACGACATGGCCACCGAGCAGGACAACTACACCACGGTGCGGCTGGCGCGCACCGCCGCCAACCGCGGCCACGAGGTGGCGATCATCGGCCTGGGCGGCTTCATCTACGACGCCAACGGCACCGTGCGCGCCAAGGCGCACGTGCCGCGCCGGAACGACTACGCCGACGACGCGGCTTTCCTGGAGGAACTGCAGGGCAAGCAAGCCGACGTCCAGCGGATCAGCGTCGAGGAACTGGACGTGCTGATGCTGCGCAGCGACCCGGCCGAGGAGCTGGAGGACCGGCCGTGGGCGCCGAACAGCGGGCTGCTGTTCGCGCAGCTGGCCGCGCTCAAGCACGTGATCGTGCTCAACGACCCCACCCACCTGACCGATGCGTCGAACAAGACCTATTTCCAGCACTTCCCGGAGGAGGTGCGGCCGGTCACCTGCATCACCCTGGACCCGGACGAGATCAAGTCCTTCATCAAGTCGCACGACGGCTGCGGCGTGATCAAGCCGCTCCAGGGCTCCGGCGGCCAGAGCGTGTTCGTGGTTACCCCCGACAGCGGCGCCAACCTCAACCAGATGATCGATGCGGTGACCCGCGACGGCTACGCGATCGTCCAGGAGTACCTGCCCCGGGCCGCCGAAGGCGACCTGCGCCTGCTCACCCTCAACGGCCGGCCGCTCAGGGTCGACGGCCGCTACGCCTGCTTCCGGCGCTTCAACGACAGCGGCGACGCCCGCAGCAACATCTCCGCCGGCGGCAAGATCGAGATGGCCGA
>JBKHXI010000225.1:0-3884 GCA_046566095.1 Gammaproteobacteria bacterium | reverse complement strand
CTTGATCTCGGCCTTGAAGCTGCCGTCGGCGCCGTACAGGATCGTGCCGGTGGAGAATACCCGCGGGCCGACCATCCTGCCGGCGCGCACCAGTTCGGCCTGCGAGAACACGAACTCGGTGGTGGCCGAGGGGTCGTGCAGGGTGGTCACGCCGAAGGCGAGGTTGGCGTAGTAGGCCCAGTTCTGCTGCGGCACCACGCCCTGGCCGAAGTGCGCGGCGTGCGCGTGCGCGTCGACGATGCCGGGGATGATGGTCTTGCCGGCCGCATCGATCCTGCGCGCGCCGGCCGGCACCTGCACCTGCGCGGACGGGCCGACCGCGACGATGGTGTCGCCGCGGACGACTATCGTGCCGTCCTCGATCACCTCCTGCCGTTGCTCGGCGTCGCGCATGGTGACGATGCGCGCGTTGGTGAAGGCGAAGCTGTCCGAGGGCGCGTCTCCGGCCACGGTCAGCCCGACCGGCACGCCCTGCGCGTCGGCGGGCTTCGGCAACTCCGCCGGCGCGCCGGGCAGGAACGCGAACGCCTGGTTGAGCGGCCGCGAGAAGTAGCGGTCGCCGACCATCCAGTGCAGCGCCCCGTCCGACCAGTGCAGGTAGCTGCCGACGTCGGCGCTGACCCGGCTCACCGGCAGCGCCTTGCTGTCGCGGTTGAGCTCCACCGGCATGCCGGTGTCCACCAGCGGCGTGACGTATGCGTTGAACAGCTCGGTGAACGCCACCCACCTGCCGTCCGGGCTCAGGCTGACCGCATCGACGTACTTGAGGTTGTAGACCTCGCGCGGATCCTGCCCGTGCAGGCCCACCGACATCAGCTTCTTCTCCATGCCGCCGCCGGTGAGGTAGTACACGCGGGTGCCGTCGGCCGAGAACTGCGGGGCCTGTCCGTTCTCGGCCACGCGCACCGGAGTGCCGCCACGCGCGGGCATCACGTAGACGCCGCGGTCGCCCGACCACAGGCTGCCGGTGAGCCCGCCGCCGCCGCTGCGCGCGTACACCACGCGGCTGCCGTCGGGCGAGAAGCGCGGGCCGTAGTAGAAGCCGGGTTCGGAGGTGAGCCTGCGGCTGCGGCCGCTGCCCAGGTCCAGCGCGTGGATCGCGCCCTGGGCCTCGTCCGACCAGGTGGTGTAGAGAAGGCTGCGGCCGTCGGCGCTGAAACTCGGTTCGTACTCGTGCACGCCGGTGCTGCCGGTCAGCCGCCGCGGCGCGCCGTCGGGCAGGCGCTTGCTCCACAGCTGGCCGACCGCGTGGAACACCAGGGTGCGGCCGTCGGGGCTGGTGGCCACGTCGCGGATCATCTTCGGCGCGAAGTCGCCCTCGCCGATGTCCTGTTCGAAGCGCAGCGGCGCAGTCACGGTCTGCTCGATCTGGGCGGTGAACGGGATCCGGCTGGCGCCGCCGCCGGCCATGTCCACCCGCCACAGCCCGCCCTGCGCCCAGATCACCACCGACTTCGAATCCGGCGTCCAGCCGTAGCCGGTATAGGGGCCGAAGATCGCCCAGGCTTCCTGCTGGTCGTGGCTCAGGCCGTCCCAGACCGGGCGCACCGCGCCGCTGGCCAGGTCCATCACGTGCAGCACCGACTTGTCGCGCACGCGCTTGACGAAGGCCAGCCGCTTGCCGTCGGGCGAGGGCTGCGGGCGCACCGCGCCGCCGGGCGTGGCGATCAGCGTGTCGACCTTGCCGGTCTCGCGGTCCAGGCGCTTGACCGCGTAGATCACGCCGTGCGGGTTCTTGTTGTACTGGAAGGTCGGGCCGGGACTGACGTCCTCGGAGAAGTACACGTATCGCCCGTCCGGGGAGACCGCGGGTTCGCCGAGGTCCTGCTGGTCGTTCTTGCGCTTGGTGAGCTGCAGGCCACCAGTGGCACCGCCTTGCTCGCCACTGGCGTGGTACAGCCACAGCTCGCCGGCGCCGAGCGAGCGCTGCGAGGTGAAGTGCTTGCGGCCGATGAGGAAGCGCCCGTCCGGGGTCCAGGCCGGCGTGTTGAGCAGGCGGAAGTCCTCCTTGCTCACCTGCACCGGGTCGGTGCCGTCGGCGCCGATGCGCCACAGGTTGTTGCCGCCGCCGCGGTCGGAGGTGAAGGCCAGCTGGCGGCCGTCCGGCGACCAGCGCGGCTGGATGTCCCAGGCCGGGCCGGAGGTGATGCGGGTGGCCGCGCCGCCGGCGATCGGCAGCAGGTAGAGGTCGCCGAGCAGGGAGAAGGCGATGCGGCGGCCGTCCGGCGAGACGTCCACGTCCATCCAGGTGCCCTCGTCGGTGCTGAAGGCGACGGTCTTGACCGGGCCGTGGGCGGCATTGACGTCCCACTTCGCGTCCTTGGCGTCCTCGCCCGGGCGGCGCTGGCCGCGGGCGGTGTCCAGCGGCGCCGGCTGCGGGTCGTGGCCGACCGGGTCGAGCGCGTCCTGCTCGAGCTCTTCCTGCTGGCGGTCCTCGGCTTCCTGCGGCGCGGGCCGGGGCGCGGGCTGCGGATCCTGTGCGGCCGCCGGCATGCCCACGGCGAAGAGGCCGGCGAGCGCGAGGAGGGCGACGGCAGGCCTGGGCGAAGTACGGGTCGGGGACATGGTCGGCATCGGGCTGGACAGGACCCGCAGCCTAACCGCACGCGGACGCGCCCGCCCTGGGCCGGAAGTCCCGGTCGTCGCAGCCGGCGCTGGCGGGCGCGAATGCGCGGCGGGCTGTCGTCACGGCTGCAATCGCGCCCAAGGGGCGCTCCTACGGGCGGTGAGGTCCCGTAGGAGCGGGCCTTGCCCGCGATTCTCAGCGCGCGGGATAGGCGCGCGGAAGTTCGCCGCGCTCGGCCGAGGGCGCTGCGCGCAGGTAGCGGTCGCGCAGTTCGGTCTGGCGGCTGCGCAGTTCGATCGGCCGGCCGTCGAACCAGACCTGGCGGGCGACGCTGGCAACGTCCAGCGGGTCCCCGCTCCACAGCACCAGGTCGGCGCGCTGGCCCGGCGCGATGGTGCCGAGCTGGTCGCCGACGCCGAAGGCCTGCGCCGGCACCCGGGTCAGGCCCGCGAGCCCGGCTTCCCATGGCAGTCCGTTGGCGACGGCGTTGCCGGCCAGCTGCCGCATCTTGCGCGCGTTGTGCGAGCTGTCGCCGGCCTGGGTGAAGCCGACCTGCACGCCGGCGGCCTGCAGCCACGCCGCGTTCTGCAGGGTCGCACCGAGCTGGTCGAAGTCGCCGGGCAGGTTCGCCAGCGGATCGACGAACACCGGCACCTGCGCCGCCGCCAGCTCCGGCGCCAGCTGCCAGGCCTCGGCGCCGCCGGACACCGCCACCCGCACGCCCTGCCGGCGCGACCAGCGCAGCAGCTGGCGGATGTCGGCGGCGCGGTCCACGCCGACCACGACCCGGCCGCCGCCGTCCAGGTAGCGGCGCAGCGCCGCGCGGCCGGCGGGGGTCAGCAGCGAATGGTTGGAGTCGGGGGTGATCCGGCCGCGCGCCTCGTCCACCAGCTGGTCGAGCAGCATCCACTGGCCGGCGCGCGAGTTGCCGGTCAGGCCCGCGGCGCGCGCGCCCAGCTGCACGAACAGCAGCTTCGGCCCGGCCGGGTCGGCCGAGCCGTCCAGGCGCACGGCCGCGCCCTGGCCGCCGACGATCGAACCGCCGGTGGTGCTGCCGGCGCCGAGCACGGTCCAGCCGATGCCTTCCACCCGCGCCACCGGGATGACGCTGGAGGCCGGGTTGTAGGCCAGGGTGACGTCGAATTCCGGGCGCACCGTCATCTGCTGCTGCGCGGCGCCGAGCGCGAGCGTGGCGTCGACCGTCGTCCGCTCGCCCGAAACCTCCTCGATGCCGATGCCGGTGATGCCGCCGAACAGGGTCGGCGTCAGCGGCATGCCGCCGGCCTCGATCACGGTGGCGCCGTCGGCCGCAAGGCCC
>JBKHXI010000224.1:0-3347 GCA_046566095.1 Gammaproteobacteria bacterium | reverse complement strand
GCAATCGACTTTCCCTGTAGGAGGGGCTTCAACCCCGACCACGGCAAGGCTCGTCGACGACGCTCAGGTCCGCAGCGCGGACTCGGGAACGTCGAGCTCGATCGACAGGGCCAGGTGGTCGGAGGCGGCCGCCGGCAGGGCGCGGTGGCCGGCGCAGCCGCCCAGGCCCGGGGTGACCAGGATGTGGTCGATGGCGCGCTGCGGCGCCCAGCTGGGGAAGGTCGGGATCACGCATTCGGGCGGCTGCAGCCGGGTGCGCCGGTACAGCAGCGACATCTCCGGGCAGTCGGGCCGGCAGTTGAAGTCGCCCATCAGCACCGCGTTGGGATGCTCCTGCAGCAGCTCGGCGATGAAGGCCAGCTGCGAGCGGCGCGAGACCGCGCCCAGCGACAGGTGGGCCACCGCCACCACCAGCCCTTCGTCGCCGTCGCCGAAGCGCGCCATCAGGATGCCGCGGCCGCGCACCCGGCCCGGCAGCGGGTGGTCGTCGACCTCCACCGGCTCCAGCCGCGACAGCAGGCCGTTGGCGCTGGAGGCGACCCCGCCCATGCGCCGGTTCGGCTGGTGGCTCCAGTAGTCGAAGCCGCCGCGCTCGGCCAGGTAGTGGGTCTGGTTGGTGAAGCCCGAGCGCAGGCTGCCGGGGTCGCTCTCCTGCAGGCCGACGATGTCGTGCCTGCCGGCCAGCCGGGCGATCTCGTCCAGGGCGCCGCGCTTGTTGCCGCCGGGCAGCACGTGCGACCAGCTGCGGGTGGCGTAGTCGCTGTAGCGGCGGGTGCTGGAGCCGGCCTGGATGTTGGCGCTGAGCAGCCGGAGCCGGCGGACCTCGCGCGCGGGCGGGTTGCCGCCGGCGCCGGAATCGCCGGCCGCCGGCATCACTCGGCGGCCGCGGCCTGCGGCTCGCCCTGCGCGGCGGCGCGCTCGCGCTGCACCAGCTGGTGGGTGATGCGCAGGGTGTCCTCCAGCGAGCGTGCGGTGACCTTGTACTTGCCGTTGACCACCATGCTCGGGGTGCCGTCGACGCCCGAACGCTGCAGGAACTGGCGCGCGCGGTTGAGCTTGGCATTGGTCGCGAAGCTGTCCATGGTCGCGGCGAAGCGCTTCGGATCGACGCCGAACTTCGCGTACCACTGCGCGATCTGCTCGCTGGTGGCGCCCTGGATCGGCAGGCTGCGCTCGATGTGCAGGGCGCGGAACATGGCGTCGTGGCTCTGCGCCAGCACGCCTTCGGCCTCGGCCGCGTAGTAGGCCTTGGCGTAGGGGATCCAGAAGCCGCCGAACGGCGCGGCCACGTAGGTGAAGCGCACGTCCTCGGGCAGCTGCGCCTTCCAGGCGTTGACCAGCGGCTGGAAGTTGGCGCAGTGCGGGCAGGTGTAGCCGAAGGCCTCGACCACCTCGACCTTGCCGTCGAGCGGCTCGAACGGCTGGCCGTTCTCGATCACCACGTAGTCGCTGCCCTCGACCGGAGGCGGACCCGACTCGGAGGCGGCCATCGCCGCCTGCACCGCGGCGACCGCGGCGGGGCTGGGTTCGGCCGGGGCCGGCGCGGCCGCGGTGCCGGCGGCGGCCTCGGCCGCGGTGGCGGCGGGGGCCGCCGGGGCTGCGGGCGCCGGCGGCTCCTGCGAGGAGCAGGCGACGGCGATCGGCAGCAGGAGGGTCAGGGTCAGGGCCAGGCGCTGGCGCATCGTGGGTCTCCGTAGGGCATGGGGCGCTGTGGCCGGCAAGCATACCGGGCGCCGGATGCAAGGCGCCGTGCACGCGCCCGGCGGACGCGAAGACGCCGGCCGCGGGAGCGGGGCCGGCGCCAGGCGGGGCGCGAGGATGGACCGCGGCGCCGGGCGCGAGTTCCGCTCAGCCGCCGCCGGCCGGCTGTCCCGGCACCCGGGCGTGCAGGCCCTCGAGATAGCTGGCCAGCGACTGGATCTCCTCGTCGGTCAGCCGGGCGGCGACCTCGGCCATCACCTCGTTGGCGTGGTCGCCGCTGCCCAGCACCAGGCCGTCGCGATAGGCCTGCAGCATGCGCGCGCTGTAGTCGGCGTACTGGCCGGCGACGTTGGGATAGGGCGGGCCCGGGTTGCCGCGGCCGTCGGGGCCGTGGCAGGCCATGCAGGCCGGGATCCCGCGCCCGGCGTCGCCGGCGCGGTAGAGCTTCTCGCCGACCTGGTAGAACTTCATGCCGGCATAGGGGCCTCTGGCGATCTCGGAATCGTCGGCGACGCCCGCGCCCGGCCGCTGGGTGGCGTAGTAGGCGCCGATGTCGCGCATGTCCTGGGCCGACAGCGGCATCGCGAACGGCTGCATCAGCGCCGCCAGCGGGGTGTTGCGCTCGCCGCTCTTGAACAGCGCCAGCTGGCGGGCGATGTAGCGCTCGCTCTGGCCGGCGATCTTCGGGTACTGGGGATCGGTCGGGTTGCCGTCCACGCCGTGGCAGGCGGCGCAGGCGGCGGCCTTGCCGGCGCCGGCCTGGGCGTCGCCCGGCTGGGCCGCGGCCAGGTCGGCCATCGCGGTCGCCTCGATCGGCGCGGTCTGGACCGGCTCGGCCTCCGGCAGCGGGGTCACCGTGGTCTGGGCGAACGCGGCCGCGACCGCCGCGAGGGCGGCGATGCCGGCAAGGCCGTAGGCGCGGGCGTGGCGCATGGAATCTGGCTCCAGGGGGTGCGGGGCGCCGCGCGGGCGACGCGCGGGCATGACCGGAAATTATCGTCGCCGGCCCGGAACCGGTCAAACCGTCGGCCCCGGATCCGCGCCGCGGCGGCAGGGCGGCTGCGGTCGCGTGCGATGCTATCGCGATGAGCGACGACCGCGCCCCCAACCCCCTGGCCCGCGCCCGCTACCTGTGCGCCGCCCACACCCCCGCCCAGCTGCCGCCCGACGGCGGCCGCGAGGTCGCCTTCGCCGGGCGTTCCAACGCCGGCAAGTCGAGCGCCCTGAACGCGCTGTGCCGGCAGAACGCGCTGGCGCGGGTCTCCAAGACCCCGGGACGCACCCAGCAGCTGGTGTTCTTCGATGTCACCCCCGGCCCCGAGGGCGCCGCCGGCGCAGGCCCCGGCGACATCCGCTACCTGGTGGACCTGCCCGGCTACGGCTACGCCAAGGTCCCGCGCGACCTGCAGGCGCACTGGGAGGCCTTCCTCGACGGCTACTTCGGCAGCCGCCACGCCCTGCGCGGGCTGGTGGTGGTGATGGACATCCGCCACCCGCTCAAGGACTACGACCGGCAGATGCTCGGCTACGCGGTGCAGCGCGGCCTGCCCGCGCACGCGCTGCTGACCAAGGCCGACAAGCTCGGCCGCGGCGCCGCCGGCAACACCGTGCTGGCGGTGCGCAGGGAGCTGTCGAAGTCCTGCGGC
>JBKHXI010000223.1:0-4214 GCA_046566095.1 Gammaproteobacteria bacterium | reverse complement strand
AAGCAGGTCCCTCGCTGCGCTCGGGACGACAGGGGTGGTCGGATAGCATGGTCGTCCTCGACCGTCCCGATTCGCAGCCCATGGGCCCGCAACGCATCGTCTGCCTGACCGAGGAACCGACCGAGGTGCTGTACGCGCTCGGCGCGCAGGACCGGATCGTCGGCATCAGCGGGTTCACGGTGCGGCCGCCGCAGGCGCGGAAGGAAAAGCCCAAGGTCAGCGCCTTCACCTCGGCGAAGATCGGCGAGATCCTGAAGCTGGAACCGGACTTCGTGGTGGGGTTCTCCGACATCCAGGCCGACATCGCCGCCGAGCTGGTGCGCCGCGGCGTGGAGGTCTGGATCGCCAACCACCGCAGCGTGCAGGGCATCCTCGACTACGTCCGCCGGCTCGGCGCGCTGGTCGGCGCAGGCGAACGCGCCGCGGCCTACGCCGACAGCCTGGCGCGCGGGCTCGCGGCGATCGAGCGCCAGGCGGCGGCGCTGCCGCGGCGGCCGAAGGTCTACTTCGAGGAGTGGGACGATCCGCCGATCACCGGCATCCGCTGGGTGGCCGAGCTGGTCCGCATCGCCGGCGGCGACGACATCTTCCCCGAGCGCGCCGCCGAGCCGCTGGCGAAGGCGCGGATCCTGGAGGATCCGGAGGAAGTGGTGCGGCGCGCGCCGGACCTCATCCTGGGCTCGTGGTGCGGCAAGAAGTTCCGCCCGGAGAAGGTCGCCGCGCGGCCGGGCTGGGCCGCGATCCCGGCGGTGCGCGACGGCGAGCTGCACGAGGTCAAGTCGCCGCTGATCCTGCAGCCCGGGCCGGCGGCGCTGACCGACGGGGTGGCGGCGATCGCCGCGCTGGTGCGCGCCTGGGCCGCGCGCCGGGCCTAGCTGCAAATCCTTCACGCCGGCCGTGGCATACCGGCGCGGTTCCCCAACCCGCAGGAGGTGGTGCCATGTTCCGCAAGTTCGTGCTCGTTCCGCTGCTCGCCGTCTCGCTGGTGTTCACCGGCTGGAGCGGCGCCGTCTCCGCCACGGTGATCGGCACCCAGCAGGCCCTGTCGGCCGAGATGCGCGCGGCCAAGGAAACCGAGGTCCGCTCCACCCTGGCCCGCGACGACGTGCGCCGGGCCATGCTGCAGCTGGGCGCCGACCCTCTCGAGGTCGACGGCCGCATCGCCTCGCTCAGCGACGCCGAGCTGATGCGCCTGCAGGGCGAACTCGACCGGCTGCCCGCCGGCGGCGACGGCGCGCTGGTGGTGATCGGCGTGGTGTTCGTGGTGCTGCTGATCCTCGAACTGACCGGCGTGATCAACATCTTCAACCGGGTCTGATGCGGCAGCGTCGCTTCCGCGCGGCGGCGGGCCTCGCGCTCGCCGCCGCGTTCGCATCCGCGGGCTGCGCGGTCAATCCCGCGCTGCGCGTGGCCGAGGCGTTGCCGCCGACGGTCGAGGGCGCCGCCGCGCCGCAGCCGCTGCTGCTCGACGGCGTGCCCTTCCACCCGCAGACCGAATACCACTGCGGTCCGGCCGCGCTGGCCGGGGTGCTGGGCGCCAGCGGCGTGCCGGCCGAGCGGGCCGATCCCGATGCGCTGGCGCCACAGGTCTATCTGCCCGGCCGCAAGGGCAGCCTGCAGCTGGAGCTGGTCGGCGCCACCCGCCGCGCCGGCCGGATTCCCTACGAGATCGAGCGCACCCCCGAAGCGCTGCTGGCCGAGCTGGCGGCCGGGCGGCCGGTGCTGGTGCTGCAGAACCTGCTGACCCGCACCGTGCCGCGCTGGCACTACGCGGTGCTGGTCGGCGCCGACCCGGCGCGCAACCGGCTGGTGCTCAACAGCGGCACCCGCGAACGGCTCCCGGTCGGCGCCCCCTCGTTCCTGCGGACCTGGGACTGGGCCGGGCGCTGGGGGCTGCTGGCGCTGCGGCCGGGCGAACTGCCGGCGCGGGCCGAGCCGGCCCGCTACCTGGCGGCTGTGGCCGATTTCGAGGCGGTGGCCGGCGCCGACGCCGCGGCGCCGGCCTATCGCGCCGCACTCGAGCGCTGGCCGCGGGAGCCGCGCGCGCACCTGGCGCTGGGCAACCAGGCCCACGCCGCCGGCGATCCGGCCGCGGCCGCGCGCCACTACCGCGAAGGCCTGCGGCATGCGCCCGCCGACCCGGTGCTCGGCAACAACTATGCCAGCGTCCTGGGCGAACTGGGCTGCCGCGACAAGGCCCGCGCCGCGATCGGCGCCGCGCTTGCGGCCAGCCCCGCGGACGGGCACTGGCGCCCGCAGCTGGAGGCGACCGCAGCGGAGATCGAAGCCGCACGCAGCCGCGCCGGCCCTGCCTGCGGGGAATTCTGATCCGCACCACCCCGCGAAAGCGGGGCGCGGCAATCGGGTGCAATGCAGCGCGTGGAACGGGAGCCCGAGGGATCCCGTGAACCGCCTCCGCCTGCTCAGGGATGTGGGAAGTCGCGCTGCAGCTGCATGGTCGTC
Organism: Gammaproteobacteria bacterium; assembly: GCA_046566095.1. Taxonomy (GTDB): domain Bacteria; phylum Pseudomonadota; class Gammaproteobacteria; order Xanthomonadales; family Xanthomonadaceae; genus CAMPJU01. The sequence goes on along the minus strand of JBKHXI010000223.1, from coordinate 1,751 downwards.
GAGCGCCCGGGGCCGCCCCAGTCGACCGAAATCTCGAAGCGCAGGGTGTCGGGCGGGGACACCTGGATCGTGCCGGCATAGTCGAGCAGGGGCTCTCCCGGCGCGGCGTCGCTGCGCAACTCGCGCAGGGGCAGCTGCCGGGTGCGGCCGCGCAGGTCGGTGACGCTGGCGCGGACCGCGGAGGGCAGCGAGGTTTCGGCGGCCCCTTCGCCCCGGCGCACGCCCACCAGCAGCAGGACAGTGCCTGGCTCGCGCGCGATGCCGTGGCGGGCTGCCACTTCGCCACCCAGGCTTTCGGTCGGCACGAGGCTGGCGCGGACGGTGACGTCGCCGACGCGCGCGGTCGCCTGGGTGGGCTGCGCAGGGAGCGCGGGGGTCGGTTGCTGCGGGCCGCAGGCCGCGAGCAGCGAAGTCGCCAGCAGCAAGGCCACGCCCGCCGTGCGGGGGAACCGGGGGTGGCCGGAGGCAGGCATGCCGCGCTCAGTCGTTGTCCGCGGCGAGTTCGGCGCCGCGCACGCGGGCCGCGTGCACCGCCCGCGCCACCAGCGCGCGCAGGCCGCCGGCCTCGAAGACCTCGATCGCCGCCTGGGTGGTGCCGCCCGGCGAGGTCACGCGCCGGCGCAGCTCCGCCGCCGGCTCGTCGCCCTCGGTCAGCATCCGCGCCGCGCCGAGGATGGTCTGCAGCGCCAGGGTGCGCGCCGCGTCCGCGGGCAGGCCCTCGGCCTCCCCGGCGGTCTGCATCGCCTCGGCCAGCAGGAACACGTAGGCCGGGCCGCTGCCGGAGACCGCGGTGACCGCGTCCATCAGCGCCTCGTCCCCGATCCACACCGTCGTGCCGGCCGCTTCCAGCAGGGACTGGGCGCGGGCGCGGCCGTCGGCGTCGACCGCGGGATTGGCGTACAGGCCGGTCACCCCGGCGCCGAGCAGGGCAGGGGTGTTGGGCATGGTGCGGACCACGGGCTGGCGTTCGCCCGTTTCATCGCCGAGCCAGCGCGCGACCTGGGCCGAGGTGATGCCGGCGGCGATCGACACCGCCAGCGGCCGCCGCGCGCGCGCCGCCTCGGCCAGCGGCTCGCAGACGATGCGCATCATCTGCGGCTTGACCGCCAGCACCCAGGTGTCGCCGACGGCCGCGGCCGCGGCGTTGTCGACATGGGTGCGCACGCCGAATTCGCGGGCGAGCGCCTCGCGCTGCGGCTGCGCCGGATCGGCGACATGGATCCGCGCCGGGTCGACGCCGCGCGCGACCAGCCCGCCGACCAGGCTGCGCGCCATGTTGCCGCCGCCGATGAAGGCGACCGGACCGGGAATCGGGAATGGGGAATCGGGAGACGTGGGCATGCGCGGCCGGATGCTGGGGAAAGGGACTTGCGGATGGTATTGCAGATGCTTCCGGACTGCCGCGCGGCCGGATTTCGTGCCTTTCCCGCAGTCAGAGCGATGAACGCACTTGCCGTTCCCTATTCCCTATTCCCTATTCCCGATTCCCCATTCCCGACTCGCGTCCGCGCGGGCCGAACAGCGCGGTGCCGATCCGCACCAGGGTCGCGCCTTCCTCGATCGCCACCTCGAAGTCGCCGCTCATGCCCAGCGACAGCGTGTCGACCGAAGGGTGGTCGGCGGTCAGCGCGTCGAACAGCGCGCGGCAGCGGCGGAAGGCCGGCCGCATCGCCTCCGGATCGTCGTGCGGGGCCGGGATCGCCATCAGCCCGCGCAGGCGCAGCCGCGGCTGCGCGGCCACCGCCTGCGCC
>JBKHXI010000222.1:0-13481 GCA_046566095.1 Gammaproteobacteria bacterium | reverse complement strand
CGCGGGAGGTGGAACGGCTGCTCTACCGCGACATGCTGAAGGTGTTCCCGCAACTGCAGGGCGTGCGGATCGAGCATGCCTGGTCCGGCCTGATGAGCTACGCCCGCCACGAGATGCCGCAGCTCGGTGAGATCGAACCGGGCCTGTGGCTGGCGCAGGCCTTCGGCGGCCACGGCGTGGCGCCGACCACCTTCGCCGGCGAACTGCTGGCGGCCGCCATCGCCGGGGGCGACGCGCGCTGGCGCGACCTGCAGCACTACGGTCTGGTCTCCGCGTTCAAGCCGGCCGGCTTCCTCGCCGCGCAACTCTCCTACTGGTGGCTGCAGGCAAAGGACGCCTTCAAGTCCTGGCGGGAACGAGGAATCCCGGGATAGGACGGAGCAGGTGCAGGGGGCAGGCAGCCCCGGGCAGGACACGCCGTGAATACATCCCTGTAGGCTTGTCGGCGACATCCATGTCGCCGACAGTCCTGCCCGGGGCTGCCTGCCCCCTGCACCGGGGAGAACCAGTGAAGCTGCCCCCCGGGGGGGGTCACAGCGCCTCGAAGATGCCCGCCGCCCCCATGCCGGTGCCGATGCACATGGTCACCATGCCGTACTTGCCGCCGGTCCGGCGCAGGCCGTGGACGATGGTCGCGGTGCGCACCGCGCCGGTGGCGCCGAGCGGGTGGCCGAGCGCGATCGCGCCGCCGAGCGGGTTGACCCTGGCCGGATCGAGCTCCGAATCGCGGATCACCGCCAGCGCCTGCGCCGCGAAGGCCTCGTTGAGCTCGATCCAGTCGAGCCGATCCTTCGACAGGCCCGCCTGCCGCAGCGCCTTCGGGATCGCCGCGATCGGGCCGATCCCCATCACCTCCGGCCGCACGCCCGCCACCGAGAACGAGACGAAGCGCGCGAGCGGCGCCAGCCCGTACTCCTTGACCGCCTGTTCCGAAGCCAGCAGCACCGCCGCCGCGCCGTCGCTCATCTGCGAGCTGTTGCCGGCGGTCACGGTGCCGCCGGACTGGCCGTTGCGGAACACCGGCCGCAGCTTCGCCAGCCCCTCGGCCGACGTGTCCGGGCGCGGACCCTCGTCGGTGTCCACCAGGGTGCGCGCGACCTCGATTCGACGGCCGTCCGCGTCCGGGCGGCGCGAGACCACCTCGAACGGCGCGATCTCGTCCGCGAACGCGCCCGACCCGATCGCCGCCAGCGCCTTGCGGTGCGAGGCCAGCGCGAACGCGTCCTGGTCCTCGCGGGACACCTTCCATTCCTCGGCAACCTTCTCGGCGGTGATGCCCATGCCGTAGGCGATGGCGACGTTCTGGTCGCCGGCGAACACCTGCGGGCTCAGCGCCACCTTGTTGCCCATCATCGGCACCATGCTCATGCTCTCGGTGCCGCCGGCCAGCATGAGGTCGGCATTGCCCAGGCGGATCTCGTTGGCCGCCAGCGCCACCGCCTGCAGCCCCGACGAGCAGAAGCGGTTGATGGTCTGCGCCGCCACCGTGTGCGGCAGCCCCGCCAGCAGCGCGCCGATGCGGGCCACGTTCATGCCCTGCTCGCCCTCGGGCATCGCGCAGCCGACGATCACGTCGCCGATACGCGCCGGGTCGATGCCCGGCGCCTGGTCGACGACCGCGCGCAGCACGTGCGCCAGCAATTCGTCCGGCCGGGTGTTGCGGAACGCCCCGCGCGGGGCCTTGCCGACCGGCGTTCGCGTCGCGGCGACGATGTAGGCGTCCTGGACCTGCTTCATGTGTTTTCTCCGGGAGCGTGATCGGTGATTCGTGATTGGTTGATTGGTGAGCTTCTGGCGTTAGGCAGGCGGGCAGTCGCGCTGTTTCGAATCACCAATCACGAATCACCAATCACCTGTCCGCCACCTCAATTCCGCAGCGGCTTGCCGGTCTTGAGCATGTGTCCGATCCGGGCCTGGGTCGGTGGCATTCGCGCCAGCGCGACGAAATGCTCGCGCTCCAGCCGCAGCAGCCAGTCCTCGTCCACCGTGGCGCCGCGGTCGACCTCGCCGCCGCACAGCACGGTGGCGATGCGCAGCGCGATCTCGTGGTCGTGCTCGCTGATGAAGCGGCCCTCGAGCATGTTGACCAGCATCATCCGGAAGCTGGCGATGCCGACGTCGCCGGCGACCTCGATCCGCCGCTCCGGCAGCGGCGGCCGCCAGCCCGATTCGGCCAGCGCCAGCGCCCGGACGCGGGCGACGTGCAGCAGCTCCTGCGCGTGCAGCACCACCGCGTCGTCCGGCCGCAGCAGGCCCAGGGCCTGCGCCTCGCGCGCCGAACCCGAGACCTTGGCCATGGCAACGGTCTCGAACCAGGGCTTGAGCCGGGCGAACACGTCGCCACCGGGACCGGCGGCCCGGGCCGCGCGCAGCGCCAGCTCCTTCAGTCCGCCGCCGGCCGGCAACAGGCCGACGCCGGCCTCGACCAGGCCGACGTAGCTCTCCAGGTGTGCCACGGTCTGCGCCGCGTGCATCTGGAACTCGCAGCCGCCGCCCAGGGCCATGCCCCGCACCGCGGCCACCACCGGCACCAGCGCGTACTTGATGCGCTGGCTGGTGGCCTGGAAGTCCGCGACCATCGCCTCGAAGCCGGCGAGGTCGCCGGCCTGCAGCAGGCCCAGCGCGCCGGCCAGGTTCGCGCCGGCCGAGAACGGCTCCTTCGGCTGCCACAGCACCATCGCCCGGAACTCGCGCTCGGCGATGCCGATCGCCTCCTGCAGCCCGGACAGCACCCGGTCGTCGACGGTGTGCAGCTTGGTGCGGAACGAGGCCACCAGCACCCCGTCGCCGTCGTGCCAGGCGCGCAGGCCGTCGTTCTCGAACACGGTCTCGCCCGGATCGCTGCGCTCGCCCAGCAGCAGCTCGGGGAAGCGCTGGCGGCGATGGACCGGCAGGGCGGAGCGGGGCAGCCTGGCGTTCCTGGCCGGGCTGTAGCTGCCCTCGGCGCCGTGCACGCCGTCGCGGCCGTCGAACACCCAATCCGGCAGCGGCGCGTCGCTCATCGCCCGGCCGGAGACGATGTCCTCGGCGATCCAGTCGGCGACCTGCTTCCAGCCGGCCGCCTGCCAGGTCTCGAACGGACCCAGCGACCAGCCGTAGCCCCAGCGGATCGCCAGGTCCACGTCGCGCGCGGTTTCGGCGATGTCGGCCAGGTGGAAGGCGCTGTAGTGGAACAGGTCGCGGAACGCCGCCCACAGGAACCGCGCCTGCGGGTGCTCGCTGGCGCGCAGGGCGGCGAACCTGCGCGCCGGATCCTGTTCCCCGAGCAGCCCGGCGACCTCTTCGGCGACCTCGGCTTCGGCCGGACGATAGTCGCCGGCCGCAAGGTCCAGCACCTGGATCCGCCCGCCGGCCTTGCGGTAGATGCCGGCGCCGGCCTTCTGGCCGAGCGCGCCCTGGTCGACCAGCCGCGCCAGCCACGCCGGGGCCGCGAAGTGGCGATGCCAGGGGTCGTCGGGCAGGGTGTCGGCCATGGTCCGGATGACGTGGGCCATGGTGTCCAGGCCGACCACGTCGGCGGTGCGGTAGGTCGCGGACTTCGGGCGGCCGATCGCCGGGCCGGTCAGGGCGTCGACGGTATCGAAGCCAAGGCCGAAGGCGGTGGTGTGGTGCATGGTCGCCAGCATCGAGAACACGCCGATGCGGTTGCCGATGAAGTTGGGGGTGTCGCGCGCACGGACCACGCCCTTTCCGAGCTGGGTGGTGAGGAACGCCTCGAGTGCGTCCAGCACCGCCGGGTCGGTCCCCCTGGCCGGGATCAGCTCGGCCAGGTGCATGTAGCGCGGCGGGTTGAAGAAGTGCACGCCGCAGAAGCGGGCTTGCAGAGATTTCGGAAGAACATCGGCCAAGGCATTGATTCCCAGGCCCGAGGTGTTGCTGGCCAGGACCGCATGCGCGGCCAGGTGCGGGACGACCTTGCGGTACAGGTCCTGCTTCCAGTCCATCCGCTCGGCGATCGCCTCGATCACCAGGTCGCAGTCGCCCAGCAAGGCCAGGTCCTCGTCGTAGTTGGCCGGCACGATCCGCGCCGCCAGCGCCTTGTCCGCCAGCGGGGCGGGGCTGAGCCTGCCCAGGTTGGCGATCGCCCGGGCGACGATGCCGTCGCGGTCGCCGTCCTGCGCCGGCAGGTCGAACAGCACCGTGTCGATGCCGGCGTTGACCAGGTGGGCGGCGATCTGGGCGCCCATCACCCCGGCCCCAAGGACCGCGGCCCGCCGTACAAGCAGTTTCTCAGGCATGTCGTGCAACTCCTTGAAGATCAAGTATCCGTGGAAGCCCGCAGGCCGGCGGCGGCGAACCGGATCAGCTCCCGGGCGGCGCGCGCCCTGTGCGCCGCCTCGGCCACCCCGGGCGGGCGCCGGATCAGGCCGAAATCGGCCATCGCATAGGTCAACGCGCCGGACAGGAAATCCAGGCGCCAGTACAGCGGTTCCTTGCCGAGCCCGGGCAGGCAGGCCGCGATCGCCCTGGCGAACTCGCGCAGCACATGCCCGTAGCGCTCGGACAGGAAGCGGCGCAGGCCGTCGTTCTTTTCGGCATAGGCGCGGGCCAGCACCTTGACGAAGGCGCCGCGGCCGGGGCCGCCGTGGCGGTCGCGGGCCATCTCCAGCGCCGGCTCCACGAATGCGGCCAGCACCGCCTCCAGGTCCCCGGGGCGTTCGCGGACGGCGGCCTCGAGCCGCGCCAGGCGCTGCTGCGTCATCTCGTCCATGCGCCGGCGGAAGACCTCGTTGATCAGGTTTTCCTTGCTGCCGAAGTGATAGTTGACCGCGGCGATGTTGACGTCGGCGCGGCCGGTCAGCTGGCGCAGCGAGGTCCCGGCGAAGCCGTGCTGGGCGAACAGTTCCTCGGCGGCGGCGAGGATCCGGTCCTTGGTCGAGAAGTGGGCGCCGGTCATCCCGCCAGCCTGTATCAAACGCTTGTTTGATGCAAACGGGGGGGTGCGAAACGCGCCGCCGATCCGGTAGAATCACCGCAGCCTTGTCGGCTAAACCCGCGTCCGCACGCGGGTTTTTCTGTTAACCTCGGAGGTCGCGCAGTTCTCCGCGGCCGCCCCTTCCGGAGAAAGATCCATGGCGCTGGAGCGCACCCTGTCCATCATCAAGCCCGATGCCGTCGCCAAGAACGTGATCGGGGAAATCTATTCGCGCTTCGAGAAGGCCGGCCTCAAGGTCGTGGCCGCGCGCATGGTCCAGCTCAGCCGCAGGGACGCCGAAGGCTTCTACGCGGTGCATCGCGAGCGCCCGTTCTTCAACGCCCTGGTCGAGTTCATGACCTCCGGCCCGGTGATGGTGCAGGTGCTGGAAGGCGAGGGCGCGGTGCTGAGGAACCGCGAGCTGATGGGCGCGACCAATCCGAAGGATGCCGAGGCCGGCACCATCCGCGCCGACTTCGCCGACTCGATCGACGCCAATGCCGTGCACGGTTCCGATTCGCCGGAGAACGCCGCGATCGAGATCGCCTACTTCTTCGCCGCCACCGACATCCATGCGCGCTGAACGCATACCGCCCGACCCGCACTGACCCGCACGCCCGCCGCCCCATGTCCGACGCCCCCGCCATCCGCAGCGCCATCGACCCCGCCGCCGCACCCGGCGCGGCGGCGCCCGCGGCCGCCGACGGCGGGGCGCGGCGCAACCTGTTCGACCTGGACCGCGCCGCCCTCGAGGACTTCTTCGAGCAGGCGCTGGGCGAGAAGCGCTACCGCGCCCACCAGGTGATGAAGTGGATCCACCACCGCCACGTCACCGACTTCGCGCAGATGACCGACCTGGGCAAGGCGCTGCGCGCCAAGCTCGAGGACAAGGCCGTGGTGCAGGCTCCACAGGTCCTGTTCGACAGGGCCTCGGCCGACGGCACCCACAAGTGGCTGCTGGGCATGGATCCCAGGAATGCGGTCGAGGCGGTGTTCATCCCGGACAAGGGCCGCGGCACCCTGTGCGTGTCCTCGCAGGTCGGATGCACCCTCAACTGCACGTTCTGTTCCACCGGCACCCAGGGCTTCAACCGCAACCTGTCGGCGGCCGAGATCATCGGCCAGGTCTGGGTCGCCGCCCGCCACCTGGGCAACGTGCCGCACCGCCAGCGCCGGCTGACCAACGTGGTGATGATGGGCATGGGCGAGCCGCTGGCGAACTTCGACAACGTGGTGCGCGCGATGGGCATCATGCGCGACGACCTGGGCTACGGCCTCGCCAACAAGCGCGTGACCCTGTCGACCGCCGGCATGGTGCCGATGATCGACCGCCTCGGCGAGGAGAGCGACGTGTCGCTCGCGGTCTCGCTGCACGCGCCGACCGACGAGCTGCGCAGCGAGCTGGTCCCGCTCAACCGCAAGTACCCGATCGCCGAACTGATGGACGCGTGCGTGCGTTACGCGCTGCGCAAGCGCGGGACCTCGGTGACCTTCGAGTACACCCTGATGAAGGGCGTCAACGACCAGCCCGAGCACGCGCGCGGCCTGGTGCGGCTGATGCGCGATTTCGACCGCCGGGTGCAGATGAAGGACGCGGCCAAGGTCAACCTGATCCCGTTCAATCCGTTCCCCGGCACCCGCTACGAACGCCCGGACGAGGCTGCCATCCGCGCCTTCCAGAAGCAGCTCAACAACGCCGGCATGATCGCGCCGGTGCGCCGCACCCGCGGCGACGACATCGACGCGGCCTGCGGCCAGCTCAAGGGCCAGGTCGCCGACCGCACCCGCCGCCAGGCCGAGTTCCGCAAGCGCCTGCAGGCGCCGCGGTCCGGAGGGGTCGATGCCGCGGCCTGAGCGCATGCTGCCCTGGCTGGCGGTGCTGGTGGCGGTCGCCGTGGCCGGCTGCAACCGGCTGAGCTTCGTGCGCCCCGACACTTCGCGCGGCAACTACACCCAGGTCGCGCCCGAGATCGAGGTCAGCGACCGCGGCCGCCGTTCGCCGCTGGCGGTCCGCGACCAGCTGCTGCTGGCCGAGCAGCGCCTGCGCGCGGGCCAGCACGACCAGGCCCGGGCCCATGCCGAAGCCGCGCTGCGGCTGGATCCGCGCTCGGCCGACGCCCACACCATGCTGGCCCTGGTCGCCCAGCGCGGCGGCGACCAGGCCCGCGCCGGCGGCCACTACGCCAAGGCCGCGGAACTGGCGCCGCAGCAGGGATACGCGCTCAACAACTACGGCACCTGGCTGTGCGCCAACGGCCGCGCGGCCGAGGCGCTGCCCTGGTTCGAGCGGGCGCTGGCCAGCCCCGGGTACGGCACGCCTGCGGACGCGCTCGCCAACGCCGGCGCCTGCGCGGCGCGGATCGGCCAGGACGCACGGGCCGAGCGCGACCTGCGCCGGGCGCTGCAACTGGACCCGGCCAACCCGGTGGCGCTGGCGGCGATCGCCGGCCTGGCCCTGCGCCAGGGCCGGGCGCTGGAGGCGCGGGCCTTCGTCGAGCGCCGGCTGGCGGCGACGCCGGCCGACGCCGAGGCGCTACGACTCGCGTCACAGATCGAGCATAAACTCGGCGACAGGGCAGCGGCCGAGCGTTATACACGGCAACTCAGGGCGGAATTCGGGGACGCGATCCCGCCCCAGTCAGGGGAATGACAGGCAAGCACATGCACGCGAACCAGTTCGCCGAGACCCAGCGCGCAGAGACCGGCTGCGGCTGTGGCGAGCGCCTGCGCCAGGCCCGCGAGGCGGCCGGCCTGCGCCGCGAGGACGTCGCCGAACGGCTGAAGATGCCGGTCCGGGTGGTGAAATCCCTGGAGGAGGAGGACTGGAGCCGGCTCGGCGCGCCGGTCTTCGTGCGCGGCCAGCTGCGCAGCTATTCGCGGCTGCTCGGGCTCGGCACCAGCACCACCCTCGAGGCGGCGCGGGTGGGGCCGGTCGAGCCGCCGGCGCTGGTCACCCGCAACTACATCCCGCGCCACCAGTACCTGTTCGAGCAGCTGGTCCGGCGCGCCGCCTACGTCGCCATCACCGTGGCGATCCTCGGCTCGGTCTGGATGGGCACGCGCTCCCAGGGCGGCGCCCCGGCCATCATCGAATCGCTGGAGGTGCCGGCGGTGCGCGGTTTCGGCGATGCCGCCGCGCAGCCGGAGGCCGGGCGCACCACCATGGCGGCGTCGATGGCGCCGTCGCTGCGCAACCCGGCGCCGGCCGCCGCCGCGGGCGGCGGGGCCGCGCAGCAGGCGCAGGGGCTGTCCCTGCATTTCGAGGGCGACAGCTGGTTCCAGGCGCTGGCGCCGGACGGAACGGTGCTCGAGCAGGGGCTGGTGCCCGCCGGCGCGCTGCGCAGCTTCGCCCCCGGCGAACTCGGCCGGGTGGTGCTGGGCAATGCCGGGGCGGTCCGGGCCGAGCGCGCGGGCGAGGCGCTCGACCTGTCGCCCTTCCGGCGCGCGAACGTCGCGCGCTTTACGGTATCCTCTGACGGCTCCCTGACGCGGGCCGCAGATTGATCCGCGGTCTTCGCGCGCCGGGGAGCCTAGCTCCGCGGCGCGTTCCCCGCCGTGGGCGGCCCAAGCCCGCTGGCGGCTCCGCGCGCCACGGTCCACTTCCATGCCGATCCGGCCGCATGCGCGCCGGATCGGCCGATGAGTCCCGCGCAGGCGGGACGACGTGACATCCCGCCGCATCCATGGCCATCGACGACCTGCTGGACGAACACGAACAGGGCGAACGCGTCCGCGACTGGCTGCGCCGCAACGGCGTGGCGATCGTGGTCGGCATCAGCCTCGGCCTCGGCGCGATCTTCGGCTGGCGCTGGTGGCAGCAGCATCAGTTCGAGCAGGCCGCGGCCGAAGGCGGGCGCTACCAGGCGGCGGTGCAGGCGATCGAGGCCGGCGACCTGGACGCGGCGGCGACCCAGGCCGCTGGCCTGCGCGGCGAACCCTACGACGCGCTGCTGGCCCTACACCTGGCGCGCGCCCAGCACGACGCCGGCCGCCGCGACGAGGCGATCGCCACCCTCGCCTCCGTCCGGGTCCGCGACCCCGCGCTGGCGCGGGTGGTCGACCTGCGCCGGGCGCGGCTGCTGGTCGATGCCGGCCGCGCGCAGGAGGCGCTGGACCTGCTGGCCGGGCAGTCCCACGCCGGCGCCCACGAGGTCCGCGGCGACGCGCTGGCCGCCCTGGGCCGCCGCGAGGACGCACGCGAGGCCTACCGCCAGGCCCTGGTCCTGATCGACAGCGGCTCGCCGCAGCGCGGCCTGGTCGAACTCAAGCTCTCCGCCGTCGGCGGTATCCCTGCACAGCCAGAGGCCCGCAGCTGATGAATCCAGTCCAATCCGCATCCAACCCGCCATCGTCGGCGCACCGGGCGCCCGCGCGGGCGACGGCCCTGGCGGCGCGCGTCGCCGGCCTGGCCCTGGCCTGCGTGCTGCTGGCCGGTTGCGGCACTGTCCGCGGCTGGTTCGGCGGCGGCAAGGACGCGACCGCGCCGGCGCCGCTGGTGGAGTTCGCGGCGACCGCGCAGCCCGCGCTGCTGTGGTCGGCCCGCGCCGGCAAGGGCGAGGGCCGGATCGGCGCCGGGCAGGGACCGGCGATCGCCGACGGCCGGGTGTTCGCGGCGGCCGTCCACGGCGGCGTGCACGCGTTCGACCTGGAGACCGGCGCGCCGGCCTGGCATGCGCCCTCGGACCTGCGCCTGTCCGGCGGCCCCGGGGTCGGGGACGGGCTGGTCGTGGCCGGCGGCCTGGACGGCGACGTGCTGGCGCTGGACGCCGCCACCGGCGCCGAACGCTGGCGCGCCAAGGTCGGCAACGAGGTCATCGCCGCGCCTGCGATCGGGCAGGGCCTGGTCCTGGTGCGCAGCAACGACGGCCGCCTCTCCGCCTTCGACGCCGCCACCGGCCAGCGCCGCTGGTTCTGGAGCGGCGACCTGCCGGCCCTGACCGTGCGCGGCAACGGCGCGCCGCTGCTGGTGCCGGGCCTGGCGATCGTCGGCACCGACGGCGGCGGCCTGGTGGCGGTGGCGCTGCAGGACGGGCGCGCGCTGTGGGACCAGCAGGTCGCGCAGCCGGAAGGCCGCACCGACCTGGAGCGCATGGCCGATGTCGACGGCACCCCGGTGCTCGACGGCGTGACCGTGTTCGCCAGCAGCTACAAGGGCCAGACCATCGCCGTGGACGGCCGCAACGGCCAGCCGCTGTGGGTCCGCGACAGCGGCGGCGCCGGCCAGATCGGCGACGGCGGGGACCGGATCGTGCTGGCCGATCCGCAGGGCACGGTGTGGGCCCTGGACAAGGCCGGCGGTTCGGCGCTGTGGCAGCAGCCGGGGCTGGCGCGGCGCCGGCCGGGCGGCGCCGCGGTGCATGCCGGGCACGCCGTGGTCGGCGACTACGACGGCTACCTGCACTGGCTGCGGCTGGCCGACGGCGAATTCGCCGCGCGCACCCGCGTGGGCAAGGCCGCGATCCGCTCGGCGCCGCGCGTCTCCGGCGACGTGCTGGTGGTCCAGGACATCGACGGGCGCATTAGCGCCTATCGCCTGCGCTGAGGCGCGGGCAGCACGCGAGGAAGCGGATGGGAATCGGCTGAGCGGGAACCGCGGCGCGCACCAGGCCGCATCGATCCCGGCACCGCGCCCCGCATCGCCATGCTCCCCCTGGTCGCTCTGGTCGGTCGCCCCAACGTCGGAAAGTCGACGCTGTTCAACGCGCTGACCCGTTCGCGCGACGCGCTGGTGCACGACCAGCCCGGGGTCACCCGCGACCGCAACTACGGCGTGTGCCGGCTCGAGCCCGGACGTCCCTTCGTGCTGGTCGACACCGGCGGCATCGCCGGCGAGAACAGCCACCTGGAAGGCAGCGGGCTGGCCGGCGCCACCGCCCGCCAGGCGCGCGCCGCCGCCGCGGAGGCCGACCTGATCCTGTTCGTGGTCGACGGCCGCGAGGGCGCCTCGGCGCTGGACGACGAGATCCTGGCCTGGCTGCGCAAGGTCGATACCCCGACCCTGCTGGTGGTCAACAAGACCGACGGCCTGGACGCGCGCGCGGCGCTGGCCGAGTTCGCGCGCTACGGCTTCGGCGACGCGCTGCCGGTGTCCTCCGCCCATCGCCAGGGACTGGAGGAACTGCTGGCGCGGATGCTGGCCCTGCTGCCGCGCGACGGCGACGCAGCGGTGCTCGACGACGACCCGCAGCGGATCCGCCTGGCCTTCGTCGGCCGCCCGAACGTCGGCAAGTCGACCCTGGTCAACCGGATCCTGGGCGAGGAGCGGATGATCGCGTCCGAGGTGCCGGGCACGACCCGCGACTCGATCGCCGTCGACATGGAGCGCGACGGCCGCAGGTACCGGCTGGTGGACACCGCCGGCATCCGCCGCAGGTCGAAGGTCGAGGAGGCGGTCGAGAAGTTCTCGATCGTCAAGACCCTGCAGGCGATCGAGCACTGCCAGGTCGCGGTGATCCTGATCGACGCCGCCGAGGGCGTCACCGACCAGGACGCCAGCGTGCTCGGCGCGGTGCTCGACGCCGGCCGCGCGCTGGTGGTCGCGGTCAACAAGTGGGACGGGTTGACCGACTACCAGCGCCGCCAGACCGAGGCCCTGCTGGCGCGCAAGCTGGCCTTCGTCGACTGGGCCGAGGCGGTGCGGATCTCGGCGCTGCACGGCTCGGGCCTGCGCGAGCTGTTCCGCGCCGTGCACCGCGCGCACGCCTCGGCCACCCGCGAATTCGGCACCAGCGAGGTCGCCCGTGCGCTGGAGGCCGCCTACGCCGCCAACCCGCCGCCGGCGGTGCGCGGCCACGTCGCCAAGCTGCGCTTCGCCCATCCGGGCGGCAGCAACCCGCCGACCTTCGTGGTCCACGGCACCCGCCTGCGCACCCTGACCGAACCCTACAAGCGCTACCTGGAGAACTTCTTCCGCAAGCGCTTCAAGCTGGTCGGCACGCCGGTGCGGTTCGTGTTCAAGGAAGGCGAGAACCCGTACAAGGACCGGGTCAACGTGCTGACCGAGCGCCAGGTCGCGCGCAAGCGGCGGCTGCTGCGCCACGTCAAGCGCCGATAGGCGCGCACCTTGGGTGCGACCGTGCCCCCTGAACCGCCGGCGATCACCCTCGGCCTGCTGGCCGGCGGCCGCGGCACCCGCCTGGGCGGCGTCGCCAAGGCCTGGCTCGAACGCGACGGCCAGCCGCAGGTGCTGCGGCTGGCGCGCCGCTTCGGCGGCGGCCTGGCCGGCCTGCTGGTCTCGGCCGATCGCGACGCCGCGCGCCTGGCCCGCCACGGCCTGGCCGTGGTCGCCGACCGCCATCCCGGGCTCGGTCCGTTGTCGGGCCTCGACGCGCTGGCCGCGGCCTGCCGCACGCCCTGGCTGCTGACCCTGCCGGTCGACCTGGTCGATGCCGACGACGGCCTGCCGCGGCGCCTGGGCGCGGCCGCGGCGGCCGACGGCGCGTTCGCGATCGACGACGACGGTCCGCAGCCGCTGGTGGCGCTGTGGCGGACCGCGGCGCTGGGCGCGGCCGCGGCAGCCGCCATCGCCGCGGGCGGCGCCTCGGTGCAGTCCCTGCAGGCGCGGCTGGACATGGCCGGGCTGCGCCTGCCGGGGGTACGCTTCGGCAACCTCAACACCCCCGGCGACCTGGCCGCGCACGGCTTCCAGCTGCCGCGGACATGAGCAGCGCGACATGAACGACGCATTCCCGACCGGCATCGCCTTCGACGAGGCGCTCGCGATCCTGCGCGCCACCGCGGCCGGCCGGCGCCCGGCGCCCGAACGTCTGGCCCTTGCGCGCTGCCACGGCCGGGTGCTGGCCGACGCGGTGGTCGCGCCGATGCCGCTGCCGCCGTTCGACAACAGCGCCATGGACGGGTTCGCGCTGCGCCAGGCCGACCTGGCGGGGCAGGGCGACGGATTGCGGCTGGCGGGCGAGCAGTACGCCGGGCCCTGCGCCGGGCTGCGCGTGGGGCCGGGGGAGTGCGTCCGGATCACCACCGGCGCGCCGCTGCCGGCGGGCGCCGACAGCGTGGCGGTGCGGGAAGTGGCGCGGGTCGAGGACGGGCGCGTGCGCCTGCCGGCCGATCTTGTGCCCGGCGCCAATGTCCGCCGCGCCGGCGAGGACGTGGCTGCCGGCGACCGGGTGCTGGCCCCGGGGCAGCTGCTGACGCCGGCCCGGGTGGCGCTGGCGGCGGCGCTGGGGATCGACCAGCTGGCGGTCGCGCCGCGGCCCACGGTCGCGGTGTTCACCACCGGCGACGAGCTGGTCCCGCCCGGCATGCCGCTGCAACCGGGGCAGATCCACGACTCCAACCGCGAACTGCTGCTCGGCCTGCTGCGCGCGGATGGCCTGGAGCCGACCGCCTGGCCGGTGCTGCCCGACCAGCCGGCGCGGGTCGAGGCGATGCTGCGCGACGCGGCGGCCAGCTTCGATCTGGTGCTGACCTGCGGCGCGGTTTCGGCCGGCGAGAAGGACCACATCCCGGCGCTGCTGCAGGCCCGCGGCCGGGTGCGCTTCTGGAAGGTGCGGATGAAGCCGGGCATGCCGGTGCTGTTCGGCGAACTCGGCCGCGCCGCCTTCCT
>JBKHXI010000221.1:0-3856 GCA_046566095.1 Gammaproteobacteria bacterium | reverse complement strand
CTGGTTCCCCTCGTCGTCGGATGACATCGGCCCTGGGGCCGCCCCAATCGCGATCCTATGCCCTCGCATGGTCCGCCACAACCGACAGTACGGCCTCCCCATCAGGCACGGGAAGGCCCATGCCGTGCCCCGGGAGCTCCTTCGGCGACTACGCTTCCATGTCATTCCGAACGCAGTGAGGAATCCGCTTGAAAGCAGATCCTTCGCTTCGCTCGGGATGACAACGTTGTTGTTTGCGAAGTCTCCGGCACAGCACTCCCGGCCGCATCTGCAACTTCGAAGGTCGTCAGCAGATCTTGCCGCGGGCGGCGAGCGGAAATTCCGTCAGATACAACTCGGTCGCCGCCTGGAGGTTGGCCAGCGCCTCGTCGACCGACTCGCCCTGGGTGGTTGTCCCGGTTTCCGGGTTGAGGGCCACGAAGCCGCCCTCTTCGGCGGGGATGAGCACGGCAGTCAGCTGCATGGCCTGCGTCTCCGGTGGATTGCGGCCATCATAGCGCCGTGGGGCCAGGCCGCTATGCGCGCCGCATACAGGGTCTGGCCATGGACGATGCCTCAAGGGACTGCCCGGGAAGGCGCTTGAACGGGGAAAGCAATATGCGAATCCGCCGCTGCGCGGTGCTGTACCTGGAGCCGCGCGAGGAGGTCGCCTTCGACCTCGACGGCCTGCTGTCCGGCGGCGACGGCCTGCGCCGCACGCCGCACTGGCTGGCGCTGGCGCCGCACCTGGGCGAGGAGGTCGAGGTCGACGCCACCGAACGCGAGCTGCTCGGCACACTCAGCCCGGGCGAATGGCGCGACAGCCGCACCATGCCGGACGAATTGCGCGCGCCGCTGCGGCGGCTGCTCAAGGCCGGGCTCGTCATCGGTTCCACCAAGGCCCACGCCGCGATGCGCGCCCGCGACGAGGCGCTGCGCGGGGTCTACTGGCATCCGCTCTCGGCCACCCTGCACGCCTTCACCCGCTGGCGCGACGCCGACGCGGTGCAGGCGATGAAGGATACCGGCACCGAGTTCGCCGCCGCGCTGCGCGACGTGCTCGGCGCGCCGCCGCCAGAAGCCGCCGCGCTCGGCGACGAAGCCGCGCGCCTGCCGCTGCCGCGCAGCGACGCCAACGGCTTCGACGAGCTGCTCGCCCGCCGCACCACCTGCCGCAACTTCGATGCCGACCGCCCGCTGCCGCTGGCGTTGTTCGCACAGCTGATGCAGCGCGTGTTCGCCGCCCAGGCCCAGGTGCGGGTGGCCGACGACACCGTGTTCCTGAAGAAGACCAGCCCCTCCGGCGGCGGCCTGCACCCGGTCGAGGCCTACCTGCTGGTCCGCAACGTCGAGGGCCTCGCCCCCGGCCTGTACCACTACCACGCCACCACCCACGCACTGGAACCGCTGCCGTTCGACCCGACGACGACGCAGGCCACGACAACTGCCGCCGCCAAGGCCACGAACGGCACGCAGGCACCGACCGCCGAACCTTCCACCCTCCGCGAACCGCCCCTTCCCCCGCGTGCGGGGGAAGGCTGGGATGGGGGCGGCCAGCGCGAAGCGCTGGCCGATGCATCCGACACCGACGAAGCAGCAACCGAACCCACGCCCCTCGACCGCCTCGCCCTCGACGCCGTCGCCGGCCAGCACTGGTTCGCGAACGCGCACGCCCTGGTGCTGCTGGCCCCGCGCTTCGACCGCACCTTCTGGAAATACCGCCAGCACGCCAAGGGCTACCGGGTGGTCGCGCTCGAGGCCGGCCACCTGTCGCAGACCCTGTACCTGGCCGCCACCGAGGCGGGCCTGGGCGCCTTCATCACCGGCGCGATCAACGAGGTGCTGCTGGAACGCGCCTTCGGCCTGGACCCGGTGAGCAGCGGCGCGCTGGCGGTGTGCGGCTTCGGCTGGCGCGCGGACGAGATGGTCACCACCGAGCTCGATCCCAACGGCGCGGTGTGGACCAACGGCTGAATCGCGGGCAAGGCCCGCTCCTACGAAATGCGGGTGCGCCGTGGGAACGGGCCTGCCCACGCCCGTAGGAGCGGGCCTTGCCCGCGATCTGGGGGGATGCTGGAGATGGCGTGCATCGCGCCCAAGCGGCGCATCCGCGGCGCGGCGCTCAGGTCTGCGCGGTCGGGTCGCTCATCAGGCGTTCGCCCATGCCGGGCAGGCGCATGCCGACCTGGGCGACGCGGTCGTCGGCGAGGCTGCGCACCACCAGCACCGCGCGGCCCAGGGTCAGGCGGTCGCCGATCTGCGGCTGGCCGTCGAAGCGCTCGTCGAACAGCTCCGCCGCGGTGCGCCCTGCAAATCGCGGCGGCACCTTGAGCCCGTAGAACTGGGCCAGTTCGCCCAGCGGCACGTCGCCGGCGAAGCTGAAGCTGCCGAAGGTCTCCTGCTCGGCCAGATGCGCGTCGGAACCTTCCGCGAACAGCCAGTCCAGCCGCGGCGCCTGGCCGCCGGGGGCGATGAAGTAGGCGTAGTCGCCCGGCTTGAACGCACCCGCCTCGTCGGGCAGCAGCACCTCGCCTTCGCGCGCGACCATCGCCAGCCGCACCCGCCCGGGCAGGGTCGCGCCGCGCAGCACCGCGCTGTCCGGGGCGATCCGGTAGCCGACCATGTCGTATTCGATCTGGCCCGGCAGGTCGAGCTGGATGCGCCGGGTCAGCGGGTCGGCGCGCGGCACCGCGACCCCGAGCCGGTGCGCCGCCCAGCCCAGGCTCCAGCCCTGCACGATCAGCGACACCAGCACCACCACGAAGGCGACGTTGAAGTACAGCCAGGCGTTCGGCAGCCCGGCCAGCAACGGGATCGAGGCCAGGAAGATGCCGACCGCCCCGCGCAGCCCGGTCCAGGAGATGAAGGCGATCTCCGCGGCCCGGTAGCGGAACGGCAGCAGGCAGGCGACCACCGCCGCCGGCCGCGCCACCAGCATCAGGAACGCGGCCACGCCCAGCGCCGGCCACAGCACCGGCAGCAGCGCCTTCGGCGCGGCCAGCAGGCCGAGCAGCATGAACATCATCAGCTGCGCGAACCAGGTCGCCGCGTCCTGCAGCGCCAGCACCTGCGGCAGCGCCCGCACCGGGCGGTTGGCGACCACGATCCCGGCCAGGTACACCGCCAGATACCCGCTGCCGGCCAGCAGATTGGTGAAGCCGAACAGCGCCACCGCGCCGGCCAGCGCCAGCCACGGGTGCAGGCCCGGCGGCAGGTCGAAGTGGTTGAGCGACCAGACCATCAGCCGCCCGCCGAGGTAGCCGAACGCAAGGCCGGCCGCGCCCGCCCACAGCAGCCGCGCCAGCACCATCGCCGGGCCGCCGCCGGTGTCGCCGGCGATCCACGCGGTCAGCGCGATCACCAGGAACACCGCCATCGGGTCGTTGCTGCCGGACTCGATCTCCAGCGTGGCCGAGGTCCGGCGCTCCAGGTGCAGGCCGTTGGCGCGCAGCAGGAAGAACACCGCGGCCGCGTCGGTCGAGGCCACGATCGTGCCCAGCAGCAGCGCCGGCAGCGGCTCCAGGCCGAGCAGCTTCCACGCCGCCAGCGCGGTCAGCGCCGCGGTGACCAGCACGCCCACGGTCGCCAGCAGCACCGCCGGCCCGACGCTGCCGCGCACCTGCCCGGCGCGGGTGCGCAGGCCGCCGTCGAACAGGATCACGCTCAGCGCCAGCGCGCCGACCAGGTAGGTGAAGCGGGTATCGTCGTAGCGGATGCCGCCGGGCCCGTCCACGCCCAGCAGCAGGC
Organism: Gammaproteobacteria bacterium; assembly: GCA_046566095.1. Classification (GTDB taxonomy): domain Bacteria; phylum Pseudomonadota; class Gammaproteobacteria; order Xanthomonadales; family Xanthomonadaceae; genus CAMPJU01. Next base: position 130 of record JBKHXI010000221.1, on the reverse strand, counting down.
CCAGCAGCAGGAACACCAGCAGCAGCGGCGCGCCGAAGCGGCGCGCGAACAGCGACGAGGCGATGCCCGCCAGCACCAGCAGGGCGACGCCGAGCAGTCGCCAGTTGATGGCGTCGAGGCTGTCCATGCG
>JBKHXI010000220.1:0-12349 GCA_046566095.1 Gammaproteobacteria bacterium | reverse complement strand
GCGGCGCGCACGGCCTCGCGCTGCTCGGCCGGGATCTCCAGCAGGGCCGCCGGCTTGAAGCCGAAGTTGTTGGCGACCAGGCTGGCCGGGAACACCTCGCGCCGGTTGTTGTAGCTCATGACGCTGTCGTTGTAGGCCTGGCGCGCGAACGCGACCTTGTTCTCGGTGCTGGCCAGCTCCTCGGTCAGCTGCATCATGTTCTGGCTGGCCTTGAGCTCCGGGTAGGCCTCGACCGTGACCAGCAGGCGCCCGAGCGCGCCTTCGAGCATGCCCTGGGTGCGCGACAGCTCGGCCATCGCGCCGGGCTCGCCGGGCGCGGCCTTGGCCGCGGCCAGACCGGCCTGGGCGGCGTTGCGCGCGGCGGTGACCGCCTCCAGCGTGCCGCGCTCGTGGGCCAGGTAGCCCTTGGCGGTCTCCACCAGGTTCGGGATCAGGTCGAAGCGCCGCTGCAGCTGCACGTCGATCTGGGCGAAGGCGTTCTTCCAGGCGTTGCGGGCGGTGACCAGCCCGTTGTAGACGCCCACGCCCCACAGCACGACCGCGACCGCGATCGCGACCAGGACCAGCAAGCCCATCGTACCCATCGTGTTTCCCCTCGGCCGGCGCCCGCCATGTTCATGCGCGCTTCACGGGATCTGCGCGACATGTTCATGCACGGCCCGGAGCAGGCGCTAGAATCGATCGGGACGCACCCGCAAGCATACGCAGGGGGACGGCGGTATGGAAAGCAAGCTGAACAGGCCGGTGCGCCGAGGTTGGCGGCTCGCCCTGCTCGGGCTGCTGCTGCCGCTGGCGGTGGCCGCCACCGCCCAGACGGCGCTGCGCTGGAGCCCGCCCGCCGACCCGTCCCCCGGACCGGCGCAGGTCGCCACGGTCGAGACCGCCGCGGTCGCGCGCGCGCCGGAGCCGGTGGTCCGTTCGCCCGCGACCGCGGTGGCCTCGCGGCCGCTGGCGGTCAACTTCGACGTGCGCGAGTTCGAGGCGATGGCGCAGGCCCTGGTCTCCGGCCAGCGGGTGCCCGGGATGGCGGTCGCCATCGTCCACGGGGGCCGGGTGCTCAGCGCCCGCGGCTACGGCGTCACCGACGTCTCGGCCGCCGAGCCGGTCGACGCGCATACCGTGTTCCGGCTGGCCTCGCTGTCCAAGGGCTTCGCCGGCACCGTCACCGGCATGCTGGTCGCCGAGGGCGCGCTGCGCTGGGACAGCCGCATCGCCGAGTTCCTGCCGCATTTCCGGCTGCAGGATCCCGAGGCCGCGCAGCGGGTCACGGTGGCGGACATCCTCAGCCACCGGGTCGGCCTGCCGCACCACACCTACGACCGCGCGATCGAGGCCAACGCCGACTACCGCGACCTGGTCTCGCGCCTGTACCAGACCCCGCTCCACTGCGCGCCCGGCGGCTGCTATGCCTACCAGAACGTGGCCTTCAGCCTGATCGGCGACATCGTGTTCGCGGCCACCGGCCAGTTCTACAGCCAGGCGGTGCAGCGCCGGCTGTTCGAACCGCTGGGCATGGTCGACGCCAGCCTCGGCCTGGAGGGCATCGAGGCCAGCGCGCGCTGGGCGCGCCCGCACGTGCGCGGCCGCGGCGGCTGGGTGGCCCTGCATCCCAAGCCGACCTACTACCGGCTGCCGCCGGCCGCCGGCGTCAACGCCAGCGCCAGCGACATGGCGCAGTGGCTGATCGCGCAGGGCGGGCACCGGCCCGACGTGCTGCCGGCCCCGCTGCTGGCGACCATCCACCAGCCGCTGGTCGACACCCCGACCGAGATCCGCGGTTCGTCCTGGCGCCGCCAGCGGCTCAACTCGGCCGGCTACGGCCTGGGCTGGCGGGTCTACGACTACGCCGGCCACCGCATGGTCTACCACGCCGGCGCGGTGCAGGGGTATCGCGGCATGATCGCGCTGCTGCCCGAGCGCGACCTGGGCGTGGCGGTGCTGTGGAACGGCGAGAGCAGCCTGCCTTCCGGACTGCTGCCGACGATCCTGGATCGCGCGATCGGCCTGGGCACGCAGTCCTGGCTGGACGGCAACGTCTTCGACGACGCGATGGCGATGTACCGCAGCGGCCAGCCGGCCGGCCGCGGCAACAGCCACTATCCGGAACTCCAGGTTCCGCAGTCGGCCCCCGGCAGCCAGTCGACCCGCGCGACCGCCGCGCCGGAGTGACGGCCCGCCCGCAGGAGCGCCCCTTGGGCGCGATGCCCCGCCGGCATGGTCGCGGGGCAACGCCATCGCGGGCATGGCCCGCTCCTACGTAACCTGCGTGGAGACATGGCACGCCGGACCCGGGAAGCGACATAAAAAAAACTCTCCCCCTGCCTGGGCGCAGGGAGAGAGTTCTGGATCAAGGCAATCGGGTCGTTGGTCTTGTCTACATCAGCGGAGTCGGCATGGCCGGCATGGTCACCGGGGCCGACTTGGAGGCTGCGCGGCGGCGGGCCGGGCGCTTGGCCGCCTTGCGGGCGGGCTTCTTCGCCGCCTTCTTGGCTGCCGGGCGCTTGGCCGCCTTGCGGGCGGTCTTCTTCGCCGCCTTCTTCGCCGGGCGCTTCTTCGCAGTGGCCTTGCGGGCCGTCGACTTGCGGGCGGTCTTCTTCGCCGCCTTCTTCGCCGGGCGCTTCTTGGCGGCGGCCTTGCGGGCCGTCGACTTGCGCGCGGTCTTCTTCGCCGCCTTGCGGGCCGGACGCTTCTTCGCCGTGGCCTTGCGGGCCGTCGACTTGCGCGCGGTCTTCTTCGCCGCCTTGCGGGCCGGGCGCTTCTTGGCGGCGGCCTTGCGGGCCGTCGACTTGCGCGCGGTCTTCTTGGTGGACTTCTTGGCCGCGGACTTGCGCGCGGTCTTCTTCGCCGCCGGTTTGCGGGCGGCCTTCTTCGTCGCCTTCTTGGCGGACTTCTTCGCAGCTTTCTTCATGGCCATGGTATGGCTCCTCGTCAGTGGACTCGCTGGATGTACTGCCCAGGAGGAAACAGCGCCGCGGGAGTCGGACCCGCGGCCAACCGCCGGGACGGCATGCGCCCCGGGACGGATTCGGCGTGCCGCCGCGCTGCGGCGCGGCAACGAAAAACCCGCGTCGCCGGGGCGACGCGGGTCGTGTGTTCTGGACGACGGCGGGTTTTTTCGAGGGAGACGGTGCCCGCGTCCACCGTTGTGACCGTCCGGGCGGAGGGCTTGGTTGTGAAGCTCGTTGTCGCGCTGGCTCGGCTCACTCGTTTCCGCAGGCAACGTCTGCTGGGCGAAACCTAATCACGCTTTTTCGCAGTGTCAACAACCCGCGGCGATTTTTTCCGGCCGCCGGGCGGCGCTGCCGGCGGCGGTCGCGGGCACGGACGCGGCGCGCCCGCCGCGCGCGCGCGGCGCCGCGCATCGCCGCAGTTGCGGACAGGACGCTGAAAGCGAGCGCCGGCGCGGCCTGCAGCGATCGTGGCCAAGAATTCACCAGGCCTCGACAGGACGCGCGGACAGCGGCCCGCGCGCCGCGGCGGGGCGCTGCGCGGCCGCGGCGGGCGGCGACGGCGCGCAGTCGCGGATCCGCGCTTTGGCGCGTCGCACAACCGGTTTTGCGCGAAATTGCGCGGACCTGCGCGGCGGCCGGCGGCGCCGCGCCGAAGCGCCGGCGATGCGGCATCGCGTCGCGCCGTCGTCGACGCGGCCGCCTCGGCCGGTGCGCACGACGCCGGAAACGGATCCGGCCGCTCGCGCGGCCGGACGTTGCGACAGCTGGCGGGCCGACGGCCCGGGCGGCGGCTCAGTGCGCGTCTTCCTCGAGCAGGTCGGCGTAGTCGTCCGGCTCCAGCAGTTCCTTGAGCTGCTCGGGTTCCTCGACCTCGACCACGAAGATCCAGCCGTCCCCGTAGGCGTCCTCGTTGATGGTCTCGGGCTTGTCGGACAGCGAGGTGTTGACCTCGACCACGGTGCCGGTCAGCGGCGCGTAGACGTCGGAGGCGGCCTTGACCGATTCCACCACCGCGCAGGCGTTGCCCGCCTCCACCCGGTCGCCGACGTTGGGCAGCTCCACGTAGACCAGGTCGCCGAGCAGCCCCTGGGCATGGTCGGAGATGCCGACGGTCGCCTTGCCGTCGCCTTCCACCCGCACCCACTCGTGGGACTTCATGAACTTCAGGTCGCCGGGAATCTCGCTCATGCCGCTGCTCCGTGCTGGTTTCTTGACGGGGGCCGGACCGCCGCGGGCGGGCCCGGCGCGCCCCGGGAACGTATCGAACGGGTGGAACGCGTGGAACGGGCCGTGGCCCGGCGCGTCGGCCATCCGGACCGCAGGGGATCGTAACGAACGCGGCCTAGTGTAGCGAAGCGCGCGGCGCCGGCCACCTCCCGCGGCGCCCGCACACGCGCCCGGTCCGCGGCCGCGGCGGCCGCCGCTCAGGCTGCCGGCAGCTGGCTGCGGCCGTCGCGCACGAAGGGAAAGCGGACCACCCGCACCGGTACCTTGCGGCCGCGGATGTCGACCTGCACCTGGCCGGGGTCTCCCGCCGGAATCCTGGCGAACGCGATCGCCTTGCCGATGGTCGGCGAGAAGGTGCCGGACAGGACCTCGCCCGGCCCGTTCGCGGTGGCCACCGCCTGGCCATGCCGCAGCACCCCGCGCTCGTCCATGACCAGGCCGACCATCTGCCGCGCAACCCCGCGCTCGCGCTGCGCCTCCAGCGCCGCGCGGCCGATAAAGTCGCGGCCCTCGTCCAGGGACACGGTCCACCCCAGCGCCGCCTCGTAGGGGGTGGTCGATTCGTCCATGTCCTGGCCGTACAGGTTCATGCCGGCCTCCAGGCGCAGCGTGTCGCGCGCGCCCAGCCCGGCCGGCGCGACCCCGGCATCGAGCAGCGCCTGCCACAGCGCGGGAGCCTGTTCCTGCGGCACCAGGATCTCGAAGCCGTCCTCGCCGGTGTAGCCGGTGCGCGCCAGGAACAGCGGCGTGCCGCCGGCGGTGCGGACCTCGGCGGCGGCGAAGCGCGCCAGGGCGCCGGCGACCGCCGCGCCCTCCTCGTCGAGCAGGCCCAGCACCCGCGCGCGCGCATTCGGGCCCTGCACCGCGATGATCGCCAGGTCCCTGCGCTCGCTGACGACCACGTCCCAATCCCGCGCCTGCGCGCGGATCCAGGCCAGGTCCTTGTCGCGGGTGGCGGCGTTGACCACCATCCGGAAGAACCCGTCGGCGACGTGGTAGACGATCAGGTCGTCGATCACGCCGCCGCGCTCGTCGAGCATGCACGAGTACAACGCCTTGCCCGGCGCCTTGAGCTTGTCCACCGAGTTGGCCAGCAGCCGGCGCAGGAACGGGCGCACCTGCGCGCCGCGCAGGTCGACCACGGTCATATGGCTGACGTCGAACATGCCCGCGTCGCGCCGCACCTGGTGGTGCTCGTCGACCTGCGAGCCGTAGTGCAGCGGCATGTCCCAGCCGCCGAAATCCACCATCCGCGCGCCGAGGGCGCGGTGCGCATCGTTGAGGCAGGTCCTGCGGGTCATCGGGGGGGCGGCTCGCCGGTGCGGGAAGCCGTCCATTATCCCAGATGCCGCCGGCGGCAGGCCGCGGCATCGGCGCCGGAGATCGCCCGCTATCCGGCGGCCTCGACCCGGAGCGTGCCGCCGTCGACCGCGACCACGCGCACCCGGGCGCCTGCGGGCAGCTCCGGCCCGGCCACGCTCCAGAACGAGTCGCCGATCTTCAGCCGCCCGCGGCCGTCGACGATCGCCCGTTCCAGCACGTGCACCTGGCCGACCAGCTGCGCGCCCCGGCGATTGAGCAGCGGCTGGTCGCTGGCCATGAGCGGGCGGCGCTGCTTGTACTGCCATCCCGCCGCGACCGAGATCAGCGCCAGCACCGCGAACAGCATCCACTGCGCCGCCACCGGCATCGGCAGCAGCAGCCCGACCAGGGCGGTCCCGGTCGCGGCCAGGCCGAGCCACAGCATGAACGTCCCGGGCAGCAGCGCCTCGGCCGCGAACAGCGCCAGGGCCACGCCCCACCAGAACCAGGGCGACTGCATCACGTCGACCACCCCCATTTCAGGCGCCCGCCGCAGGAGGCGCGACGCGCGCGGCGCCGGCCACCGCCGTGCGCTCCTGCACCGCCCTGGCCAGTTCGGCGATGCCCGCCAGCGAACCGAGCACGCCGGTGGTCTCCATCGGCAGCATCAGCAGTTTCTGGTTGGGCGAGGCGGCGAAGTCCTTGAGCGCCTCGACGTACTTCTGGGCGACGAAGTAGTTGATCGCCTGCACGTCGCCCTGCGCGATCGCGTCCGACACCATCCGGGTCGCCTTGGCCTCCGCCTCGGCCAGGCGCTCGCGCGCCTCGGCTTCGCGGAACGCGGCTTCGCGGTCGCCCTCGGCCTCCAGGATCGCCGATTGCTTCTCGCCCTCGGCGCGCAGGATCGCCGCCTGGCGGAAGCCCTCGGCCTCGAGGATGTTGGCGCGCTTGTCGCGCTCGGCCTTCATCTGCCGCGCCATCGACTCGACCAGGTCCCGCGGCGGATTGATGTCCTTGAGCTCGATGCGGTTGACCTTGACCCCCCACGGGTGGGTCGCCTGGTCGACCGCGTCCAGCACCTTGGCGTTGATCTCGTCGCGCTTGGACAGCGACTCGTCCAGGTCCATCGAGCCGATCGAGGTGCGGATGTTGGTCATGACCAGGTTGAGGATGGCGATCTCCAGCTGCGCCACCTCGTATGCGGCCTTGGCCGCGTCGAGCACATGGAAGTACACCACGCCGTCGACCTTGACCACGGCGTTGTCCTTGGTGATGACGTCCTGGCTGGGCACGTCCATCACCTGCTCCATCATGTTGAGCTTGCGGCCGATGCCGTCGATCCACGGAACGATGAAGCCGAGCCCCGGCGACAGCGTGTGCGTGTAGCGGCCGAAGCGCTCGACCGTCCACTCGTACCCCTGCGGCACCACCCGCACTGCCTTGAACACGGTGACGACGGCGAACAGCAGCAGCACGCCCACGAAGATTTCCATCGGTTCCGGTCTCCCCTGAATGCGGTCGCCATCATAGCGGGGACCATGCCCGGGCCGGGCGGCCCGGACGCCCCGCCACTGCCCGTCCCGTTGCGGCTGTTGTTGCGAATCATTATCAGTTGCACTACAGTGCGGCCGCCGACGCCGCCCGGCGTCCCCTCCACCTCTGCGACCCGACCCGCCACCATGACCCGACCCGCCCCGACCCTGCTCGCCCTCGCCGTCTGCGCCGCCTGCGGCCTGGCCCGCGCCGAAACCTCGCCCGCCCCCGCCCCCGACCAGGCGACCCTGCTCGACCGGCTCACCGTGGTCGGCAGCAAGCAGAGCGCGCAGGAAACGCCCGGCTCCGCCGACTACCTCGATGCCGAGGCGCTCGAGAAACACGACCACCGCGACATCCACCGGATCCTGCGCCAGGTCAACGGCGTCTACGTCATCGACGAGGAAGGCTACGGCCTGCGCCCGAACATCGGCATCCGCGGCTCGGGCACCGACCGCAACAGCCGGATCACGGTGATGGAGGACGGCGTGCTGATCGCGCCGGCGCCCTACGCCGGGCCCGCCGCCTACTACTTCCCGACCGCCGCGCGCATGAGCGCGGTCGAGGTGCGCAAGGGCTCGTCCTCGATCAAGGCCGGCCCGCGCACCACCGGCGGCACCATCAACCTGATCTCCACGCCGATCCCGGAGCGGACTTCCGGGCGCCTGGAGTTCGGCTACGGCACCGACCAGACCGTGCAGGCCCACGGCTGGGCGGGCGGCAGCGGCGCGCGCAGCGGCTGGCTGTTCGAGACGGTGCAGCAGCGGACCGACGGCTTCAAGCGTCTGGACTCCGGCGGCGACACCGGCTACGTGCTCGAGGACTACCTGGGCAAGCTCCGGATCGACAGCGGCCCCGATGCGGCGCTGTACCAGTCGCTGGAGATCAAGATCGGCAAGACCGAACAGGACAGCGACGAGACCTACCTGGGCCTGACCGCGGAAGACTTCCGCGCCGCTGCGAACCGCCGCTACGCCGGCTCGCAGATCGACAACATCCGCACCGACCACGACCTGGTCGAGCTGCGCCACCTGGTCGAGTTCTCACCCACGCTGGACCTGACCACGGTGGCCTACCGCCACGACTTCGCGCGCAACTGGTACAAGATCAACGACGTCCAGGGCACCAGCCTGTCCGCGATCCTCCAGGACCCGGCCACGCACGCCCAGAAGTACGCCTGGCTCACCGGCGCCAGCAGCCCGGACAACGCGCTGCGGGTACGCAACAACAATCGCGAGTACTACGCCCAGGGCGTGCAGGGCGTGCTCGGCTGGGCGCTGCAGACCGGCGGCGCCCGCCACCAGTTCGAGTTCGGCGTGCGCTGGCACCAGGACGAGGAGGACCGGTTCCAGGACGACGACCGCTACCGCATGGACAACGGCACCATGGTCCTGACCTCCGACGGCGCGCCCGGCACCCAGGACAACCGCGTCGGCCAGGCCACGGCATGGTCGTTCTTCGTCCACGACGAGATCCGCACCGGCAACTGGATCCTGGCGCCGGGCCTGCGCTACGAGCACATCGACCTGACCCGGATCGACTACGTCCGCCAGCCCGACGGCCGCAGCCTGGCCCCCACCCGCGTGGTCGAATCGACCGTGACCCAGCTGATCCCCGGCTTCGGCGCCACCTGGCTGGCCGGCGAGGACTTCAACCTGTTCGCCAGCGTGCACCGCGGCTTCAACCCGCCCGGCCCGGGCTCGGGCGCGGACCCGGAGGAGAGCGTGAACCTGGAGGCCGGCCTGCGCTGGCACCCGGGCACGCTCCAGGCCGAACTGGTCGGCTTCTGGAACGACTACGACAACCTGGTCGGCACCTGCACCGCCTCCACCGGCGGCGGCTGCCAGCTCGGCGACCAGTTCGACGGCGGCAAGGCGCGGGTCCGCGGCATCGAGGCCAGCCTCGCCCACGACTTCGGCCGCGCCAGCGGCTGGGCGCTGAAGGTCCCCGCGCGCATCGGCTACACGTACACCGACGCCGAATTCCGCAGCAGCTTCCGCAGCGCCTTCGGCGAGTGGGGCGCGGTCGAGGCCGGCGACCGGCTGCCGTACCTGCCCGAGCACGCCCTGAACCTGCAGCTGGGCGTGCAGGGCGAGCGCTGGCGCGTCAACCTGGCCGGCAACTACATCGACGACATGCGCACCAATGCCGGCGATACCGCGCCGCGCACCGAATCGGCGTTCGTGGTCGACCTGGCCGCGGGCTGGCGGCTGACGCCGGCGGCGGAGCTGTTCGCGCGGGTCGAGAACCTGACCGACGAGACCTGGATCGCGTCCTGGCGCCCGGCCGGCGCCCGCCCCGGCATGGCGCGGATGACCATGCTCGGGGTCAAGCTCGACTTCTGATCGGGCCTGCCCGGGCCTGTCCGGCAGCGTGATCGCGGCAGCGGCCGGGGGCGACCCCGGCCGCTGTGCGTTGCGGATTCGGTCCGGCCGCGCCGGACGACGCGCGGTCGATTCCGCGGCCCGCGCCGCGCGGCATGGGTCGAGCGTTCAGCCGGCGGTGGCCGCCGCCACCCGCCGCCATGCGCCGTCGTCGAGCCGTTCCCCCAGCGCAAGCGCGTCCAGGTTCTGCAGCAACTGCTCCAGCCGCGACGCGCCCAGCAGCACGGTCGACACGTGCGGGTTGCGCAGGCACCAGGCGATCGCCAGCGGCGCCGGCGCCACCCCCAGTTCCGCGGCCAGCGCGGCGAACGCGCGGGCGCGGCCGAGCCGGTCCGGGTCCTCCCCCAGCACCCACTTGCGCAGCCAGCCATAGCCTTCCTGGCCGAGTCGCGCGTCGTCCGGCACGCCCTGGTTGTACTTGCCGGTCAGCAGGCCCGAGGCCAGCGGCGACCAGGTGGTGATGCCCATGCCGTACTCGGCGTACAGCGGCGCGTATTCCAGCTCCACCCGCTCGCGGTGCAGCAGGTTGTACTGCGGCTGTTCCATGGTCGGCGGCACGTAACCGCCGGCGCGCGCGGCCTTGTGCGCCTCGCGGATCTGCGCCGCGCTCCATTCCGAGGTGCCCCAGTACAGCACCTTGCCCTGGCGCACCAGCACGTCCATCGCCGCCACCGTCTCGGCGACCGGTACCTCCGGATCCGGGCGGTGGCAGAAGTACAGGTCCAGGTAGTCCACCCGCAGCCGCCGCAGCGCGGCGTGGCAGGCGTCGTGCACGTGCTTGCGCGACAGGCCCTTCTGGGTCGGGCGCGGATCCCGGGCCGCGCCGAAGAACACCTTGCTGGACACGCACCAGCCGTCGCGCGGCAGGCGCAGGTCGGCCAGCGCGTCGCCCATGACCCGCTCGGCCTCGCCGTCGGCGTAGCCCTCGGCGTTGTCGAAGAAGTTGATGCCGTGGTCCCAGGCGGCGGCGATCAGCTCGCGCGCCTGGCCGCGGCCGACCCGGTGGCCGAAGGTCACCCAGGCGCCGAGCGAGAGCGCCGACAGCTGCAGTCCGGAGGATCCGAGGCGGCGGTAGTGCATGGCGGCTCCTCGAGGCTGCGACCGGCGACCGCAACGCCGGTTGTGGACAGTGCAGTCTAGCCGGCGCCGGATCTGCTGTCCCTGCAGCCGTCGATCGCGCCGTCGAGCGCCGCGCCTTCCCGGTGTGCGATGCGGCGCGCGACGCGCATGCCCGCGGGCGACACCTCCGCCAGGCTCGCGGCCAGGACCCAGGGTCCGCCGGCCCGGTTCCTCCGCGACTGCGCCGGCAGTGCACGCAGCCGCAGCACGCCGGCGCGCCAGAAGTCGCCGGAGAGCCGTTCTCCGAGGCGGCGCCACAGGCGCAGGCCGAGGGCGTCCCGGTCGTCGGCGCTGCAGTCCTCGCGAGGCAGCCGGCCGACCAGCCGCTCCCAGGCCAGGAAGTCGCTGTCGGGCAGCAGGTACAGACGCCAGCAGCACTGGCCGTGGCGGTTGCGGAACGACAGGCTCTCGCGCAGCCCGTCGCTTTCCACCGCCCCGTGCCAGGCGGCATCGACCGCCTCGGCCCAGCCGCCCAGGGCGCTGCCGCTGCGTGCGCGATGCAGGCACAGCACCGTGCCCAGCGTGGCCAGCTCCCGCGCCTGCGGCAGGCCTCCGGCTGCCGGCCGGCCGTACGCCGGGCGGCTGCGTGGCCGCTCGACCGTCGCCGTGTCCATCGCCGCCTCCCGTGCGCCTGGCTGCCGCCGTCGCGCTACTTGGTGAGGATCAGCTTGTCGTTGCGGGTGTGGCGCAGGCGGTAGTGCTCGCCGCCGTGGCGGATCAGCAGTTCGCGGCGGCCGGCCAGCAGCTGCCGGCTGTCGACCTCCGGCGCGGCCACCGGCGGAGCGGCGCGCAGCGGCGCCGATGCGGCGTCCCGGACGGCATCTGCAGGACCGGCGGAGCGATGGGCGGGGACGGGCGCGCGCGGACTGAACATGGGGCTGAACATGGGGAGCTCTCCTGCCGACTGGCAGTTGATGGTAATGATTCTCATTCGCCTGTCAAGCCGTGCCGGTCAGGGCCCGGGCCGCATGCGCGTGCCGGATCCAGCCGGGCAACGGGCGGCGTGCGGCCGGCCATGTTCCCGCAGCGGCGCGATGCCCGGACCGCGCGGCCGCCGCGCGCGGTATCCTGCGCGCTGCTGCAAGGCGCAGGGGAGCGCATGCTGGCACCGCAGAACAAGTTCCGCGACGCCGTCGCCACGCTGTTCGCGCGCCCGGACGAACTGAACCTGGAGCTGGGAGCCGGCGGCGAGCTGCTGGTCGCGCGGCTGCGGGTGGTGGTGGCGGCGCTGCTGCTGCTGCTCCCGCTCGCAAACGCAGCCTCCGGCGGCAGCCTGCGCGAGACCATGATCGGCTTGGTAGGCGCGATGCTGGTGAACGTGTTCGCGCACGTCTGGCTGGCGCTGGCGCGGCAGGCGCGACGCCATTCCTGGCTGCCCTTCGTCACCAGCGCCTGGGACGTGACCCTGACCACGATCGTGCTGGCGATGCTGGCGCTCAACCACCTGCCCTCCGGGCTCAACAGCCTGATCGTCTGGTGCGGCTACCCGCTGGCGATCGCGCTGGCCGCCCTGCGCAGCGACGGCCGGGTGGCGCTGCTCGCGGTGGCGCTGGCGCTGGTGCAGTACGCGGGCATGGTCGCGGCGGTGTTCCTGGTCGCCGACTCGCCGGAACACCTGGTGTCGAGCGACTACGGCACGGTCAGCCTGGGCGGGCAGCTGCAACGGCTGCTGCTGATCGCCTTCTTCGGGATGGTCACGCTGGTGATCGTGCACCGGATGCAGCGGCTGGTGGAGCTGTCGGGCACCGACGGCCTGACCGGGCTGCCCAACCGCAGCTGGCTGCTGCACCGCATGCCGCGGCTGCTGGACGAGGTCCGCGACGACGCCGGCAG
>JBKHXI010000219.1:0-2045 GCA_046566095.1 Gammaproteobacteria bacterium | reverse complement strand
GCTGGGCGCTGCAGCGCACCCAGGTCGAACTGGTGGCGCTGGCGCGCGAGAGCGGCGTGCGCATCGCGTTCTTCCACGGCCGCGGCGGCTCGGTCAGCCGCGGCGGCGGCAAGACCTCGCGCGCGGTCATCGCCGCGCCGCGCGGCGCGGTCGACGGCTTCCTGCGCCTGACCGAGCAGGGCGAGGTGATCCACCGCAAGTACGGCATCCGCGCGATCGCGCTGCGCAACCTGGAGCAGACCGCTGCCGCGGTGCTGCGCGCCAGCCTGCGGCCGCGGCCGGCCGACGCGCGCGAGGCGGCGTGGCGCGCGATCGCCGGCGAGCTCGCGGCCGCCGCGCGCGGCCACTATCGCGCGCTGGTCCACGAGCACCCGGATTTCCCCGCCTACTTCCGCGCCGTCACCCCGATCGACGTGATCGAGCGCCTGCGGATCGGCTCGCGCCCGAGCAAGCGCGCCGGCAGCGGCGGGGTCGAGTCGCTGCGCGCAATCCCGTGGGTGTTCGCCTGGGCGCAGAACCGCTCGGGCCTGACCGCCTGGCACGGCGTCGGCAGCGCGCTGCAGGCGGCGCTCGAAAGGCACGGGCGCGCGGTGCTGGCGGAGATGGCGCGCGACTGGCCGTTCTTCGGCACCCTGCTGGACGACGTGGAAATGGTCCTGGCCAAGTCCGACCCGGCGATCTTCGAGCGCTATTCGCGGCTGGCCGAAGACCTGCCGGAGGGCGACCTGCACGCGCGCATGCACCCGGGCATCGCGGCGGAGTTCGCGCGCACCCGCGACGCGGTGCTGGCGATCAAGGACCAGGACGCGCTGCTGGCCCACGACCGCCGGCTGGCGCTGTCGATCCGACTGCGCAACCCCTATGTCGACCCGATCAGCCTGCTGCAGGTCGACCTGCTCGCCCGCTGGCGCGCCGCCGGCCGCCCCGACGACGCCCTGCTGCATGCCCTGGTCGCCACCGTCAACGGCATCGCCGCCGGCATCCAGAACACGGGGTGAGCGGCCGCGCTCAGCAGATGCCCTATCGGCATCTGCTGCGGCCGCGAACGCCCGGCCATGGATGGCCGGGACGGGCGATCCGAAGCCGGAAAAGTTGCGCCAAAGGACGGCAGCCGCGTGGGCAGTCGGACGGCGAACGAGGCACTGCCTGGCGCTGCGCCGAACGCCCGGCCATGGATGGCCGGGCCGGGGCGACATGCAGCCCCGCGCGTTGAATGGCGACATCCAGATCGCAGCTACGCAGCTCCTACGGCGCTTCTGACGCAGCGTGGGGCGGCGGGACGCCGCCACGTGACCGCACGGCGTAATCGGTATAGGCGAAGCGCTCGTCGCGCAGGACCGTTTCGCCGCGGTCCAGGCCCAGGGGGCGTGCGAACATCGGGCCGGCGCTGACGCAGGTGTGGAACTCGCCGTTCTCGCCGCAGGGATCGACGCCCTGCGGCAGGTCGTCGAGCAACGCCGCATCGAATGGCCGCCCGGCGAACGCCGCATCGAGCTGCCGGGTGTCGACGCAGCACAGGTCCGCGCGCAGTCCGCCGGCCAGCATCTCGCGCGCGAGACGGGCGGTGTCGGCGCCGAACAGCGGAAACCGCGGCTGCCAGCCCAGGCGCGCGCACAGCGCCTCGCGGTACGCACGGATGTCGGCGAGGAACAGGTCGCCGAAGGCGATCGTGCCGCACCCCGGCCAGCGTTCCCGAGCGCGCGCGAGCGCTTCGGCGAAAGCGGCCTCGTAGACCGCGTTGCTGGAACGTTGCGGCATCCGCGATTCGATCACCGGCAGCCCGGCGGCCTTGGCCTGGGCGTGCAGGACCTCGACCCGGATGCCCTGCATGGCGATGCGCTCATGGCCTTCGGTGATGGTGGTCAGCAATCCCACCACCTCGACGTCGTCGCGCTGGCGCAGGGCGTGCAGCGTCCAGGCGGCGTCCTTGCCGCCGCTCCAGGAAAGCAGGATCGGGGTCATGCCGCGATTGTAGGCCCGGCGCGGACCGGTCACTGCGCGGCTTCCCGGAGCTGCCGGTGCTTCGCACCCCCGCAGCGCCACAA
>JBKHXI010000218.1:0-1739 GCA_046566095.1 Gammaproteobacteria bacterium | reverse complement strand
GCGGATAGGCCACGATCTGGCCGGGGCCGTGGTAGGTGACCTGGCCGCCGCGGTCGACCTGGAGCACCGGGATGGCGCCGGGCGCCAGCACGTGCTCGGCGCGGCCGGCCTGGCCCAGGGTGAACACCGGCTCGTGCTCGACCAGCCACAGCTCGTCCGGGGTGTCCTCGCCGCGGGCGTCGGTGAAGGCCTGCATCGCCCGCCAGACCGGCCCGTAGGGCCGCCGCCCCAGGTCGCGCAGCAAGCACTTGCCCTCGCCCGCTCGCGGGGGGTGAGACGGCGCGCTTGCGGACTGCTGGTCCGCGCGCCGACGAACGCCAGATGGCTCCGCCGGCTGGCCGGACGGGCCGGAGCGGGGGTGCGTGGCCCGTGTATCCACTACAACGTCCACTTCACCTCGGGATGCGCGCGCAGCGCGGCGTGCGCGGCTTCGTACTGCGCGCGCGTCTCGGCGCGGAAGCTGATCCGCACCGACACGTAGCGGCCGTTGGACGAATGCTTCCAGGTGACCTTCTCCTCGACCACCGGGATTCCGGCGTCGAGCAGCAGCCGCGGCAGCTCGGTTTCCAGGTCCGCCTCGGCGGTCCCCATCGCGCTGAGCTCGAAGGTCCCGGGAAACTGGAAACCGTGGGCGGGATTGTCGGACTTGGGTTCCATCGTTCGATTATGGGGGCGGACGGCGCGGGGCCAAGCCGGGCGGGCTCAGACCGAGGCCCACCACAGCCGCAGGCTGTGCCACAGGCGCTTGAAGAAGCCGGCCTGGGCCACCGCCTCGAGCGCGACCAGCGGCCGCTCGGCGACCACCTCGCCGTCCAGGGTCACCCGGACCGTGCCGATCCGCTGGCCCTTCTCGATCGGGGCCAGCAGGGTCTGCGGCAGGTCCATCGCCGGCTGCAGCTGCTCGTAGCGGCCGCGCTGCACGGTCACCGCCAGCGGCGCGGCCAGGCCCAGCGCGACCTGGTCGGCGGCGCCCTTCCACACCCGCTGCGTGGACACCGGCGCACCGGCCCGGTACAGGGTGTGGGTCTCGAAGAAGCGGAAGCCCCAGTTGAGCAGGGCCTGGCTGTCGTCGGCGCGCTGGCGCTCGCCGGTGGAGCCCAGCACCACGGTGATCAGGCGCTGGCCGTCGCGCTCGGCCGAGGTCATCAGGCAGTAGCCGGCGCCCGAGGTATGGCCGGTCTTGATGCCGTCCACCGACGGGTCGCGCCACAGCAGCAGGTTGCGGTTGCGCTGGGTGATGTCGCCGACGGTGAATTCGCGGATCGCGTTGTAGGCGTAGTGCTCGGGGAAGTCGCGGATCAGGGCGCGGCCGAGGATCGCCAGGTCGCGCGCGGTGGAATAGTGCTCCGGGTGCGGCAGGCCGTGCGGGTTGACGAAGTTGGTGTTGTTCATGCCCAGGCGCTTGGCGTGCGCGTTCATCAGCGCGGCGAAGGCCTGCTCACTGCCGGCGATGTGCTCGGCCAGGGCGATCGCCGCGTCGTTGCCCGACTGCACGGTCATGCCCTTTTCCATCTCGATCAGCGGCGCGGTCCGGTTGACCTCGAAGCCCGAGTAGCTGCCGTCGGTGCCGGCGCCGCCGGTACGCCAGGCGTGCTCGCTCATCATCACCGGTTCGTCGGGCTTGATCTTGCCGGCGGCCATCTCGGCGGCGACCACGTAGCTGGTCATGACCTTGGTCAGGCTGGCCGGCTCGCGGCGCACGTCGATGTTCTCGCCGGCCAGCACCCGGCCGGTGGCGT
>JBKHXI010000217.1:0-2279 GCA_046566095.1 Gammaproteobacteria bacterium | reverse complement strand
ATTTCGTCATGGTCGCCGGCTATCCGGGGCGCACCGCGCGCTACGCGCTGGCCGCCGAATTCGACCAGACCGCCGGCTGGACCTATCCCACGCTCAAGGCCCACTACGAGAACCTGGTGGCGCTGGTGGAGGCCGCCGGCCGCGCCGACCCCGACATCAAGGTCAAGTACGCCAGCACCGTCCGCGGCTGGAACAACGCGCTCAAGAACTACGGCGGCCAGCTGGAGGGCTTCGAGCGGATCGGGGCGGCCGCCACCAAGCGCGCGCAGGAACGGGCGGTGCTCGACTGGCTGGCGGCGCAGGGCGACGAAGGCGCCCCCGCCCTGGCCGCGCACGCGAAGCTGCTGGAACTCGATGCCGCCGAGCGCGCCACCCGCGAACGCGACCTGGTGCTCGGCCAGCTGCAGCGCACCGGCGCGATCGGCGCGGCCACCAGCCTGTACCGGCTGGCGATCGAGCGCGCCAAACCCGACGCCGAGCGCGAATCCGGCTACCAGCAGCGCGACCTGCCCGCGTTCCGGGGCTCCATGGAGCAGATGGAAAAGCGCTACCACCCGGCGATGGACCGGCAACTGCAGGAATACTGGCTGCGCGAGTACCTCGAGCTGCCGGCCGCGCAGCGCGTGGCCGCGCTCGACGCCTGGCTTGGCGGCAGCGACGAGGCGGCGGTGCAGCGCGCGCTCGACCGCCTGGCCGGCACCGATCTCGGCAGGCTGCAGGCGCGGCTGGCGCTGATGGAGGCCGACCGCGCCGCGTTCGAGGCCAGCAAGGATCCAGTGGTCGGTTTCGCGGTCGCCTTGATGCCGACCCTGCTCGCGATGGAGGCCGAGGCCAAGGCGCGCCGCGGCGACGAGCTGCTCGCGCGCCCGGCCTTCCTGCAGGCGGTGGCCGACTACAAGGCCAGCCAGGGGGAGTCCGTGTACCCGGATGCGAATGGTTCGCTGCGGATCACCTTCGGCAACGTGCAGGGCTACACCAAGGCCGACGGCAGCCGCCAGGCGGCGTTCACCACGCTCGAGCAGGTCGCGGCCAAGGCCACCGGCGAGGAGCCGTTCGACGCGCCGCAGGCGCAGCTCGACGCGATCGCCGCCAAGCGCTACGGCGGCCTGGCCAGCGAGGAGCTCGGCACCGTGCCGGTCAACTTCATGGCCGACCTGGACATCACCGGCGGCAACTCCGGGTCGCCGGTGCTCGACGCGCGCGGCGAGCTGGTCGGCCTGGTGTTCGACATGAACTGGGAGAGCGTCAGCTCCAACTGGGTGTTCGACCCGGACATGACCCGGGTGATCGCGGTCGACCAGCGCTACATGCGCTGGGTGATGCAGGAGGTGTTCCCGGGCAAGCGGGTGCTCGAGGAGATGGGCGTTCCGGCCGCGGACTGATACCCGGTCTCCCGGATGCCCACGCGACGCCGGCGCATGCCGGCGTCGCCGTCTTGTCCGGCATCCGCCACGTGGCTCTGCTAGGCTCGGGGCATCGCGGATTCCCATGCCAGCCGGCCCCGTTTCCCGATCCGCCCGGTCCCGACCGGGCCTGCGCCGCCTTCGCAGCGGCGTCGCCGTCCAGCCGGCAGCATGGTGTCCGTGGTCCGATCCTTCGAGATTCCTTCTCGACACTCGCGATCCAACCGGAGACCTGCCCCATGAAAGTACTCGCCTGCGACGGCATCCACGAAGACGGCCTGGCCCTGTTCCGCGAAGCCGGCTGGGACGTGGCCGTCTCCGAGCCGATCAAGGATCCGGCGCAGCTGGCGGACGCGCTCGACGACGTCGACGCATTGCTGGTGCGCTCGGCCACCCGGGTCACCGCCGACGCCATCGCCGGCGCGGCGAAACTGCGGGTGATCGGCCGCGCCGGGGCCGGCGTCGACACCATCGACGTGGACGCCGCCACCGCGCGCGGCATCGCGGTGATGAACGCGCCGGACGGCAATACCCTCGCCGCCGCCGAGCACGCGCTGAGCCTGCTGTTCGCGCTGGCCCGGCACGTGCCGCGCGCCGATGCCGGGATGAAGGCGGGGCAATGGCCCAAGGCCGGGCTCACCGGATTCGAGCTCGAAGGCAAGCGGCTCGGGGTGGTCGGGCTCGGCCGGATCGGCGGCACGGTGGCGCGCAAGGCGCGCGCGCTGGGCATGGACGTGGCCGCCTACGATCCGTTCCTGCCGCCCTCGGCCGCCGGCCACGGCAGCGTGCCGCTGAAGCCGCTCGACGAGCTGCTGGCCTGGGCCGACGTGGTCACCCTGCACGTGCCGCGCACCAAGGAGACCACGCACCTGTTGA
>JBKHXI010000216.1:0-9869 GCA_046566095.1 Gammaproteobacteria bacterium | reverse complement strand
GCTGTCCTGTCGGGACGGAAGGCTCGTGGCCGGTGTCGGTGGCGGGGTCGTAGTCGGTGCGCCAGGCGATGGCGCCGGCGCGGGCGGGGTTGGCGGCCAGCACGGTGGGGGTGCCGCGGGAGAACAGTCGGTTGTCGCGGCGCAGGGCGATGGCGCGCTGCAGGTAGCGGTAGAGCGGGGCGTCGGGGTCGAAGTGGTCGCGGCCGCCGCTGCCGTGGCCGCCGGCGAACATCGACCGGCGGCGTTCGGTGAAGCCCTGTTCGGTGCCGTAGTAGATCACCGGGATGCCGGGCAGGGTCAGCATCGCCAGCAGCGCCTGTTTCAGGGCCGGCTCGCCGGCGCCGGCGAGGAAGCGGTCGACGTCGTGGTTGTCGACGAAGGTCGGCATGCGCCAGGGGTCGGCGTGCACGGCGAGCATGTTTTCGATGCGGTGCTGCAGTTCCGCGGTCGGCCGGCCGCGCGCGAACACGTCGCCGAGGCTGCCGTACAGCGGGAAGTTGATCATCGACGGCAGCCCGCCGGGCACCCGCATGTAGCCGTCGAGCTTGCGCGCCTGCTTGTCGTCGTAGGGCTGGTCGCTGCCGAAGCCCTCGCCGAAGGACAGGAAGTCGTGGCGCCCGGTCTCGCGCGCGACCCGTTCGATGCCGGGCGCATCCGGGTCCTCGGCGTGCAGGAAGTCGGGGAAGAACTCGGCCGGCACGTGGAAGGCGGTGTCGATCCGGAAGGCGTCGAGGCCCACTTCGCGGATCCACATGCCGTAGGCCCGGCGCAGCGCGCGGCGCACGACCTCGTTTTCGGTGTTGAGGTCGTCGAGGTCGGCGAGCGCGTAGTCCAGTTCCTGGCGGCGGTCGGAGTAGTCGGCGATGGCCGGGGTGAAGTGGTAGATCGCTTCGCGCCGGTGCGCCGGGTTCTGCGGGTCGTTGCGGTCGAACGGCGGCTGCACCGGGGCGCTGCGGCCCTGGGCGTCTCGGCGCAGGCGGCAGTGGCGGGCGATGGAGGCGTCGTCGTCCGGATCCACTTCGCGGTCGCAGCCGATCCAGTCGCCGACGTGGTTCACGACCACGTCCTGCACCAGATACATGCCGCGGCCGTGCAGCGCGCGCGACAGCGCCCGGTAGTCGTCGAGCGTGCCGTAGTGGGCGTCGATGGCGGAAAAATCGCTGGCCCAGTAGCCGTGGTAGCCGCCGTAGCTGCCGCCCGGGTTCCACCACTGGTTGGCGACCGGCGGGGTGATCCACAGCGCGGTCGCGCCCAGGCCCTGGATGTAGTCGAGCCTGCGGGCGAGGCCGCGCAGGTCGCCGCCGCTGTACCTGCGGTGGTCGGCCGGGTCGTACTCGCCGATGCCCTGGTCGTTGTTGCCCGGGTCGCCGTCGTCGAAGCGGTCGATCATCGCGAAGTAGACGACCGCGTCGCGCCAGTCGGGCGAGGGCAGGTGCAGCGGGCCGTCGCCGGCCCAGGCCGGGCCGGCCAGGGCGAGCGCGGCCAGTGCGTGCAGGGTCCGGCGCGGCAGGCCGCCGCGCGCACGTGGAAAGGGTCGTTGGGGCATGCCTCCGCTCCGCTGCTGCGCATCCGGGCCCGGCGCGCGGCCGCATCGACCGCCGTGCGGCGCCCCGCCCGACTATTCCACGACCGCGTGACCGCCACGGGCGTGCCGCGGCGTGGTTTGCCATGAATACGTATTCAAGGACGTTTGTGCAGTGCGACCCGGGTCTACCATCGGCCCGGCGCACCGGCATGTCGGCGGCGCAGGGCCGGGACCGCCCGACACCGTGCGCCGGGGAGCGCCACACCGAACGAACCGTTTCTTGGGGGAACAGGGTGAACTACAAACGCAATCTTCTGAGCCTGGCGCTGGCCTCGGCCACCATGATGCTCGCCGCGCAGGTGCACGCCCAGGCGCAGCAGCCGCCGCCGGCCGACCAGGACGACCAGGACGAGGAGGAGGTGTCGGCCACCGAGCTCGACCGCGTGGTCGTCACCGGCATCCGCGCCGCGATCGAGGAATCGATCGACACCAAGCGCGAGTCCAACTCCATCGTCGAGGCGATCTCGGCCGAGGACATCGGCAAGCTGCCCGACACGTCGATCGCCGATTCGATCGCGCGGCTGCCCGGACTTACCGCGCAGCGTTTCGGCGGCCGCCCGCAGGAGATCAACATCCGCGGCTTCGCCGGCGACTTCTCCACCGCGCTGCTCAACGGCCGCGAACAGGTGAGCCTCGGCAACAACCGCGGCGTGGAATTCGACCAGTACCCCTCCGAGCTGATCAACCGCGTGATCGTCTACAAGACGCCCGACGCGGCGCTGGTCGGCCAGGGCCTCTCGGGCACCGTGGACCTGCAGACCGTGCGGCCGCTGGAATACGGCGAGCGCACCATCGCCGTGAACCTGCGCGGTGACATGAACGAGCTGCACGACGAGAAGGAATACGGCAACCGCTTCAGCATCTCCTACATCGACCAGTTCGCCGACAACACCATCGGCCTGGCGCTGGGCTACGCGCGCCTGAACAACCCCGGGCAGGCCTACCGCTTCGAGTCGTGGGGCTATCCGAACGGGGCGATCGGCGGCGGCCAGCTGTACGACTTCGAGTCCGACAACCAGCGCGACGGCTTCATGGGCGTGCTCGAGTTCCGCCCGAACGACATGTACCGTACCTCGCTGGACCTGTTCTATTCGGAGTTCAAGCGCGAGGAGATCAAGCGCGGCATGGAGTTCGGCTTCGAGTGGGGCGCCGCCGGCCCGCCGGTGAGCCGTACCGACAATGCGCAAGGCACCGCGATCGAGGCCACGTTCACCAACTTCAAGCCGATCATCCGCAACGACTTCAACGCCAGCTACGACGACCTGTTCGCCATCGGCTGGAACAACGAGTTCCGGTTCGGCCAGGACTGGAAGATGACGGCCGACGTCAGCCATTCCAGCGCCAAGCGCGACGAGCGCATCCTCGAGACCTACGCGGTGTTCCGCGACGGGCTCAGCGACACCGTCAACGTGCGCCTGAACCCGGCTGGGTACTTCGACTTCGACTTCGGTATGGACTACGGCAACCCGGACAATTTCGTCCTGATGGATCCGGGCGGCTGGGGCGGGGACCGCGCCCAGGCCGGCTACCTCAAGGATTTCCGGGTCGAGGACGAGCTGACCGCGCTGCGCCTGGACTTCGAGCGCTCGTTCCTGGACAGCCCGATCAGCAGGCTGCGCTTCGGCGGCAACGTCACCGACCGTACCAAGAGCCGTTCCTCCACCGAGAACACGCTCTGCACCACCGCCGGGTGCACCGACAACTCCCCGGTGGGCATCCCCAGCCAGTTCGTCACCGGCAACACCGAGTTCGGCTTCGCCGGCCTCAACTCGCTGTTCTCGCTCGACGCGCGCGGGATGGTCGACAACTTCTACTTCCTGCTGTCCAAGGACCACCCCGACATCTCCAACAAGAACTGGGAGGTCGAGGAAACGGTCAGCACCGGCTACGTGCAGGTGGACATCGACACCGAGATCCTGTCGATCCCGGTGCGCGGCAATCTGGGCGTGCAGGCGGTCAACGTCGACCAGAGCTCGACCGGCGTGGCCACCTTCGAGGGTGTGGCCCTGAGCGAGCCGGCCACCCGCGGCGCCAGCTATACCCACTACCTGCCGAGCGTGAACCTGGTGTTCGAGCTTCCGGCCGAACAGATCGTGCGTTTCGGCGCGGCCCGGCAGATGGCGCGGCCGCGCATGGACGAGATGCGCGCGAACGCCGGTTATGGCATCAACCGCACCGGTTTCTGTTCGCCGAGCACGCCGCCCCCGTGCTGGTCCGGCGGCGGCGGCAACCCGGAGCTCGAACCCTGGCTGGCCAAGGCCTACGACCTGTCCTACGAGAAGTACTTCGCGCAGCGCCGCGGCTACATCAGCCTGGCGTACTTCCACAAGGAGCTGGAAAGCTACATCTACAGCCAGTCGATGCCGTTCGACTTCTCGCAGCTGCCGATTCCGACCGCCATCGCGCCGGAGGACCAGCCCGCATCGTCGATCGGCATCTTCACCCAGCCGGCGAACGGCAAGGGCGGCGTGGTGCGCGGCCACGAGATCGCGGTCTCGCTGCCGCTCGACCTGCTGTGGGCGCCGCTGCAGGGCTTCGGCATCGTCGCCAACTACTCCGACACCGACAGCAGCATCCAGCCGCTCGGCCCGGACTTCCCCAACGAACCGCTGCCGGGCCTGTCGAAGTACGTGTCGAACGTGACGGCGTACTACGAGCGCTTCGGGTTCTCGGCGCGGGTGGCGCAGCGGCACCGCTCGGCCTTCCTGGGCGAGGTCCAGGGCTTCGGCGGCGACCGCACCCGGCGCGTGTTCGAGGGCGAGACCGTCACCGACGTGCAGCTGGGCTACAGCTTCCCGGCCGACGGCGCGTTGCAGGGGCTGTCGCTGCTGCTGCAGGTCAACAACCTGGAGAACGAACCCTTCCGCTCGACCTTCGACGGCCGCGACGACCGGCCGCGCGAGTACTTCGAGTTCGGGCGCACCTACCTGTTCGGCGTGAACTACCGGTTCTGAACGGGCACGCCCCGGCCGGGCGCGTCCGCGGGTTTCCACGGCCCCTGCCGGCGCTGCCTGCCGGCAGGGGTTTTTTGTTCACCGGCGCGGTCGGCGCGACCGCCGTGGAGGAACGGGGATGAGTGCAGGCATGTTGCAGTTCGCGGTGTTCGCGTCACTGACCGCGCTGGTCGCGGTGCTGACCTGGTGGCGCTGCCGGCGCGCGGTGCACAGCGCCAGCCGGTCGCGCGACTACTTCCTGGCCGGCGGCAACCTGGCTTGGCCGTTCATCGCCGGCTCGCTGCTGCTGACCAACCTGAGCGCCGAGCAGATCGTCGGCATGAACGGCGCGCAGATGATGTTGGTGGCCTGGTGGGAGTTCGGCGCCGCCGCCGGACTGCTGGTGCTGGCGCACGTGCTGGTACCGATGTATTACAAGTACAAGTGCACCACCACCACCGAGCTGCTCGAGCACCGCCTGGGCGACCCGGCGCTGCGGCGCGCGGTGTCGGTGCTGTTCATGCTCGGCTACATGTTCATCCTGCTGCCGGTGGTGCTGTACACCGGCTCGGTGTTCATGAAGTCGATGTTCGGGCTGGAGCTGCCGATCCTCGCCATCGCCGCCCTGTTCGCGCTCGGCGGGCTGGCCTACGCGGCTTTCGGCGGGCTGCGCGCGATCGCCATCTCCGACACCTTCAACGGCCTGGGCCTGCTGGTGATGGGCGTGGCGGTGACCGTGTTCGCGCTGGCGGCGGTGGACTGGGACCTGTCGGGGATCCCGGCCGAGCGCTGGACCCTGGTCGGCGGCCCGGAGTCGGACATCCCCTGGACCACGCTGCTGACCGGGATGCTGTTCATCCACGTCTTCTACTGGGGCACCAACATGGTGATCGCCCAGCGCGCCCTGGCGGCGGGCTCGGTGCGCGAAGCGCAGAAGGGCATCTACGCGGCGGCCGCGTTCAAGATGCTCACGCCGCTGATCGTGGTGTTCCCGGGGATCATCGCCTTCAAGCTCTACGGCGACGTCGACGACGTGGCCTACGGCCGGCTGGTCGGCGACGTGCTGCCGGCCTGGCTGTCGGGCGCGTTCGCCGCGGTGATCGCCGGCGCGGTGCTGTCGAGCTTCAATTCCTGCCTGAACTCGGCCGCGGCGCTGTACACCTGCGACATCCACCTGGCCAAGGTCAACCCGGACGCCGACGCCAGGCGCATCGGCCAGCGGGTGGCGCTGCTGTTCACCGCGGTCTCGCTGGCGATGGTGCCGCTGTACCAGCATTCGACCAGCATCATCGCCACCCTGCAGCAGCTCAACGGGCTGTACTCGATGCCGGTGCTGGCGGCCTTCATCGTGGCGGTCGCGTTCACCCGGATCGACCCGCGCGCGGTACGGATCGGGGTGTTGTTCGGTGCGGTGCTGTACGCGGTGTTCACCTTCGGATGGTCGCCGCTGCACTACATCCACCTGATGTTCATCACCCTGGCCAGCAGCATCGCCCTGATGTGGCTGCTCAGCCGCACGATGGGCGCGCGCCCGCTGCCCGCTCCCGTCGTCGGCCCCGCCCCGCCCTGACCCCCTGTAGGAGGGGCTTCCAGCCCCGATCCCCACAACGCATGTCCCTCGCTGTAGGAGCTGCGTAAGCTGCGACCTCGTCCGCAGAGCGTGCGGGTGATTGCAGCTTACGTAGCTCCTACAGACGGGATCGGTGTCGCGGCGTGCGTGGGCGGCGACGCGCCGTCGCGGCTGAAGCCGCTCCTACATGGCCACACCGCGAACCCGCATTGTATAAGGGGCTTCAGCCCCGACCCAGGCGCAGCGCGGCGGCCTCGCGAGCGAGCGTCTCGATGCGGTCCCAGTCGCGTGCGGCGATGGCGTCGGCGGGCAGCATCCACGAGCCACCGATAGTGGCGACATTGGGCAGCGCCAGGTAGCGCGGCGCGTTCGTCGCGTCGATGCCGCCGGTCGGGCAGAACCGCGCCTGCGGAAACGGGCCGGCGAAGGCGCGCAGCGCGGCGATCCCGCCCGCGGCTTCGGCCGGGAAGAACTTGAAGCGCCGGAAGTCGTGCTCGAGCCCGCGCATCAGTTCGCTGGCGGTGGCGACCGCCGGCAGGAACGGCAATGCGCACGTGCGGGTCGCCGCGTACAGGGCGTCGGTGCAGCCCGGGGCGATCGCGAAGGCGGCGCCGGCGGCCTGCACGGCGGCCAGCGCCGCGCCGTCGAGCACGGTGCCGGCGCCGACCAGCGCCTCGGGCAGCGCGGCGCGGATCGCGCGGATCGCGTCCAGCGCGACCGGCGTGCGCAGGGTGATCTCCAGCACCGGCAGGCCGCCGGCCACCAGCGCGCGCGCCAGCGGCACCGCATCCTCCAGCCGTTCGATCGCGATCACCGGCAACGCCGGCGCGCGCGCCAGGATCGCGTCGATCGCGGCGGCGTCTGCGGCAGGCGTGGGCCGGGTCATCGATCCCTCCGTTCGTCGGGGCGCATCATGCTTGCGATCCCGTCGCCGGACACGGCGCGGGATCGCGCCCAAGGGGCGCTCCTACGGGGTGTGGCCGGCGTTTCGTTGGAGCGGGCCTTGCCCGCGATGGCGGTAGCGGACACGGCGCGGGATCGCGCCCAAGGGCGCTTCTACGGGGTGTGGCCGGCGTTTCGTAGGAGCGGGCCTTGCCCGCGATGGCGGTGGCGGACACGGCGCGGGATCGCGCCCAAGGGGCGCTCCTACGGGGGTGGGATGGTCGGGTTTCATGGAGCGGCGCTTTTCTCGCGCAGGGCTACCGCGGCGCCGAGCAGGCCCGGGTGCGGATGGGTGATGACGTGCACCGCGACCGATTCGAGGTAGGCGGCGAAGCGGCCCTTGGCGAGGAAGCGCTCGCGGAACGCGCTCGAGCGCAGGAACGGGAGGAAGCGCGGGACCATGCCGCCGGCGATCACCACCGTGCGCGCACCGTGCACCAGCGCCATGTCGCCGGCGACGCTGCCCAGTACCGCGCAGAACCGCGCCAGCGCCCGTCGCGCGGCGCTGTCGTGGCCTTCGAGCGCGGCGGATACGATGTCCGCCGGGTCGCGCAGTTCCGGATCGTGCACGTGGACCGCGTCGCGCAGCACCGCGTCGATCTGCGACAGCCCGCGCCCGCACAGCACCCGCTCGTTCGACACCCGGCCGTGGCGCGCCGTGAGCCAGCGCGCGATCGCCTGTTCCTCCTCGCCCAGCGGCGCGAAGCTGACGTGGCCGCCCTCGGTCTCGACCACTTCCCAGCCGCGCGCGTGGCCGCCGACCAGCAGCGCCACCCCCAGTCCGGTGCCGGGGCCGAGCATGCTGATCGGTCCTGCCAGCGGCTCGTGCTGCTGGCCGTACAGGTGGGGCCGGTCCTCCGGCCGCAGCACCGGCACCGCGTGCGCGACCGCGCCGAAGTCGTTGAGCAGCAGCAGCCGTTCGAGCCCCAGCGCCTGCCGCAGTTCCTCGCGCGAGAACGACCAGGCGCGGTTGGTCAGGCGGATCTCGTCGCCGGTGACCGGGCAGGCCAGCGCCACCGCCGCCTGCCGCGGCTGCGCGCCGACCACCGACAGGTAGTGCTCGACCGCGTGCTGCAGGCTGGCGAAGTCGGCATTGCGCAGCGCGTGCGAGTGCAGGATCCGCGGCTGCGCGGCCGACGGATCGGTCAGCGCGAAGCGCGCGTTGGTACCGCCGATGTCGGCGATCAACGCCAGCCCGCCGTCGCTCATCGCCTCGCCCCGGCGGTGGACGTCGCGGCCGCGCGCAGCGACTGGTCCTCGTCGACGAACAGCGCGCACGCGCCCTGCTCGGCGGTGCCCGCTGCCGCGCGCATCAGCCCGAACAGCTCGCGGCCGGTGCCGTACCGGTTCGCGGCCAGCGGCAGCGGCGCCGGTGTGCGCGCGTCCCATTCGGCGGCATCGACCAGCGCGTCGACGGCGCCGGATTCGCTGTCGATGCGCAGCAGGTCGCCGTCGCGGATGCGCGCGATCGGGCCGTCGTCGGCCGCCTCGGGCGTGAGGTGGATCGCCGCCAGCACCTTGCCCGAGGCGCCGGACATGCGCCCGTCGGTGAGCAGCGCCACCCGCTGGCCGCGGTCGAGCAGGGCCGAGAGCGTGGGCGTGAGCTTGTGCAGTTCCGGCATGCCGTTGGCGCGCGGGCCCTGGCCGCGGACCACGGCGATGAAGTCGCCTTCTAGCTCGTCGCGCCGGAACGCGGCCAGCAGCGCGTCCTGCGAATCGAACACCCGTGCCGGCGCCTGGATGGTGCGCAGCTCCGGCGCCACCGCCGAGACCTTGACGATGGCGCGGCCGAGGTTGCCTGCCAGCCGGCGCAGGCCGCCTTCTGCGTCGAACGGATCGGCGGCGGGGCGCAGCACGCCCGGGTCGAGCGAGCTCGTCGGGGGCTCGCGCCAGCGCAGGCTGAGGTCGTCCAGATACGGCTCCAGCGCCTGCCGGTGCAGGTCGCCGCCGTGCACGCAGGCGATGTCCGGGTGCAGCAGGCCGGCGTCGAGCAGTTCCCGGATCGCGAAGCCCAGGCCGCCGGCGGCGTGGAAGTGGTTCACGTCGGCGCTGCCGTTGGGGTAGATCCGCGCCAGCAGCGGAGTCGCGCGCGACAGTTCGTCCAGATCGTCCCAGTCGATGGCGATGCCGGCCGCGCGCGCGATCGCGACCAGGTGGATGGCGTGGTTGGTCGAGCCGCCGGTCGCGGCCAGCCCGACCATCGCATTGACGATCGCCTTCTCGTCGACCGTGCGCGCCAGCGGACGGTAGTCGTCGCCGAGCGCGGTGATCCGCAGCGCCTGCTCGGTCGCGGCCACGGTCAGGGCGTCGCGCAGCGGCGTGCCGGGATTGACGAAGGCGGTGCCCGGCAGGTGCAGGCCCATCACCTCCATCAGCATCTGGTTGGAGTTGGCGGTGCCGTAGAAGGTGCAGGTGCCGGGGCCGTGGTAGCTGCGCGCCTCGGCCTCGAGCAGCTCCTCGCGGCTGGCTTCGCCGAGCGCGTAGCGCTGGCGCACCGCGGCCTTGTCCTTGTTCGGCAGGCCCGAGGGCATCGGCCCGGCCGGCACGAACACCACCGGCAGGTGGCCGAAGGCCAGCGCGCCGATCAGCAGGCCCGGCACGATCTTGTCGCACACGCCCAGGCACAGCACCGCGTCGAACATCTCGTGCGACAGCGACACCGCCGTGGCCATCGCGATCGCGTCGCGCGAGAACAGCGACAGCTCCATCCCGGCGCGGCCCTGGGTCACGCCGTCGCACATCGCGGGCACCCCGCCTGCGACCTGCGCCGTGGCGCCCACCTCGCGCAGCGCCGCGCGGATCTGCTCGGGGTAGGCCTCAAACGGTTTATGCGCCGAGA
>JBKHXI010000215.1:0-4618 GCA_046566095.1 Gammaproteobacteria bacterium | reverse complement strand
GGCTCAGGAAGCCTCGACCTTCCGCCGCAGCGCCTGCGGCAGGGCCTGGAACTCCTGGGTCACCCGGGCGCCGGGCATCACCCCCCAGCGCACGCCGATCCGGGCCAGGCGGGCGCTGACCTCGGCCATCAGCTCCGCGGGGGTGCGCGCCAGGATCGCGTCGTAGCGCTCGGCCCAGGCCGCGGCCAGGGCGAACAGGTTGCCGTGCTGCATCTGCAGCTGCGGCATCTGCCGATCCAGGGCCTCGATCATCCCGTCGAGCTCGGCGCCGCGGACGCCGCAATCGGCCAGATCCGCGAGTTCGGTGGTGCTGGTGTCCATGCGCGCGAAATCCCCGAGTGCCGGTGCCAATAGAGCGGGTCGGGGGAGTGTACGGAGTGTGACAGCCGCACGTCTGAATGGGGGCTTGCCGCACCCGCGCCGCAGACGGGCGGCGCAGCCCGCGCAGGCGCCCTCGCGGGCTTCACGCGCCCGCGACTAGTCTGTGGGCCGTTTCCCGCGGCCGCGACCGGCCCGGACCGCCTCCCTAGGAGAACCGATGAATACGATTTCAACCGATGCCCTGGTGGTCGTGGCCGACGGCCGCGGCGCGCGCGTGTTCCGCAACAAGGGCACCGCCCGGGCCCTGGCCCTGCACCAGGAGGACCTGCTGCAGTTGATGAACGCCAACGACGACGGCCCGGCCGGCGCGGTCCCGCCGGAGACCGACGGCAAGGAACTGGAGGAGGCCACCTTCGCCAAGCAGCTGGCGCAGCGGCTCAACCGGGCCGCGCTCGACGACCGCTTCCAGCAGCTGGTCCTGGTCGCCGACCCGCAGACCCTGGGCCAGATGCGGCCGCTGCTGCACGACCAGGTGCGGGCGCGGCTGGTGGCGGAGATCGCCAAGACCCTGACCAATTCCCCGGTCGAGGACATCCAGCGGGCGCTGGCCTGAGCGCGGCCGGCCGCACCGCGCAGGTGCATTCACGCCGGGACGAAGCCCGTCCGCCGAGGATGGCCGCCTCCCCGCACGGATTCCGGCCATGACCCGACGCTTCCCGCTTTCGCCGCTGGCCCTCGCCTGCCTGTCGCTGGCGCTGGGCGCCTGCGCCCGCGCGCCCTCGCCCGGCGCGGACGGCGCCGCCGCCACCGCCGCCCCGGCCGAGGATGCCACCGCCGATGCGCGCGGCGCGGTCGATGCCGCCAACACCGGGGGCGCCGTCGCCGGCACCCGCCTCGGCCCGCAGGGGCCGGTGGCCGAGGGCGGGGCGGTGGCGCCGGTGGCGCCGGGCGAGGGCGTGCAGCCGCCGCCGGCCGGTGCGCAACCCGAGCCGCCGCCACCGCCGCCGACCGCGGCCGCCGCCGATGCCGACCTGCCGGCCGACAGCATGCTGCGCGCCCAGGTGCTGCTGGAGCGCGCGCACTTCTCCCCGGGCGAGATCGACGGCGCCGGCGGCAGCAACACCCGTCGCGCCATCGCCGGATTCCAGGCCGCGAACGGCCTGCCCGCCAGCGGCGCGCTGGACCAGGCGACCTGGCAGGCCCTGCGCGGCGACGAGGCCCCGGTCCTGGTCGAGTACACCCTGACCGCCGAGGACGTGGCCGGCCCGTTCCGCGACACGCCCGACGCGCCGATGGAGATGGCCAAGCTCGATGCCCTGCCCTACGCCTCGGTCGAGGAGAAGCTGGCCGAGAAGTTCCACGCCAGTCCCGCGCTGCTGGCCCGGTACAACCCCGGCATCGCGCTGGAGGCGGGCAACACGCTCACCGTCCCGTACGTGGCGCCGGGCACCCGCCTGCCGACGCCTGCCAGGATCGTGGTCGACAAGTCCGACTCGGTGCTGCAGCTGCACGACGCCGACGGCAAGGTGCTGGCGCAGTTCCCGGTGACCACCGGCAGCGCCCAGTTCCCGCTGCCGATCGGCGAGTGGAAGGTGACCGGCGTGGCCCGCGATCCGGTCTGGCATTACGACCCGGCGCTGATCGCCGGCAGCCGCCCCGGCGACCGCAAGGCCGAGATCCCGCCCGGGCCCAACAATCCGGTCGGCACCACCTGGATCGGCATCAGCAAGCCGCACTACGGCATCCACGGCACGCCGGAACCGGCGCGCATCGGCAAGACCCAGTCCAACGGCTGCATCCGCATGACCAACTGGTCGGCCGCGGCGCTGGCGAAGGTGGTCGCGCCCGGGATGCAGGTCAGCCTGCGCGAATAGGCGCAGCCGCAGGTCGCCGCATGCCCTACACCCGCCAGTACGCCGATCCGGAACCCGCCCTGGCCGAGGTGCAGGCGCGGGCTGGCGACACCCTGCTGGAATTCGGCACCGCCTGGTGCGGGCATTGCATCGCCGCCCAGCCGCTGATCGAGTCGGCGCTGGCGCATCACCCGGAAGTGCGCCACCTCAAGGTGGAGGACGGTAGGGGCCGGCCGCTGGGACGCGCGTTCGGGGTCAGGCTGTGGCCGACCCTGGTGCTGCTGCGCGACGGCGAGGAACTGGCGCGGGTGGTGCGCCCGGCCGGCGCCGACGCGCTGCAGCGGCTGCTGGCGATGCGCGGCGGCGACCCGCAGTTCTGAGCGATGCGGCATGCCGCCGCGGCGCGGCCCGGCGCCGTCCACGCGCCCTTGCGCCGCCGGCGCTATGGTTCGGTCGAGCGGGCCAGGACGGCGCGCCCGGCCTGCGTCAGGACCATACGGAGGACGCCATGCACGAAGTCGAGATCCGCTGCCCCTATTGCGCCCACCGCTTCCCGGCTCCCGCCGACCCCGCGGCCGAGGAGCTGCGCGCCAATGTCCCGTGCCCGCAATGCGAGCGCGCGATGCTGGTGGTGGTCGACATCGACGAGGACGGCGCGCCGATCGTCACCGTCGAGTCCCTGCTGCCGACCTGAGCCGGCAGGCTAGTTGTCGATCCCCGGCACCACGCCGGGCGCGCCGACGTCCAGCGCGTGCCGGCCGGCCGGGGTGAGCGCGTGGCCGTCGCCGGCCTGCACCATGCCCTTGGCCGCCAGCGCGCGCAGCATCCGCGGATCCGGGTCGCCGCCCTCGGCGCAGGCGCGCAGGCAGGCGATCTCCTCGGTGCTCAGCACGACCTGCTGCGAAGTGGTGGTCATGAGCGCGCTCGCGAGGTGGAACGGTGCCGGCATGCTGGCGCGGCGCGCGTGGCTCCGGCGTGAGGCCGCATCCGGCCGGCGGGAATGAACGGTTGAGACTGCTGAACGGGTGCCCGCGGCGGATGCGACGGGCATGGTGAAGCGGGCGCGAAAACCGCGTGAATCCGCCGGTTCCGGACGCCCCCGTACTCAGCGCCGGCTCAGGCGCGCGCGCCATCCTGTGGATGCCACGCACCCTGGCGCGCGGCATTCCCGTTCCGCGCGGAACCGCCGCGCAGGCACGGGTCCGTCCCGCGATCGATGCCCCGCACGGGTGCGCGGAGACATCCCCCACGAGAGAAGGAGAGATCCATGAAGGCACGTAACCGCAATCTGCTCGCGATCGCCCTCGGCGCCGCCCTGGCCTCGCCGGCGGCGATGGCCCAGGTCGGCGTCAAGATCGGCGGCGGCGCAGGCGCCAAGGTCGGGGTGAGCACCCCGCAGGTGCAGCTGCCGCAGCGGGCGATCGACAACACCACCCGCACCGTGGAGCGCACCGCCGAGCGCGGCCGCGCCGCGACCCGCCGGGCCATCGAACGCGCGACCGAGACCGCGACCACCGGGGTCGAGGTCGGCGTCGACGCCCAGGTCGATGCGAAGGCCAGGACGAACGCCAAGGCGAACGCCAACGCCGCCGCGCACTCCGAAGCCGGCACGCGCCAGGCCTGGGCCGTGCTCGATATCGACGGCGACGGCCGCATCAGCCTGTCCGAGGCCGCGGCCGACGCCGCCTGGGCCGACGGCTTCGGTCGGCTCGACAGCGACGGCGACGGCTTCATCACCCAGGCCGAGTACCGCGCGCATGCGCACGCCGAACACGTGGTCGACGCCACGGTCCAGGGTGCCGCCAACGCCGCCGGCCACTCGATGGTCGCCGCGCGCAGCGTGATGGCCGCGCTCGACGCCGACGGCGACGGCCGCATCAGCGCACAGGAAGCGGCCGCCGATGCCGGCTTCAACCAGCGGTTCGCCGACCTGGACCGCGACGACGACGGCTTCGTGAGCCTGGACGAGTACCGCCTGGGCGTGCGGGCCGACGGCCAGACCGCGGTCGGCGCGGCCGCCACCGGCGCGGCCAATGCCGCGGCACACTCGGCCGTCGCCATGCGCAGCCTGTGGGCCGAGCTCGACGCCGACGGCGACGGCCGCATCAGCCTGCCGGAAGCGGCGGCCAACGCCGGCTTCCAGGGCGGCTTCTCGGCCATGGACGCCGACGGCGACGGCTTCGTCACCGAGGCCGAGTACCGCGCCCACGCCCAGGCGCAGCGCAAGCCGTAAGCGGAACCAGGTTCGCCGGCGCGCCGCGCCGTGCCGACCCCGCGATCGCCATCGGGGCGCCGCATCCGCGGCGCCCCTTTCTTTTGGTTCTTCTCCCAACTGAGGGAGAGGCCCACGGCCGACCCGGCAGAATTGTTGTTCTCGAGGCAACAAAACGGGGCCAGCCGTGGCCGAAGTGGATTGTATGTCCCAGCTGGGCGGCTGGGTGGGG
>JBKHXI010000214.1:0-1519 GCA_046566095.1 Gammaproteobacteria bacterium | reverse complement strand
GAAGGTCACCGCGCTCTTGCGCCACATCGTGACCTGGCGCAGCGAGCAGCCGGCCGAGGAGATCCGGTAGTCCCAGTCGGCGGCGTTGCCCAGGTAGTTGCCGATGAAGTCGTTCCAGGACGCCTCGTCCAGCACCTCGTTGGCGATCAGCACGTCGATGTCGTACAGGTTGACCAGGTCGGCGATCGCGCGCTTCTTCTCGACCGGATCCGCGCTGTCGTACCACTCCAGGTTCCAGGCGGCGATGCGCACGCCGTCGGAATCGGACGTGCCGCAATACACATGGGTATTGGTCGCCGCGGCGTTGGTGATGTACTTGTCGATCTGTTTGCCGCGGCATCCCCATCCGGCCGGCGCGGACTTGCCGACGACGCGGTACTTGGTGTTGTTGCGGATATTGACCCCGAACTTGTAGGCGCCGTCGCCGGTCACCTGGATCTCCTTCGCGTTCTGGAAGCTGTTGCCCCATTCCAGGCGCAGGGTGATCGTGCCCGGGCTCGAATAGACCTGCCCGCCCACGTCGCCGGCCACTGCGGCCCCGGTACAGGCCAGGCCGGCGAGGATCGCCGCGATCGTCCCTGCGAGACGTTGCTTGTTCATCAGTACTCCCCCGAGTAGTTGGTCGTGTCGCCATGCGCGGATGCGCCCGGCGAAGGCTGCAACGGGCGCGTGACAGCAGCGTGTCGCGGCCCTCCCGCGTACCGTGCCGTACGGAACACGGCGGCGCCCGCGCCGTGCCCGGCGGAATGCTCGCACGAAATCGGCGACACGGCGCCGACCCGCGGCTTTCACGTACACGAAGCATTGCCGGCGGCATCATGCCTCGCGCCCGCAGGCGGCGCCGGCATGGAGGAAGCGGTCTTGCACCTGGACATCTACGTGGTCGGAGACGCGGAGGGCTGGATCGCGGTGGCCGCCAACCAGCCGGTACCTGCCGCGATCCGCGAGGCGCTCGGCGACCCGCGCTTCGGCTGGACCGCCGAACCGCGGCACTGCATCGAACCGGACAGCTGGCCCGCGGTGCGCCTGGACCTGGACGTGGACGGCTACAGCCTGCTGTCGGCGCGCGACCTGCGCCTGCCGGCCGAGCCGCCGCCGCAGGCGCGCGCGGCCTAGCGCATCGCGCTGCACGCGCGAAGGGCGCGGGCAGGCCGGTGGATCGTGCCCAAGGGGCGCTCCTACGGGGCGGAGCGGCAACCTGCCGGCGATGGGCGGCGCGTAGCCGGGTTCGCGGCGATGGTGGGCCCACCAGGACTCGAACCTGGAACCGGCGAATTATGAGTTCGATGCTCTAACCGTTGAGCTATGGGCCCCGCGTCGGGTGGATTATCGCCGGGTGCGCCAAAAAGACGAAGCCCGCCATCCGGCGGGCCTGTCGTGTCGCGGGGCGCTGCGGCCGGCCTACTCGATGTCGAGGAAGCTGCGCAGCGTCTCCGAGCGGCTCGGGTGGCGCAGCTTGCGCAGGGCCTTGGCCTCGATCTGGCGGATCCGCTCGCGGGTGACGTCGAACTGCTTGCCG
>JBKHXI010000213.1:0-6520 GCA_046566095.1 Gammaproteobacteria bacterium | reverse complement strand
GGCCGGCAAGAAGAAACGCTGAGCGGCGCGGGCGGCGGCTCAGTCGCCGCCGCCGAAGCGCTCGCCGAAGAAGTCGCCCTCGTTCCAGCGCGGGCGCCCGGGGTCGGCGCCGATCCGCAGCGCCAGCTGCGCGTTGAGCCGCGCCAGGCGCGCGGCGTCGGGGTACTGGATCGGCTGCGTGGCGTCGTCGCAGGGCCGGTGGTAGCAGCTGCGCAGGAATCGGCGCAGCGCCAGCTTCGGGTCGCTGCCCGGGTCCGGCGCCGCGCCCGGCGCCGGGCGCCGTGCCGGGACGACGCCGCCGTCCATGTACAGCGCCGGGATGCCGGCGCGGACGAAGGCGTACTGGTCGCTGCGCAGGAACACCGCCTCCTCCGGGAACGGATCGGGCGACAGCGCCACCCCGAGGTCGCGCGCCGCGGCCTCGACCGCGCGCTTGAGGCTGGAATGGCCGGTCCCGATCGCCACCAGGTCGCTGGCGGGCGCCAGCAGGGCCGGCATGTCGGTGTTGATGTTGGCCACCAGCGCCCGGCGCGGCACGGTGGGGTTGCGCACGAACCATTCCGCGCCGAGCAGGCCCTGCTCCTCGGCGGTCAGCGCCACGAACAGCATCGCCCGCCGCGGCGGCCGCGGCGCGCGCGCCAGCTCGCGCGCCGCCTCCAGCATCACCGCCACCCCCAGCGCGTTGTCCAGCGCGCCGTTGTGGATGGCGTCGCCGTCCACCGGGACGCCGACGCCGAGGTGGTCCAGGTGCGCGGTATGGACCACGTACTCGCCGGCGCGCGCGTCCCCGGGGCGCTCCGGCGGCGCGGCCGGCAGGCGGCCCACGACGTTGCGGCTCGCCAGCGGCTCGATCCGGGTGCGACCGGCCAGCACCAGGGTGCCCGGCAGCGGGAAGCCGCGCAGCGAGCCGTCGCGGGCGGCGGCGAACAGCTGCGCGGCGGTGCGCCCGCTGCCGGCGAACAGCGCGTCGGCCGCGGCCGCGCTGACCGAGGCCTGCGCCCGCAGCTGCGGGAAGCCGTCGATCGCCCTGCCCGCGGCGTCGCGCAGGCGCATGCCCGGACGCCGCCACTGCGCCGCCGTCCGCGCCCAGGGCGCGTGCGCCTCGTCGTCGGCGGTCCCGACCCAGACCACCCCGACCGCGCCGCGTTCGGCCAGTACGCGCAGCTTCTCGCGGCGGGACCCGTGGAAGGCGCGGTGGACCGGCTCGAAGCCCGCCGGCGCGCCGGCGAAGGCCACCGCGATCCTGCCGGCCAGGTCCAGTCCTGCGAGGTCGTCGTGCCCGAGCCCGGGCGCGTGCACCGCCTGGCCGACGAACACCGCCGGGGCCTGCAGCCGGTACTCGGCCGCGTGGTAGTGCGGCTCCGGGAGGAATTCGTCGCCGAACGCCAGCTCGCGGGTGGCGCCCTCGCGCACGACCGCGAGCCGCGCGCCCTCGCGCTCGCGGACCGCGCGCAGCAGCGGCACCGCCTGGAACCAGCCGCCGTCGTCGCCGGCCGGTTCCAGGCCGATCCGGCGCATGCGCCGGGCGACGTATTCGGAGGCCAGCCGGTAGCCGCGGGTGCCGGCCGCGCGGCCCTGCATGCGGTCGTCGGCCAGCAGCGCGACGTCGGCGCGGATGCGGTGCGCGGCCAGCGGGTCGGCGGGCGCCAGCGCCGGCCCGGGCCCGGGCGCGCGCTGGCAGGCGGGCAGCGCCAGCGCCACGGCCAGCGCCAGCGCCGGCAGGATCGCCGCACCGCCGCCCGCCCACGCACGCCGGCGCGCGCGGCCGGTTCTCATGCCGGCAGCGGCCCGCGCAGCGCCGCCAGCAGCTGGGCCGGTTCCACCGGCTTGACCAGGTGCGCGTCGAAGCCGGCTTCGGCGGCCCGGGCGCGGTCGGCGCCGGTGCCGTAGCCGGTGAGTGCGAGCAGCCGCGGGGCGTCCTCGCCGGCGGCCGCGCGCAGCCGCCGGGCGACCTCGTAGCCGTCCAGGTCGGGCAGCCCGATGTCGCAGACCACCACGTCCGGCGCCGCCTGCGCCGCCAGCCGCAGCGCGTCCTCGCCGCGATGGGCGATGCGCACCCGGTGGCCGCAGGCCTCCAGCAGCAGCCGCAGGCTGCCGGCGGTGTCCAGGTTGTCCTCGACCACCAGCACGTGCAGCCCGCCTCCTTCCGCGCCTGCGTCCTGCAGCATGCCCGCCTCGCCCTGCGCCTGCGCCTGGGTGCGCGGCAGGGTCAGCAGGAAGCTGGTGCCGGCGCCGCTGCCCTCGCTGCGCGCCTCGATCCGCGCCCCCTGCAGCGCCAGCAGGTCGCGGGCCACGGCCAGGCCCAGGCCCAGCCCGCCCTCGCTGCGCGCCAGCCCCTGCTCGGCCTGGGCGAAGGGCTCGAACACGCGTTGCAGCAGTTCCGGATCGATGCCGCTGCCGGTGTCGCGGACCTCGACCGTGGCATGGGTCGGCGAGGCGTCGTCGACCACCACGGTGACCATGCCGCCGCGCGGCGTGAACTTGCAGGCGTTGTCGAGCAGGTTGGCCAGCACCTGGGCCAGGCGCACCTCGTCGCCGGTGATCCACAGCGGCGCCTGCGCCGGCAGGTGCAGCTGCAGCGCTAGGCCCGCCGCCTCCAGGGACGGGCGCCGGTCCTCGACGGTGCGCGCCACGGTCCGCGCCAGGTCCAGCGGCTCGAGCTGCAGGCGGATCTTGCCGGTGGTGATGCGGGCCACGTCCAGCAGGTCGTCGACCAGCCGCGCCAGGTGCCGCACCTGGCGCTCCATCACCTCGTGCACGTAGGCCAGCGAGACCGGGTCGGGACGGTTGCCGAGCATGTGCAGGGCGTTGCGCAGCGGCGCCAGCGGGCCGCGCAGTTCGTGCGCCAGCATCGCCATGAACGCGTCCTTGCGGCGCCCGGCCTCCTCCAGCGCGCGGATCGACTGGACGTTGGCCAGCGCCAGGGCGGCGGTGTCGCCCAGCGCCTGCAGGGTCGCCAGCTCGGCGGCGCTGGCCTGGTGCGGCCGGGCCCAGTAGGCGCCGAGCGCCCCGACCGGATCCTCGCGCCGGATCGGCGCCAGCGCCAGGCCGCGCACGAAGGTGGGCCGGTAGGCCGATTCGGGCACCCGCGGGTCGCCGCGTACGTCGGCGATCGCGACCGGCGCGCGCTCGCGCATGCACTGTCCGGAGACGCAGGCATCGGCCGGGAAGCGCATGCCGCGCCACAGCGGCGCGATCGCGTCCTCCTCGACGTAGTGGCACAGCTCGCCCTCGCGGATCACCACGGTGGCGCCGTCGGCGCCGGTGGTCTCGCGCACCGCGCGGCTGAGCACTTCCATCAGCGACGGGAAATCGCGGCAGAACGCCAGCCGCTGCACCGTCTCCAGCCATTGCGGGGGTAGCGGCATCGCACGTCCCTGTCGGAGGCAGCGAGATATAAGCCGGGCCGCGCCGCGCGTCCACCCGGGGGGTGTTAGGTCAGGTGAAACCGGCGGCGCTCAGGGCCGGCGCGGCGGCCGCGGCCGCGGCGGCAGCGGCAGGACCTGGCCGCGCGGCTCCGGTTCGCGCCGCCACAGCACCGGTACCTCGCGCGGCGCGGGCGGTTCCAGGGTCTCGCGTTCGGCGCGCGCGGCGTCCGCGGCGGCCTGCGCCGCCTCTTCCTCGAGCTCCCAGGAATAGCGCCTGCGCGGCGGCTGCGGATCGCGCCGGCGCAGCCAGAAGGCGCAGGCGACGCCGGCCAGCGCGCCGCCCAGGTGCGACTGCCAGGACACGCCCGGCGCCTGCGGCAGCACCGTCAGCAGCATGCTGCCGTAGAGGAAGAAGGCGATCAGCGCCGCCGCGATCGCCGGCCGGTCGCGGCGCAGCAGGCCGAGCACGAACACCAGGAACATCAGGCCATGCCCCAGCCCGCTGGCGCCCAGGTGGTGGCTGCCCGGCTCGCCCAGCAGCCAGGCGCCCAGCCCCGAACCCAGCCACAGCAGCGGCAGCGCCGGCACGGTGGCGCGCGGGTAGACGCTGCCGGCCAGGGTGCCCAGCAGCAGCAGCGCCACCGTGTTCGCGGCCAGGTGCCCGCCGGAACCGTGCAGCAGCGGCGCGCCGAGCAGCCCGCGCAGGCCCTCGACGCTGCCCGGGCGCACGCTCCAGGCGCGCCAGTCGAAATCCGGCTGCGCCGAATACACCAGCAGCAGCAGCAGCGCGAAGCCGGCGCTGGCGAGGAAGGCGCGGCGCAGGCGCCGGCGGTCGGCCTGGCGCCCGGCCTCGGGGTCGAAGGCGGGATCGTGCGGGTTCATGGGCACTGGATGGCGGCGCTTGCGCCGATTGCAAGCGCGCCCGGCGCGATCCGCACCCCCCGCTGTCGTACCGAGCGCAGCGAGGGACCTGCTATTGGCTTTCGCGGTGCACAGTAAAGCAGGTCCCACGCTGCGCTCGGGACGACAGCCGCGGAAGGCCGCCGCGTAGAATGCGCCGATGAGCGAAGCGCTGCCCGCCGTGCGCCTGAAGAACGCCTGGAAATCCAGCCATCCCTGGATCTTCCAGCGGCTGGTGGAGAAGCCGGCGCAGCGGCCGAAGCCGGGTTCGATCGTCGACGCCTGGGGCGTGGACGGCGGCTTCGTCGGCCGCGGCTTCTACAACGGCCACTCGCGGATCGCGCTGCGGATCCTGGAGACCGACCCGGCGGTGCCGGTGGACGCCGGCTGGTTCGCGCGCCGGATCGGCGCGGCGGTGGCGCTGCGCCGCGAGGTCCTGCGGCTGGACGAAGTGTCCGACGCCTGGCGCGTGGTCCACAGCGAGGGCGACGGCCTGTCCGGGCTGGTGGTGGACCGCTACGCCGACCTGCTGGTGGTGGAGTTCTTTTCCGCCGGCATGTACCGCCACCGCGAGTGGATCTACGACGCCCTGCGCGCGCAGTTTCCCGGTTGCCGCCTGCACGCCTTCGCCGACGAGCACGTGCAGAAGCAGGAGTCGTTCGACTTCAGGCCCTGGAACAGCACCGGCAGCGAACCGGTCGCGCCGGCGGTCATCACCGAACACGGCGTGAAGTTCAGGGCCGACCCGGCCGGCGCGCACAAGACCGGCTTCTTCGCCGACCAGCGCGACAACCGGCAGTGGCTGAGCCGGCACGTCGCCGGCAGGCGGGTGCTCGACCTGTGCTGCAACACCGGCGGCTTCGCGGTGTACGCGGCGGTGCGCGGCGCCGCCGAGGTGGTCGGGGTGGACATCGACGGCGACGTGATCGAGATCGCGAAGGGCAATGCCCGGCTCAACGAAGTGCGCCCGCGTTTCGTGCAGGCCGACATCTTCCCGTGGCTGCGCGACGCCTCCAACGCCGGCGAGCGCTACGACGTGGTGGTGCTGGACCCGGCGAAGATGACCCGCGACCGCGACCAGGTGATCCCGGCGCTGAAGAAGTACCTGGACATGAACCGGCTGGCGCTGGGCGTGCTCGCGCCGGGCGGGCTGCTGGCGACCTTCTCCTGCACCGGGCTGGTGTCGGAGGAGCAGTTCCTCGACATGCTGCGGCGCGCGGCGTTCTATGCCGGGCGCACGCTGCAGGTGCTCAAGGTGTCCGGCGCCGGCCCCGACCATCCGTTCCTGGCCAGCGTCCCCGAAAGCCGCTACCTCAAGGCGGTGTTCTGCCGGGTGCTGGACTGAGCGCGTCCGGTCGCGGCCCACGCCCCGCAACTCGACTTCACCTGTAGGAGCTGCGTAAGCTGCGACCAGAGTCGATTCCCCTGACGACGAGGTCGCAGCTTACGCAGCTCCTACAGGGGAGCGCGGCATTTGCAGGCGCGGGGTGGACTGCAGCATCGCAGGCCTGCCGCCGAGGCTGCCAGCGGGGCCGCCCGCCTGGCTGGTCGCGGTCGCTGCGACCGCGCCGGCTACACTGGCCGCATGTCCGAAGCCATCCTGCTGTGGGTCCTGGTGGTCGCTGTACTGGTCGTGCTGGCGCTGCTGGCGGTCCTGCTGCGGCGCCGCCCGGACGCGGCCTTCGCGCGCCTGGCCGAGCGGGTGGAGGAGGCGCTGCGCGCCGAGCAGCGCGCCGGGCGCGGCGAGCTGCGGCAGCAGCTCGACAGCTTCTCGGTGCAGCAGGGCCAGCGCATGGACGGCTTCGGCGCGCGCCTGGTCGACCTGACCGAGCGCACCGACCGCCGGCTCGACGAGTTCCGGGTCGCGGTCGCGGAGGACGCGCGCAAGGCGCGCGGCGAGGGCGCCGAGCAGCAGCAGCGCTTCGCCGAATCGCTGGGCCAGCGCCTGGCCGAGCTGACCCAGCGCAACGAGCAGCGCATCGGCGAACTGCGCGCGACCCTCGAGCAGCAGCTGCGGATGCTGCAGGCCGACAACGCGGACAAGCTCGAGCAGATGCGCGCGACCGTCGACGAGAAGCTGCAGAGCACCCTCAACACCCGCCTGGACGCCTCGTTCAAGCTGGTATCCGAGCGGCTGGAGCAGGTCCAGCGCGGGCTGGGCGAGATGCAGCAGCTGGCCACCGGCGTCGGCGACCTCAAGCGGGTGCTGACCAACGTGCGCACCCGCGGCACCTTCGGCGAGGTCCAGCTGG
>JBKHXI010000212.1:0-4005 GCA_046566095.1 Gammaproteobacteria bacterium | reverse complement strand
GCGGCCGACGCCACGAAGAAAGGGCGTGGCCGAAGCCACGCCCTTCGCGGGTCCGGGCATGCGGCGGGACAGGACCGCTCAACGCACCCCGGACGCGGCGCGCGCCGGTGCGCCTCAGCGCACCTCGAACTCGCGGGTCTGCACCACCTGGCCGTTGACCAGCACCTCCATGGTGTAGCGGCCGGTCGGCCAGCCGTTGGCGTTGGTCACCATGAAGTCGGTGACCTGGGCGCCGGCCGGGACCTGCTTCTCCTCGGTGTGCACCACCTGCCCGTCCTCGTAGGTCCAGCGGGTGGAAACGGTGCCGCCGTTGCCGGCGGTGACCACCGAGGCGTGCACGGTGTCGGTGATGGCGAAGGTGGTCATCGGCGTGGCGACGCGGTTGTCGGCGCCGACCTGGTTGCCGAGGTCGACGCGGGTCACCTCGACCATCGGCGCCGGTTCGCCGGCGGGCGGCGGCATGGTCGGCTGGCTGGCCGGCGGCGGGCTGGCGGCCGGGTCCACGGCGGTGTCGTCGCGGCGGTCGCAGGCGGACAGCGCCAGGCTGGCGCCGAGGGCCATGGTCAGTGCGATGCCGAGCTGCTTGCGTTGCATGGGGCTCTCCTTTGCGGGAAGGAACGTGGAACGTGCGGAAACGTGCGGAAACGGGTCCCTCGGTTTCCGGTTGCCTGCGTGGTTCGGGTCCGCGCGGGCCGATCAGGGAATCCGCAGGACCTGGCCGGGATGGATCAGGTCCGGATCGTCGAGCTGGTCGCGGTTGGCCTCGAAGATGCGCTGCCAGTCCGAGGCCTTGCCGTAGTGCGCCTTGGCGATGTGCGAGAGCGTGTCGCCCTTGCGCACGGTGTAGCTGCGGCC
Source organism: Gammaproteobacteria bacterium (assembly GCA_046566095.1). Taxonomy (GTDB): domain Bacteria; phylum Pseudomonadota; class Gammaproteobacteria; order Xanthomonadales; family Xanthomonadaceae; genus CAMPJU01. Next base: position 3,150 of record JBKHXI010000212.1, on the reverse strand, counting down.
CGCCGCGCTGCCGGCGGCGGCCGGGGCGCCCTGCGCCGGCTTGGTGCTGGCGCTGCCGCGCACGCCGGAAAAGTCGGGACGCTTGCCGGAAGGGGCGCCGCCGCGCGAGGGCTCGAGCGAGAGCGAATGCGGATCCTGGGGAGCGGGGATTCTCATGGCGGCTGCGCGCGTTGGGGAAGTCGCGCGCAGCCTCCCACGCGGGGCGTTAAGGGCGGATCGCGTCCGCGTGAACCGGCCGGACACAAGGGTGAACCGGCGCGCACCGGTGCGCGCGGCTCACTGGCGCAGGCTTCTGCGCGGCGGCGGCGGCGGGCAGCCCGGGGTCGCCCGCCAGGGATTGATGTCCAGGCCGCCGCGGCGGGTGTAGCGCGCCTCCACCGAGAGCCGGCGCGGCGCGCAGCGCGCGAGCAGGTCGACGAAGATCCGCTCGACGCACTGCTCGTGGAAGCCGGCGTGGTCGCGGAAGCTGACCACGTAACGCAGCAGGCCGGCGCGGTCGATGCGCGGGCCGTGGTAGGCGATGCGCAGGTCCGCCCAGTCCGGCTGGCCGGTCACCGGACAATTGGACTTGAGCAGGCCGCTGGCCAGCGTTTCCTCCGCCATGGCGCCGGCATCGGCCGCGAGCAGGTCGGCGCGCGGCGGGCCGTAGTGCGCGATGTCGATCGGCTGTTGGTCGATGTCGACGGCGCTCGCATCGTCCGCCGCGTACGCCGGCAGCCCGAAGGCGACCGCCACCGGCGCGCCCGCCGCCGCCGACAGGTCGGCGGCGATGCGCGCGCGCACCGCCTCCCGGTCGTCGAAGGCGGTGGCGTTCAACGAGTTCAGGTAGAGCTTGAGCGACTTGGACTCGACCAGGCTGGGCGAGTCCGCGGTCACGGTGAAGGTGGCGGTCGCCACCTGCGGCTTGCCGCGCCGGTCCAGCCAGGACAGTTCGTAGGCATGCCAGCGGTCGTGGCCGGCGAAGGGCAGGCGGCCCGCGGCGATGCCGAGCTCGGCGCGCCCGGCCGCGCGCGCGATCGGGTGCAGCAGGCCGGCGTCGTAGCGCCGCGGGTAGTCGACGCGGCGGCCGAGCGGGAGGTCGCGAGGGTCCATCGCGGCATTATCCCGCGCCGGGGCCGGGCCACGGGCATCCGCCGGGGCGGCGCCCGGGCGGTGCGTGGCGCGCCGTCGTGGCGCAAGCCGCATGGTCGGCGGCGGCGCGCGGGCATCGCGCCCAAGGGGCGCGCCTGCGCAGGACCGGGCGATTCGCCCGCGCAGGAGCGGGCCTTGCCCGCGATGGGCGCGCCGGCGTCGCATCGGGAACGGCCCATGCCCCCGACGCCGAGGCGGCGCCCCGGCTCAGCCGCCCCCGTGCAGGTAGTCCAGGGTCAGCTGCAGCATCGCCCGCAGGCCCAGGTCCAGCGCGGCCTCGTCGAGCATGAACTCGGGCGAGTGGTTGCCCGGCGCGGCCAGCGGATCCTGGCCCGGCGGGGTGGCGCCGACGAAGAAGTACATCGCCGGCACCTCGCGGCCGAAGAACGAGAAATCCTCGGCGCCGGTGACCAGCGGCGGCTCGACGACCTTCCCCGGCGCCACCGCCTGCAGGCTCGGCAGCATGCGCGCGGTCAGGGCCGGATCGTTGACCGTCACCGGGTAGCCGCCCGGCTGCGGGATGACCGCCTCGGCGCTGGCCCCGTGCGCGGCGCTGACATGCTCGGCGACGTTGGCAAGATCGGCCAGGATCCGTTCGCGCATGCCGTCGTCGAAGGTCCGGATCGTGCCTTCCAGCTCGACCTCGTCGGGGATGATGTTGTTGCGGATGCCGCCGCGGAACACGCCGAAGGTCAGCACCGCCGGCAGCCGGGCGATGTCGGTGCGGCGGCTGACCACGGTCTGCGCGGTCGTCACCAGGTCGGCGGCGGCGACGATCGGGTCGACCCCGCCCCACGGCCGCGAGCCGTGGGTCTGGCGGCCCTTGACCGTGATGTTGAAGCGGTCGGAGGCGGCCATCAGCGGGCCGCTGCGCACGCCGATGGTGTCGGAGTTGAGGGTCGAGAACACGTGCAGGCCGAACATCGCGTCGGGCCGGAAGTCGGCGAACAGGCCCTCGTCCAGCATCAGCTTCGCGCCGCCTTCCTCGCCCGGCGGCGGGCCCTCCTCGGCCGGCTGGAACACCAGCATCACCTGGCCGGGCAGCTGGTCGCGCATCGCCACCAGGGCCTCGGCCACGCCGAGCAGGATGCCGGTGTGGGCGTCGTGGCCGCAGGCGTGCATCACGCCGGTGACCTGGCCGTTGAACTCGGTGGTGACCTTCGAGGCGAACGGCAGCCCGGTGCGCTCGGTCACCGGCAGCGCGTCCATGTCGGCGCGCAGCGCGAGCTTCGGCCCGGGCCGGCCGCCCTCGACGATCGCGACTACGCCGTGGTGGGCGATGCCGGTGCGCGGCTCCAGCCCGAGCGCGCGCAGGTGCTCGGCGACCTTGGCGGCGGTCTTCACCTCGCGGTTGGACAGTTCCGGGTTGGCGTGGAACCAGCGGCGCAGCTCGACCACGTCGGCGCGCAGCCGCTGCGCGGCGGCGGCGACTTCGGGGCGCTGCTGCGGGGACTGCGCGAGCGCCGGCATCGCGGCGAGCAGGGCTGCCGCGGCGAGCGGCAGGCTGGAGATGCGGGTGATGCGCATGGCGGTTTCTCCGGGTGGACGCGCCGATGCTAGCGCGTCGCGGGCCGGGCCGGGCCGGGCCGGGCCGCGCCGTGCCGTGCCGGGCCGGGCCGCGCCATGCCGGTCTGCGGTGCCTGACCCGCGCCCCGGGATTTTTCCGCAGGGACAGCCTGTCATCCTGAGCGAAGCGAAGGATCTGCTTTCAAAGCGGATTCCTCACTGCGTTCGGAATGACAAAGCCGGTGGTGCATCAGGCAACCTGGGGGACGGGATACTAGCCGCGGTGCTCGAGCGCCAGGTATTCGGCGGACTGCATCTCGACCAGGCGCGAGGCGGTGCGTTCGAAGGCGGCGGCCAGGCGTTCGCCGGCGTACAGGTCCTGCGGCGCGGCGTCGGCGGTGCAGACCAGGTTGACGTGGCGGTCGTAGAACTCGTCGACCAGGTGCACGAAGCGGCGCGCCGGGTCGTCGTTGCCGCCGTCGAAGCGCGGGATGCCGCCGAGCAGCACGGTAT
>JBKHXI010000211.1:0-2877 GCA_046566095.1 Gammaproteobacteria bacterium | reverse complement strand
CGCAGCTACACCCGCGCCGCCTCCAGCCAGCGCTGCGTGCGCGCCGGCGGCAAGCACAACGACCTCGACCAGGTCGGCTACACCGCGCGCCACCACACCTTCTTCGAGATGCTGGGCAACTTCAGCTTCGGCGACTACTTCAAGCGCGACGCGATCGTCTGGGCCTGGGAACTGCTCACCGCGGTCTGGAAGCTGCCGCCGGAACGTCTGCTGGCCACGGTCTACCATACCGATGACGAGGCCTACGCGATCTGGCGCGACGAGGTCGGCCTGCCGCCCGACCGGATCCTCCGTATCGGCGACAACAAGGGTGCGCCGTACGCATCGGACAACTTCTGGCAGATGGCCGATACCGGCCCCTGCGGCCCGTGCACCGAGATCTTCTACGACCACGGCCCGGAATACGCAGGCGGCCCGCCCGGCTCGCCCGACGAGGACGGCGACCGTTTCATCGAGATCTGGAACCTGGTGTTCATGCAGTTCGACCGCCAGCCCGACGGCAGCCTGCAGCCGCTGCCGGCGCCGTGCGTGGATACCGGCATGGGCCTGGAGCGGCTGGCCGCGGTGCTGCAGGGCGTGCACAGCAACTACGAGACCGACCAGTTCCGGCACCTGATCGCCGCCGCCGCCCGGCTGACCGCCACCGGCGACCTGGAACACAAGTCGCTGCGGGTGATCGCCGACCACATCCGCGCCTGCGCCTTCCTGATCGTCGACGGCGTGCTGCCGTCCAACGAGGGCCGCGGCTACGTGCTGCGCCGGATCGTGCGCCGCGCCCTGCGCCACGGCTGGATGCTCGGCGTGCGCGGCGAGTTCTTCTGGAAGATGGCCGCGCCGCTGGTCGAGTCGATGGGCGAGGCCTATCCGGAGCTGGCGGCGAAACGGGAATTCGTCGAACAGGCCCTGCGCGCCGAGGAACAGCGCTTCGGCGAGACCCTCGAGCAGGGCATGCGCATCTTCGACGAGGTCGCCGCGCGCAGCGCCGGCACGATTCCCGGCGAGGAGGCGTTCCGCCTCTACGACACCTACGGCTTCCCCCTGGACCTGACCGCCGACATCGCCCGCGAGCGCGGCCTGGCGGTCGACGGCGCGGGCTTCGAGGCGGCGATGCGGCAGCAGCGCGAACGCGCCCGCGCCGCCGGCAGGTTCGCCGGCGCCGGCGCGCTGCCGGCCGAGCTGATCGCGCGCCTGCAGCCCACCGAATTCCTCGGCTACGAACAGCACGAGGCCGGCGGCCTGGAAGTGGTCGCGCTGCTGAAGGACGGCCAGCCGGTCGAGTCGGTCGGCGACGGCGAGGACGCCGTGGTGATCCTCGACCGTACCCCGTTCTACGCCGAATCCGGCGGCCAGGTCGGCGACGCCGGCCAGCTGGCCGGGCAGGGCCTGCTGTTCGAGGTGGCCGACACGGTCAAGTACGCCGGCCAGTTCCACGGCCACGCCGGCACGCTCCGGTCCGGGCGCCTGCGGGTCGGCGACAGGGTGATGGGCGCGATCGACGCGCCGCGCCGCGCCGCCACCGTGCTCAACCATTCGGCCACCCATCTGCTGCACGCCGCGCTGCGCCAGGTGCTGGGCGACCACGTGCAGCAGAAGGGCTCGCTGGTGGCGCCCGACCGCCTGCGGTTCGACTTCTCGCACTTCCAGCCGCTGACCGCGGCGGAACTGGCCGAGGTCGAACGCCGGGTCAACGCCGAGATCCGCGCCAACCACGAGGCCGAGGTCCGGCACATGGGCATGCAGGAGGCGCTGGACTTCGGCGCGCTGGCGCTGTTCGGCGAGAAGTACGGCGAGCGCGTGCGGGTGCTGCGCATGGGCGAGGGTTCGACCGAACTGTGCGGCGGCACCCACGTGCGCCGCACCGGCGACATCGGCCTGTTCAAGATCGTCTCCGAGGGCGGCGTGTCGGCCGGCGTGCGCCGGATCGAGGCGGTGAGCGGGCAGGGCGCGCTCGACCACGTCGCGCGCGAGGAAGCCGTGCTCGCCGAGGCCGCTTCCCTGGTGGGCGGCAGCGCCGGCGAGCTGACGGCCCGGCTGCGTGCGCTGCTGGAGCAGCAGCGCCAGCTGCAGCGCGAACTGGCCGCGCTCCGGGCCCGGGCCGCGTCCGGCGCCACCGCCGACCTGTCGGCCTCGGCCCGCGACGTGGACGGCATCAAGGTGGTGGCCTCGCGCCTGGAAGGCTTCGACGCGAAGGCGCTGCGCGAGGGCGTGGACCGCCTGCGCCAGCAGCTGGGGGATGCGGTGGTGGTGCTGGCCGGCACGCAGGACGGCAAGGCGGCGCTGGTCGCCGGCGTCGGCGGCGCCGCGCAGGGCAGGATCAAGGCCGGGGAACTGGTGTCCCATGTCGCCGGTCTGATCGGCGGCAAGGGCGGCGGCCGCGCCGACATGGCGCAGGGCGGCGGCCCGGACGGTCCGGCGCTGGAGCAGGCCCTGTCCGGCGTGGCGGACTGGGTAGGCGGACGGCTCCGGAACTGAGCGTCCCGCGACCATGACCTTTCGCGCTTGTGGCGTGGCGGGCCTCGCCCTTACCATGTAGCGCAAGTTCCCTGCGGTATGGAACACCCGCCCGGGGAGTACCGGGGCCATGCCGGTGCCCCCGTGCCGGCGACAGGAGAATCCCATGCTCATCCTGACCCGCCGGGTCGGCGAAACCCTCATGATCGGCGACTCGGTGACCGTCACCGTGCTCGGCGTCAAGGGCAACCAGGTGCGGATCGGCATCACCGCGCCCAAGGACGTCGCGGTGCATCGCGAGGAGATCTACCAGCGCATCCAGCGCGGCGACGACGCGCGCGGCAGCGAGGAAGGCGGCGCGCAGACGTCCTAGCGTCCTGCCGCGTTTGCCGCCGCAGGGCCCGGGAGGTATCCTTCGCCGCCAGG
>JBKHXI010000210.1:0-5943 GCA_046566095.1 Gammaproteobacteria bacterium | reverse complement strand
GAAACCTCGATCGTGGCGATGTTGCCGGAAGCCTGCACCTTCACCGGCAGCGACTGGGCGCGGGCGGTCGCCGCCAGGCCCAGCCACAGCAGGGCCATGGCGCACAGGGCGGCGATGGTCGCCAGGTCGCGGCGGGCGTGGGAGGCGGCCTGCAGCGCTTCGGGACGAACCGCTTTGCGACGGACAGGGTTCACAGTGTCGGTCTCCGGTGGGAGGCGGCCTGTCCGTGGCGGGAAGGGTGGTCTGGCGAACGATGCTCCGAACGGCGTTGTCGAGGGGCCGTGAAACCGCCCGGGGCCGTGGAACCATTCAAGCCCCGAGCCTAGCCCAAGGTGCGGTGTCGATGGAATAGGGGGTTCCACCCATGCGCCAGGCGCGGTTGCGATGCATTCATCCGGGTATGCCACGGGTGAAGGACTGCACCCGGCGACGCGAGGCATGGGGGATTTCCCCCTGCCGCGCTGGGGGGTCCCACGGATGGGCAGGAAGGCGCCATCCGGGCGCTACTGGGAGGGTCCCGGCCCCCGCCGGCCCGATCGGAGAAAAGCGATGCCCCTGTTCCGCCCCGTCCGCAGCCGGCCGCATCGCGGCGGCCTGCGCCTGTGCGCCATCGCCGCCGGCCTGCTCGCCAGCAGCGTGGCCCTGGCCGACGCCCACCTCGACCCGCTGCTGCTGGAGAAGATGGCCGCCGCGGCGCCCACCGACGAACTGCAGATCGTGGTCAGCTACAGCCAGACCGGACCGGTCACCGCCAGCCAGAAGGCGGCGCTGCAGTCGCTCGGGATCACCCGCGGCGCCACCATGCGCGCGCTGCCGATCGCCGGCGCGCTGGCCACGCCCGCCGAGATCCAGGCCCTGGCCCGGCGCGACGACGTCGTCTCGATCTTCTGGAACGCGCCGCTCCACTACTTCAACTACGAGCAGCGGCAGATCTCCGGCGCCAAGCGCGCGGTCGACAATCCCGGCCACTACAACCGCGCCATCCCGTTCAGCGGCGCCGGCGTGACCGTCGTGGTCAACGACTCGGGCATCGACGCCACCCATGCCGACCTCAAGTTCGGCCAGCACGTGGTCGAGAACGTGCTGGGCACCACCAATCTCAACGCGTACAGCTCGCTGGCCCCGATCACCTACACCGAGGGCGTGATCAACACCGACATCGGCTCCGGCCACGGCACCCATGTCGCCGGCACCATCGGCGGCACCGGCGAGCGCTCCAACGGCCTGTACCGCGGCGTGGCGCCGGGCGCGGACCTGGTCGGCTACGGCTCGGGCGCGGTGCTGTTCATCCTCGATGCGGTCGGCGGCCTGGACTACGCCGCCAACAACCAGTTCCGCTTCGACCATCCGATCCGCATCACCAGCAACTCCTGGGGAAGTTCCGGCAAGTTCGATCCGCTCAACCCGGTCAACATCGCCACCTACGAGCTGTACAAGCGCGGCATCGTCAGCGTGTTCGCGGCCGGCAACGACGGCGCCGGCGAGGACACCCACAACCCCTACGCGCAGGCGCCGTGGGTGATCTCGGTCGGCGCCGGCGAGAAGGACGCCGTACTCACCGACTTCTCCTCGCGCGGCAAGCGCGGCGAGTCCGGCACCTTCACCATGCCCGACGGCGTGCGGTGGACCTACTTCAACGAACCGACCGTCGTCGCCACCGGCGTGGACATCCTCTCGACCTGGGACAGCACGGCCACCCTGTGCACCCCGGCCGTGGACGACCCGGACGTGCCGACCGCCTACGCGCCGTTCTACTGCTACATGAGCGGCACCTCGATGGCCACACCGCACGTGGCCGGCATCGTGGCGCTGATGCTCGAGGCCAACCCGAACCTGACCCCGGCCCGGGTCCGCGACATCCTCGAGCGCACCGCCACCAACATGACCGGGCGCCTGGCCTGGGAGGCCGGCGCCGGCCACGTCAACGCCTACGCGGCGGTCGCCGCGGCCGCCGGCATGCGCAACGACTTCGGCGCCACCGTCAACTCGCTGCGCCAGTTCAACGCCAACGCGCTGCTGGCGCCGGGCGGCGCGCCGATCCCGTTCTCGATCTTCTTCAGTCCGGTGGGCACGGTGCAGAGCCAGTCGTTCGAGGTCGGGCCGGAAGTGGCCTGGGTCTCGGCGCGGGCGACGGTCGACGCCAACACGGTGGCCCTCGTGCTGACCGATCCGGACGGCAACCGCTACGGCTCCTCGATCGCGCTGCCGCTGATCGGCGACACCATCGTCGCCGGCGCGCCGGCCAGGCCGGGCACCTGGACGATCACGGTGCGCGGCATCGGTTCGGTCTCGGGCGTGGCGGTGGACCCGCTCAAGGTCACCAACGGCTACGCGGCGCCGGGCTACGTCGAGGGCGAGATCTCGTTCCTCAACAGCGGCGGCTACACCGGCATGGACGACGTCGCCGGGCATCCGGCGCAGAAGGCGATCGAGTTCGCGGTGGCCAATCGGCTGGTGGACGGTTATTCCGACCGCAAGTTCCGGCCCGACCAGAACATCCGCCGGGGCGAGATGGCGCAGTACCTGGTGATGGGCGCCAGCGTGCGCCAGCACCTGCCGTTCGACCGCAAGCCGAGTTTCGCCGACGTATCCACGTCCAGCCCGGTCTATCCGTTTGCGGAGTCGGCGGTGGCCGTCGGCGGCGCGCTGCGCGACCTGTCGCAGTCGCAGGCCGGGGTGATGGGACTGCTCGACGGCAGGTTCCGGCCGAACGACACGGTGACCCGGGTCAGCCTGGCGTACTCGCTGGTGCAGAGCCTGGCGCTGCAGGACCAGGCGCAGTCGTTCGAGGGCGAGCTGACCGCGTTCCACGACGGCCGCCGCATCCCGCTCGAGGACGCCGGCTCGATTCCGGTGCCGCTGCGCGGCTACGTGCAGCTGGCGCTGGACCACGGCCTGATCAACGCGCGCTTCACCCTGAGCCAGGGTCCCTACGACCTGGAGCCGCAGCTGCAGGCCTGGTTCGATCCGGCCAAGGCCGTCACCCGCGCCGCCTACGCGGTCGCGGCCGGTCGCTACCTGTCGCACTACCAGAGCGCCCAGGACTGAGCGCCGCGGCAGGGGCAGCCGGCGGCATGCCCAACCCCTGACGCATGTCGCCGGCCGGAGGCCCGGGAACGATTCCCGGGCCTCCGTTTTTCCGGCGCGCGCCGCATCGATGCACCGAACACGGGGTTCGCGGGGAAGGCCCTCGCGGGCAAGGCCCGCTCCTGCGGGACACGATCGCGCGGAGCGCGGTTCACTGGCCGCCGAGCAGCGGGTAGGGGTCGACCGGGGTGCCTTCCCACCAGCGCTTCTCCGGCCCGAGCCGGAAGATCGCAAAGTGCAGATGCGGGGCGTCGGGGCTGGCGTTGCCGCTGCTGCCGACGTAGCCGATCACCTGGCCGCGCCGCACCCGGTCGCCTTCCTTCAGCCCCGCGGCGTAGCGCTGGAGGTGGGCGTAGTAGTAGACGTAGCGCCCGCTGGGCTCGAACTGGTAGATGGTCAGGCCGCCGTTGGCGCTGTCGAACAGCTTCTCGATGTGGCCGTCGGCCACCGCCAGCACCGGGGTGCCCGCCGGTGCCATGATGTCGAGCGCCTCGTGCATGCGGTCGGTGCCGCGGCGGTCGTGGAAGGTGTCGGCGAGTTCGGCGGCGGTCACCCCGGAGACCGGCAGCAGCAGGCCGGTCGCGCCGGTCACGGGGGGCACCGGCGCGGGCGCGGGGGCCGCAGCGGCTGGGCTCGTGGCCGCGGGCTGCGTGGCGGCCGCCGGCCGGGCGCGCGTGGGCCGGATGTCGACCCGCAGCGGCAGGCCGGCGTGGGTGGCTTCGGCAGCCGGGGTGAGCGCGCGCGCCGCGCGGCCGGCGGCGGGCGCGCCGGTGGCGTCATGTCCGGGAACCTGCGGCGCCGGCGCGGCGGGCGGCGCGCATTCGCAGCCGTCGTTGCGCACCATGAGGAAGTACAGGGCGTTGGCGCCGACCAGGGCGCCGATCAGGAACAGCAGCAGGCTGCGCAGCGCGCTTCCGCGCGCGGCGGGAAACGCCCGGTGAAGGGGGGTGCCTGGTCTGCGGCGCATCGGCAGCTCCCTGAATGCGAGGGCCGCGATGCTGCCCCGGCTCAGTGGACCGCGACGTGAAGGCCGGCGCCACCGGCCCTGCGGCGTCCGGCGGCGGCGACCAGCGCCGGGCGGCATTCCAGGAACTTCGAACCTGCCAGCCAGTCCTGCTGCGGGTAGTAGGCGAACAACAGCTGGCCGTCCTTGAGCACGTCGATGACTTCCCGGGCCACCGCGCTGCGCACCGCCGGGCAGCCGTAGCTGCGGCCCAGACGCCCCTGGCGGGCGGCCTGTTCCGGGTTCACGTAGGGCGCGCCGTGCATCACGATCAGGCGATCGCGGGCGTTGTCGTTGACGCCCGGCTCCAGCCCGTCCATCCGCATCGAGTAGCCGTTGCCGCCGACGTAGGTCTCGGCGGTGCGGAACAGGCCGAGGCTGGACTGGTGGCTGCCGTCCACGTTCGAGAACGAGGTGGTCATGTTGTGGCCGCTGTTGCGGCCATGGGCGACGTGCTCGCGGTACAGCAGGCGGCCGCCGGCCAGGTCGAACACCCACAGGCGTTCGCTGGTCGAGGGCAGGGAGTAGTCGATCACCGCCAGCCGCGAGTCGCCCTGGACATCGCCGTAGGCCAGCGCGCATTCGCGCGCGCGCAGCGCCAGTTCCAGCACTTCGCGGCGCAGGTCCGGCGCGGTCGCCGACAGGCGGGCGAGCAGCCGCGCGTCGAAGGGTTCCGGTTCGGGCGCCGGGAGCGGCGCCGCCGCCACGGGCGGGGCGACCGGCGGCGCCTGCGTGCGCGGGTTGGGTTCGGACACGCAGGCGGTGGCGGCCGCCAGCGCGGCGGCCGTGATCAGCAAGTGACGGCGGATTCGCATGGCCCCGAGGGTAGCCTCACCGGGCCTACACATGCATGAATCGAGCCCGAAACATTCAGTTGCCTGAAGCGGCTGCGGTGCGGGAATGGGCGTTCGTCATCGCGCCTTGGCACGGGACTGCGTAGTGTCCGCGCGATGCCCGCACATGCCACAAGAACTTCCGGCGCAGCGTCCGCCGAACCGCGGCCGGGCAGGGTGGAAAGACTCGAGGCCGAGCTGAAGGAGGCGCGCGAGCGCCTGCGCGAGTGCAGGGCTTCGTTCAGGCGCAGCAACAGCGCGCTGTGCGCCATCGCCGACGGCATCGTCGTGGTCGATACCGCGGGGCGCATCACCACCCTCAACCCGGTGGCCGCGCACCTGACCGGCTACACCGAGGCCGAGGCCCTGGGCCGCCCGCTGTCGGAGGTCGTGCATTTCACCGATGCCGGCGGGCGTTCGCTGGACGTGCTGTCGGAAGGCTTCCGCGCCGATCCGCGCGAGATCGTGTCGCTGGTCCGGCGCGACCGGCACGTGATCCTGGTCGACGGCAGCGTCGCCCCGATCCACGACGACAGGAAGCGCCCGATCGGCTCGATCGTCACCTTCCGCAACGTCACCGCGGCGGTGCGCCTAACCCGCGAACTGGCCCACCACGCCCACCACGACGCGCTCACCGGGCTGGAGAACCGGCGCGCGTTCGCGGCGCGGCTGCAGCGCGCGATCGCCTCCGCCGAGGAATTCGGCGTCTGCCACGCGATCCTGTATTTCGACCTGGACCGCTTCAAGGCGGTCAACGACAGCGCAGGCCACATCGCCGGCGACGAGCTGCTGCGGCAGCTGGCAATCGTGCTGCGCCGCCAGCTGCGCGCCAACGACACCCTCGCGCGCCTGGGCGGGGACGAGTTCGCGATGCTGATCGAGAACTGCAGCGCCGCCACCGCCGCCGGCGTGGCCGAGAAGATGCGTTCGGCGATCTGCGGCTTCGTCTTCGAATGGGAGGGGCGCAGCTACCGGATCGGCTGCAGCATCGGCCAGGTGGTGTTCGACGACGGCCGCCTG
>JBKHXI010000209.1:0-11299 GCA_046566095.1 Gammaproteobacteria bacterium | reverse complement strand
CCTCAGCGCGGGCCGCGTTCCTCGCGGGGCCTGGGCTTGCGGTCGCCGAGCAGGGCGCTGGCGACGATGCCCACGCCCAGGGCCGCGGCGATCACGAACAGCACCAGCGCGATCGCCGGGTAGCCGAGCAGGCGCATGTCGGTCTCCACCCGCATCAGCATCGCCGCGCCGACGATCAGCGCGGCGGTGATCACGCCGGCGCTGATCCGGTTGGCGATCTTGTGCAGGCTCTCGAGCAGGTGCGATTCCTCCAGCCCGGTCAGCTTGACCTGCATGCGGTTGTCGGCCAGCAGCGACAGCACGTCGGAGACCTTGCGCGGCGCCTCGCGCAGCAGGGCCTGCAGTTCCATGGCTTCGCTGGCGAGGTTGGCCGGCGAGAACGAACGGCGCAGGCGGCCGCGCATCACCGATTCCAGGTGGCCCTCGACCACCCGCTTGACGTCCAGCTCCGGGTCCAGGGCGCGCGCCACCTGTTCCAGGTTCAGCAGGGTCTTGCCGAGCAGGCTCATTTCCGGCGGGGTGCGCAGCCCGCAGGCGGTGGCGAGCCGCACCAGCTCCAGCATCATCCGGCCCTCGGACAGCGACTGCGAGCCGGAGTGCACCGCATAGCGGGCCACCAGCTGCCCGGCCTCGCGCACGAACTTCGCCTCGTCGAAGTCCTCCAGCCGGGTGCCCATGTGGATCGATTCCTCGGCGACTTCCTCGCCGCGGCCGTCGACGGCGGCGAACAGCAGCTTGAGCAGCCGGTCGCGCTGGCGCGGCGGCACGTGCGCGACCATGCCCAGGTCCAGCAGCGCCAGGCGCCCGTCGGCTGTCACCAGCAGGTTGCCGGGGTGCGGGTCGGCGTGGATCTCGCCGTGCACGAACACCTGGTCCAGGTAGCCGCGCATCAGCGCCGTGGCCAGCGCGCCCAGGTCCTGTTCGGTGCGCCGCACGCCGGAGATGTCGGTGGCCTTGGTGCCGTCGACCAGTTCCATGGCCAGCACCGTGCGCCGGGTCAGGTCCCAGACCGGGCGCGGCACGAACAGCTCGGGGTAGCGTTCGAAGTGGACGTTGAAGCGGTCCAGGTTCTCGGCTTCCACCCGGTAGTCGAGTTCGGCCAGCAGGGTCTTGCGGAACTCGTGCACCCAGTCGGCGAACTGCAGGCGGCGGCCGAGGTCGGTCATGCGGTCGGCGCGACGCGCCACCGAGGCCAGCGCGTCCAGGTCGTCGCGGATCTGCTCGACGATGCCCGGGCGCTGCACCTTGACCGCCACCCGGCGGCCGTCGCGCAGCGTGGCCCGGTGCACCTGCGCCAGCGAGGCGCAGCCCAGCGGCGTCTCGTCGAATTCGGCGAAGAGCTTGCCGATCCGCACCTCGAGTGCGTCCTCGATCTGGGCGCGGACCTGGTCCAGCGGCACCGGGGCGACGTCGTCCTGCATCCGCTCGAGCGCCTCCAGGTAGGCGGGCGGCACCATGTCCGGGCGGGTCGACAGCGCCTGCCCGATCTTGACGAAGGTCGGGCCCAGCGCTTCCAGGTCGGCGACGAACTCCTCCGGCCGGCCGTCGGCGCCAGGCTGCTCGCCCGCTTCCAGCTGCGACGCGTCCAGGTCCAGCCCGGTAAACACGCCGGCGCTGCGGTACTTGAGCAGGAAGCGCAGGATCTGCGCGGTGCGGGCGATGCCGCTGGCGGCTTCGGTCATGGGGAGGGCTCCGTGGAGCCGGTCACGTTAGCGAAGCCCGCGTCAAGGCGGTTTCACCCGACCGCACCCGCGCCGACCACGAATTCCCTGTAGGCGCTGCGCAAGCTGCGACCCGCAACCCGGCCGGCGCAGGCCGGTCGCAGCTTGCGCAGCGCCTACGAATCCTGCTGGCATGCGCGGGTATCGGCGACAATCGGGAGATGGCGCATCCGGGCGGCAAGCTGTGGACGATCGGCCATTCCACGAGGACGTGGGAGGCGTTCGTGGAGATGCTGGGCGATGCGGGGATCGCCACCCTGGTCGACGTGCGGCGGTTCCCGGGTTCGCGCAGGAACCCCTGGTTCTCCGGCGAGGCGATGGCGTCCGCGCTGGCGGACGCGGGCATCGGCTACCGGCACCTGCCGGACCTGGGCGGGCGCCGGACGCCCAGGCCCGGTTCGGCCAACGACGCCTGGCGCAATCCGGGCTTCCGCGGCTACGCCGACTACATGGAGACCGCGCCCTGGCGGCGCGCGGCCGATGCGCTGGAAACGCTTGCGCGCGCGGCGCCGACCGCGATCATGTGCGCGGAGGCGATGTGGTGGCAGTGCCACCGCGGCCTGATCGCGGACCGGTTCAAGGCCGGGGGCTGGGAGGTGCTGCACCTGCTGGCGCCGGGCCGGTGCGAGCCGCATCCCTATACCGGCGCCGCGCGCATCGTCGACGGCCGCCTCACCTACCGCCAGCCGCCCGCCCCCCAGCCCGACCTGTTCCCACCCCCCGCCCCGTAGGAGCGGGCCTTGCCCGCGATGGCTTGCGCCGCGAACCCGGCGGCGGCGGGATCGCGCCCAAGGGGCGCTCCTACGGGGCAGGGCGCCGTCGCAGGCACCGGCCATCCCGCACCCCGCCCTTTCGTAGGAGCGGGGCTTGCCCGTGGCCTGCCGCGCCCCAGCCGCCGCGCCATCGCGCGGCGGGTTACCGGAAGCGCACCCAGACCGAATGGGTGCGGCCGTCTGCGCCGGTGCGCTCCTCGACCACGAAGCCGGGCTGGTCGTCGACCAGGTCGCGCAGCTTGCGGTAGCCGTAGCTGCGCGAGTCGAAATCCGGGGCCAGCCGCTGCAGGTTGCTGCCGACCGCGCCCAGCTGCGCCCAGCCGCTGTCGTCGGAGGCGGTCTCCACGGCCTTGGCCAGCAGCGCTTCGAGCTTCGGGTCGCGCCTGGTGCGCGAGGCCTTCTTCGCGGCCCGGCGCGCCTGTCCGGTCGCGACCGAGGCCGGCGAATCGCCGTCCTCGCCCAGCAGTTCGACGTAGATGAACTTGTCGCAGGCGGCGACGAACGGGTGCGGGGTCTTGCGTTCGCCGAAGCCGTACACCGTCAGCCCCTGCTCGCGGATGCGCGCGGCCAGGCGGGTGAAGTCGCTGTCGGAGGAGACGATGCAGAAGCCGTCTAGGCGCCCGCCGTAGAGCAGGTCCATGGCGTCGATGATCAGCGCGCTGTCGGTCGCGTTCTTGCCGGTGGTGTAGTTGAACTGCTGGATCGGCTGCACCGAGTGCTCGAGCAGCCCGGCCTTCCAGCCGCCCAGGTGCCCCGAGGTCCAGTTGCCGTAGGCGCGGCGGACGCTGGCGGTGCCGTATTTGGCGATCTCGGCCAGCAGCTGCGGCAGTTTGCCGGGGTTGCTGTTGTCGGCGTCGATCAGCAGGGCGAGGCGCTGGCTGGCGGATTCGTCGGGCATGCGCAATTCCTGGAGAGCTTCTCGTAGGAGCGCCCCTTGGGCGCGATGGCGCGGTGGCCGGGTGCGCGGGGAAAGCCATCGCGGGCAAGGCCCGCTCCTACGGGGGAGGTTAGCCGATGGCGGGGCTTCCGCCGGGTTCCTCGTAGGAGCGCCCCTGGGCGCGATGGCGCGATGGCCAGGTGTGCTGGGAAAGCCATCGCGGGCAAGGCCCGCTCCTACGGGGGGAGGTTAGCCGATGGCGGGGCTTCCGCCGGGTTCCTCGTAGGAGCGCCCCTTGGGCGCGATCGCGCGGGGCCGGGTACGCGGGGAAAACCCATCGCGGGCAAGGCCCGCTCCTACGGGGGGAGGTTAGCCGATGGGCGGGGCTTCCGCCGGGTTCCTCGTAGGAGCGCCCCTTGGGCGCGATGGCGCGATGGCCAGGTGTGCTGGGAAAGCCATCGCGGGCAAGGCCCGCTCCTACGGGGGTTGAGGGATCGTTGCCGGCGGGGTCAGCGGCGTGGGGGGACCAGGCGCAGCAAGGCGCCGCGGGTCTGGTCGGTGAGCACGTAGACGTTGCCGTCGTCGCCGACGCGCACGTCGCGGATGCGCTGCCCCAGGTCCTCGAGCAGCCGTTCCTCGCCGGCGATGCGGTCGCCGTCGAGCGACAGCCGGATCAGGTTGCCGTCGGCCAGCGCGCCCAGGAACAGGCTGTCGTTCCAGGGCGAATCCGGGCGGCCGGTGTAGAAGGCCATGCCGGACAGGCCCGGCGACTTCTCCCAGACGTGGTAGGGCGGTTCCATGCCTTCCACCTCGCGGCCCTTGGCCTCGGGAATCGCCAGGCCGGAATAGTTGACGCCGTGGGTGGCGACCGGCCAGCCGTAGTTCTTCCCCGGCTCGGGAATGTTGATCTCGTCGCCGCCGCGCGGGCCGTGCTCGGCGGTCCAGTAGCGGCCGGTGCGCGGGTCGAGCGCGGCCGACTGCGGGTTGCGGTGGCCGTAGCTCCAGATCGCCGGGTGCGCGTCGGCGCGGCCGACGAAGGGATTGTCCTGCGGGATCGTACCGTCCGGCAGGATCCGCACCACCTTGCCCTGCAGCATGTCCAGCCGCTGCGCGGCCGGGCGCTCGTTGCGCTCTCCGAAGGTGGCGAACAGGTGGCCGTCGCGGTCGAACACCAGGCGCGACCCGAAATGGTTCGGGCCCTCGAGCTTGGGTTCCTGGCGGAAGACGACCTCCACGTCCGACAGGCCCTGCGCGCCGAAGGTGGCGCGGGCGATGGCGGTGCCGGCGGTGCCGCCCGGGCCGGGTTCGGAATAGCTCAGGTAGATGCGGTTGCTGGCCTCGAAATCGGGTGCCAGCACCACGTCGAGCAGGCCGCCCTGGCCGCGCGCCCAGACCTCCGGCACGCCGTCCAGGGACTCGGACAGGCTGCCGTCGGGGCCGACCCGGCGCAGGCGGCCGGGGCGCTCGGTGACCAGGAAACTGCCGTCGGGCAGCAGCGCCACCGACCACGGGTGCTCGAAGCCCTCGGCCACGGTTTCCACCCGCATCCGCGCGGGGTCGGCGGCATCGGCGGCGGTCGCGGGCGCGGCTGCGCCGCGGCCGGCGTTGCCGTTCGGCGCCTGGCAGGCGGCCAGCGCGAGCGCGACGGCCAGGGCAAGCGCGGGGGTCGGAATGCGGTTCATCGTGGTCTCCTCGAGGGGGAAGGCAGCGGCGGCGCCGGCCTCAACGGTAGCCCGCCGCCTGCAGTTCGAACAACTCCGCGTAGCGGCCGCCGGCCGCCATCAGCTGGGCATGGGTGCCGGCGGCCTCGATCCGGCCGCGTTCGAGCACCAGGATCCGGTCGGCCATGCGCACGCTGGAAAACCGGTGCGAGATCAGCACCGTGGTGCGCCGGTCGGACAGTTCCTTGAAGCGCTGGAACACCTCGTACTCGGCGCGCGCGTCCAGCGCCGCGGTCGGCTCGTCGAGGATCATCACCTGGGCGTCGCGCATGTAGGCGCGGGCGATCGCGATCTTCTGCCACTGGCCGCCGGACAGGTCCATGCCGGCGCGGAAGCGGCGGCCGACCAGTTGGTCGTAGCCGCCGGGCAGCGCGTCGATCACCGCGTCGGCCATCGCCCGCCGCGCGGCCTCGCGGATCCGGTCGCGGTCGTGCATCGCGTCCATCCGGCCGACCCCGATGTTCTCGCCGGCGGTCAGGTGGTAGCGCACGAAATCCTGGAAGATCACGCCCACGTTCGCGCGCAGGTCGTCGAGGTCGTAGTCGCGCAGGTCGCGGCCGTCGAGCAGGATCCGGCCCTCGTCCGGGTCGTACAGCCGCGCCAGCAGCTTGACCAGGGTGGTCTTGCCGGCGCCGTTCTCGCCGACCAGCGCCAGCACCTCGCCGGCCCGCAACTCGAAGTCCAGGTGCCGCAGCGCCCAGAAGTCGGCGTCGGGATAGCGGAAACCGACGTTCTCGAAGAGGAAGCCGCGCTCGATCGGCCGCGGGATGGGCAGCGCGTCCGGCTTCGAGACGATCTCCGGTTCGATCTCGAAGAACGAGAACAGGTCGTCCAGGTACAGCGCCTGCCCGGCGACCTGCGAGAACCCGACCAGCAGGCCCTCCAGCAGCTGCCGCAACCGCCGGAAGCTGCCGGCCAGGAAGGTGAGGTCGCCGATGGTGAAGTCGCCGCGCACCGTGCGCCAGGCGATGTAGGCATAGGCCGCGTAGTAGCCCAGCGTGCCCAGCGTCGCCAGCAGCGCGCCCCAGAACGCGCGGCGGCGCGCCAGCGCGCGGTTGGCGCGGTAGAAGCCCTCGGCCAGTTCCCGGTAGCGCGCGATGAGGAACCGGTGGAGGTTGAAGATCTTCACCTCCTTGGCGGTTTCCACGCTCGCGCCCATCTGCCGGACGTACTCGAGCTGGCGGCGCTCCGGGGTCCAGGCGAAGTTGAGCGAGTAGCCCAGCGCATTGAAGTGCGACTCGCCGATGAAGGCGGGGACCAGCGCGATCGCCAGCAGCACGATCAGCCAGGGTGCGTACACCATCAGGCCGATCGCAAAGCTCACCACGGTGATGGCGTCCTGCACCTGGCCGAAGATCATGCCCATCAGGTTCATCCGGCCCATGGTCTGGCGGCGGGCGCGGTCGAGCTTGTCCTGCAGGTCGGGGTCCTCGAAGTCCTCCAGGTCCAGGGTGGCGGCGTGCTCCATCAGGCGCACGCTGGTGGCGTTGGTGAACAGTTCCGAGAGCAGGCTGTCGGCGTAGCCGACCAGCCGGCCGAGCAGGTCGGACACGATCGCCAGCGCGAACTCGAGCAGCAGCAGGCCCAGCAGCGGTTCGAGCCGTCCGCTGGCCCAGGCGGCGCCGAGGCTGTCGAAGGCGATGCCGGCGCCGACCAGGCGCACCACCTCGTCGATGATCAGCTTGCCGATGTAGAGCATGACCACCGGCAGCAGTGCGCGTATGACCCGCAGGCCGAGGCTGGCCAGGGTCAGCGGCTTGCTGGCGGCCCAGATCTGGCGCAGGAACGGCGGCAGGTTGCGCAGCGCGCCCATGCGCTCGCGGAAGCTGGGATGCGTGGGGGCGGCAGGCGCGCGAGCGGATGCGGAAGGCATGCCGGGATCATCGCCGATGCCGCCCCCGCCGGGCGAACCCCATTCCCCTTCGTAGGAGCTGCGTCAGCTGCGACCGCTGTACGCCGGCTGTCGTGACGGCTCGGAACCAGCGCCTTGCCTGCGTACCCCGCGGTCGCAGCTGACGCAGCGCCTACAGCCCGGCGGTCCAGCCCAGGCCGAGGGTGAGGGCGCGTGCGGGGAGCGGTTCGAAGGCGCGGCCGTTGGCCTCGTTGACGATCACCGAGCCCACGGCGTCGCGGTCGGCGAGGTTGTCGATGCGGGCGAAGGCATGCCAGCCGGGCGTGCGCGGACTGCGCCAGCGCAGGGCCAGGGCCAGGCGGACGTGGCCGGGTGCGGCATCCGAGTTGGCGTCGTCGACCGGGATCGCGCCGTTGCCGGCGGCCTCCAGCGCGACCGTCCAGGCTTCGCGCGGCCGCCAGGCCAGTTCGGCGAAGCCGTGGACGCGCGGGATGCCGGGCACCCGGTTGCCGGGGTCCACGCGCCGCGTGGTCGCCTGGCCGCCGCGGACCACGTGCAGGTCGTAGCCGTCCTCGAATTCGGCCCGCACCCAGTTGCCGACCAGCGCGTAGCGCCAGCGCGGGCCGAGCGCGCCTTCCAGCGCGGCCTCGATGCCGTGGCGGCGGGTGCGCCCGGCATTGGCGAAGCTGGTGCGGCCGCCGGCGTTGAGCACCGGCACGATCTCGCCGTCGCCCGCGACCGTCCAGGCGGTGGCGCTGCCCTGCCAGCCGCGGTCCGCCGTCCCGCCGCCGCGCCAGCGCAGGCCGGCTTCCGCGGTCCGGAACCGGGCCGGCCGCAGCGCGGCGTTGAAGCCGGCGCCGCCGTCGGGGCGATAGGCGAGTTCGACCACGGTCGGCGCCTCGAAGCCGCGGCCGATGCCGGCGAAGGCCTCGCCCCAGGGCAGGGTGCGCGCGACGGCGAGCGCGGCGGCGGTCTCGGCGAAGGCGAGCGCGCCGCTGTCGTCGCCGTTGCCGGGGGCGAGGTAGCGGTCCTCGGACACGAAGTCCAGGCGCGCGCGCCGCACCGCGCCCAGCAGGGTCCACTGCCCGGCCGGGCGCCATTCGCCGGCGACCCAGGCCGCGCGGCTGCGCACGGTGTTGACCTCGTCCCGGCGCAGGCGGCCGCGCACGCCCAGGCGCGCGCCGTCGAAGTTCTCGTGGCCGCGGCGGTCCTCGCGCAGGCGGCCGGCGTCGAGGCCGAAGGCGAGGGCGCCGGCACCGAGTCTCCGGCGATGGCCGAGCGCCAGCCCCGTCTCGCCGCGCGCCAGGTCGATGACTCCGCCGGCGCTGGTCGGCGCCGCCTGCGCCGCGGGCGGGATCGCCAGGTACTGCTCGACCTCGCGCGCGACCGCATGGGGCGCCAGCCAGCTCTCGTGGCCGCCGGCATGGGCCACCGTCCAGCGCGTGCCGAGCTGGCGGTTGGAGACGCGCTTGCGGGTGTCGAACGCGGCCGCGGCCGGGTCGGTGCCGTGCGGGGCGGCCTGCCACTGCGCGCGGGTGAGGCCGAGCGGATCCTGGGCGAAGGGCTGGTCGAGCAGGTCGGCGACCAGGCGCAGTTCGTGGCCGGGCGCCGGGTGCCACTGCGCCGTGGCGCCGGCATGGCCGCGGCGGGCGGCGCTGTGCGGGCGGTGGCCGTCGCTGCGCAGCCAGGCGGCATGGCCGCGCCAGCGCAGGTCGCGCTCCCCGGCCGCGCCGCCGTCGGCGCGCAGCGACAGGCGGGTGGCGCCCTCGCTGCCGGCCCAGGCCTGCGCGCGCCAGGCGCGCGCGCCGTCGAGGTCGCTGTGGCCCAGGACCGCCCCGCCGGCGGCGTTGCCGTACTGCAGCGCCAGCGGGCCGCGCAGCACTTCGATGCGGTCGAGCGCGCCGAGCGCGAAGCCCGAGGCCTGGCCCTGGCCGTCGAGCGCGGTCGCCGGGATGCCGTCGACCACCAGCTGTACGCCGCGGATGCCGAAGGTGCTGCGCGCGCCGAAGCCGCGGCTCTGCACCTGCAGATCCTGGGCGAGGTTGTTGCGCTCCAGCGCCAGCACGCCCGGCGCGCGCTGCAGCGATTCGGCCAGGCTGGCCTGGCGCTGGCCGTCCTGCAGGTCGCCGGCCTCGAGCACGGTCACCGCGCCGGGGAAACGCGCCAGCGGCTGGCGCAGGCCGGCGACCCGGATCGCATCGAGGTCCGTGGCAGAGCGCCCCTGCACGTCGGCCGGCGCCGGTTCGCGGGGCAGCGCCTGTTCCTGCCCCTGCACCGGCGCAGCAAGCCACGCCGCCAGCGCAGCCGTCAGCAGGCGGCGCGCGGGAATCGTTCGGAGCGGGCGGGAGGGGCGAATGGTCGGCACGCCGAAGTGGGGGATTGCGAAGCCTGCAGCAGCCTAACCCATGCCCGCGGCCGCGCAGCTCGGGGCTGAAGCCCCTCCTGCAGGAAAAGCCCTTGTAGGAGGGGCTTCAGCCCCGACCCCGTCCACCGGCAACCACAGCGGACCGGCGGATCCGATGCAGCCCTTACAATCGGCGGCTTCCCCGACCACGCATCCCTGCCGTGACCGCACCCTTCAACGCCGGCCGCCGCCCCGTGTCCATCCGCCAGGAGGACCTGATCCGGTCGATCGCCGACGCCCTGCAGTACATCAGCTACTACCACCCGCCGGACTACATCCGCAGCCTGGCGGCCGCGTACGCGCGCGAACAGTCGCCGGCCGCCCGCGACGCGATGGCCCAGATCCTGGTCAACTCGCGCATGTGCGCCGAAGGCCACCGGCCGATCTGCCAGGACACCGGCATCGTCACGGTGTTCCTGGCCATCGGCATGGACGTGCGCTGGGACGACGCGACCATGGGCGTGGAGGAGATGGTCCACGAGGGCGTGCGCCGCGCCTACGCCCATCCGGACAACAAGCTGCGCGCATCGGTGCTCGCCGATCCAGCCGGCAAGCGCACCAACACGAAGGACAACACCCCCGGCGTGGTCAACGTGCGGGTGGTGCCGGGCAACACGGTCGACGTGATCGTCGCGGCCAAGGGCGGCGGCTCGGAGGCGAAATCGAAGTTCGCGATGCTCAACCCGTCCGACTCGATCGTCGACTGGGTGCTTGCGACGGTGCCGACCATGGGCGCGGGCTGGTGCCCGCCGGGCATGCTCGGGATCGGCATCGGCGGCACCGCGGAGAAGGCCATGCTGCTGGCGAAGGAAGCGCTGATGGAGCCGATCGACATCGTCGAGCTGCGGGCGCGCGGGCCGTCGAACCGGCTCGAGGAGCTGCGGCTGGAGCTTTTCGACAAGGTCAACGCGCTGGGCATCGGCGCGCAGGGACTGGGCGGCCTGACCACGGTGCTGGACGTCAAGATCCGCGACTATCCCACCCATGCCGCGAACCTTCCGGTGGCGCTGATCCCCAATTGCGCCGCGACCCGCCACGCCCATTTCACCCTGGACGGCAGCGGTCCGGTGGCGCTGGAGCCGCCGGCGCTGGAGGACTGGCCGGACATCGCCTACGACGCGTCCAAGGGCCGGTGCGTGAACCTGGATGCCGTCACGCGTGAGGAGGTGGCGTCCTGGCAGCCCGGCGAGACCCTGCTGCTCAACGGCCGGCTGCTGACCGGCCGCGACGCCGCGCACAAGCGCATCGTCGGCATGCTCGACCGCAGCGAGCCGCTGCCCGTGGACCTCGCCGGGCGCTTCATCTACTACGTCGGCCCGGTCGACCCGGTGCGCGACGAGGTCGTCGGCCCGGCCGGTCCCACCACCGCCACGCGCATGGACAAGTTCACCGCGCAGGTGCTCGAACAGACCGGCCTGCTGGGCATGGTCGGCAAGGCCGAGCGCGGGCCTGCGGCGATCGAGGCGATCCGGGCGCATCGCTCCGCCTACCTGATGGCGGTGGGCGGCGCCGCCTACCTGGTGTCCAAGGCGATCCGCGCGGCGCGCGTGGTCGCGTTCGAGGACCTGGGGATGGAGGCGATCTACGAGTTCGAGGTGCGCGACATGCCGGTGACCGTGGCCGTGGACAGCCGCGGCAGCTCGGTACACGACACCGGCCCGCGCGAATGGCGGGCGCGCATCGCCGGCCAACTGGGCGGGATCCCGCTGGTGGTCGAGCCGGCCTGAGCCCGTTCGGCCCGGGCCTGCGCGATGCGCGCCTGTTAGTCCGCGCCTGCGCGATTCGGGCCCGCTCTATTCGGCCTCGCCGGGACGCGACAGCAGGTCGTCGCCGGGTTTCTGCCGGGCACGCTCCTCGTCGATCTGCGCGTCCAGCGCATCGTCGCGGCTGACGTCCGCCTGCGGCTGCACGGAGCCCGCGCGCGGCGCCTGCCGGGCCCGGCCGCCGGCCG
>JBKHXI010000208.1:0-6844 GCA_046566095.1 Gammaproteobacteria bacterium | reverse complement strand
TCGTGCACCGGATGCAGCGGCTGGTGGAGCTGTCGGGCACCGACGGCCTGACCGGGCTGCCCAACCGCAGCTGGCTGCTGCACCGCATGCCGCGGCTGCTGGACGAGGTCCGCGACGACGCCGGCAGCCTGACCCTGGCGCTGGTGGACCTGGACCGGTTCCGCTTCATCAACGAGGAGGCCGGGCACCAGGCCGGCGACCGCGCATTGCGCCACTTCGTCTCGATGCTGCGCGAGGAGCTGGCGCACGACGAATGGGCGGTGCGGATCGGCGGCCAGGAATTCGTGCTGCTGCTGCGGCAGCCGCTCGGCACCGCCTGGGAGCACGTCGACGCGATGCGGCGCAGCCTGGCCGAGCGCGGCTTCGTGCCGCAGTACGGCGCCGGCCGCCTGCCCCTGACGATCAGCGCCGGGCTGGCCAACTTCCCGGGCGAGGCGACCGACCTGTCCGGGCTGCTGCGCCGCGCCGACCGGCGGCTCAAGCGCGCCAAGCGCGAGGGCCGCAACCGGGTGGTCGCGCGCGACGACTGATCCGGGCAACCGCCACGGCGGCGATGCCTGCTGCAGCGCCGCGCTTGCCGGCCCCGCCCCGCTCCCCTACCCTGCCGGGCGTGCGGCGCCGCCGCAGGGGACTGCGATGGAAACTTTGCTGCGGGTCGGTTTCGGCCTGGTCGGGCTGGCGGCGCTGCTGGGCCTGGCCTGGCTGTTCTCCAACAACAAGCGCGCGGTCGACTGGAAGCTGGTCGGCATCGGCCTGGCGCTGCAGCTGCTGATCGCCGGCTTCGTGCTGCTCACGCCCTGGGGCGCCAGCGTGTTCGACGCGGTCGCCACCGGCTTCGTCAAGCTGCTCGGATTCACCACCGAGGGCGCGCGCTTCATCTTCGGCGACTTCTCCGACCCCGGGAAGTTCGGCTTCGTGTTCGCCTTCCAGGTGCTGCCGACGATCATCTTCTTCGCCAGCTTCATGAGCGTGCTCTACCACGTCGGCGCGATGCAGAAGCTGGTGCAGGGCATGGCCTGGGTGATCACCAAGCTGATGCGCGTGTCCGGCGCCGAGACCCTGAGCGTGTGCGCCAATTCCTTCATCGGCCAGACCGAGGCGCCGCTGGTGGTGCGCCCGTACATCTCCAAGATGACCGAATCCGAGCTGCTGACGCTGATGGTCGGCGGCATGGCCACCATCGCCGGCGGCGTGCTCGGCGCCTACGTGCTGCTGCTGGGCGGCGGCGACCCGGCGCAGCAGGCCTTCTACGCCAAGCACCTGATCACCGCCAGCGTCATGGCCGCGCCGGCGACGCTGGTCGTCGCCAAGATCCTGGTGCCGGAGACGCAGACCCCGCTGACCCTGGGCGAGGTCCGGGTCAACGTCGAGAAGACCACCACCAACGTCATCGACGCCGCCGCCGCGGGCGCGGCCGACGGCCTGAAACTGGCGCTGAACGTCGGCGCGATGCTGCTGGCCTTCATCGCCCTGATCGCGCTGATCAACGCGCCGCTGGCCTGGCTGGGCGAGGTCACCGGGCTGGAGGCCGTGCTCGGCCGCCGCACCGACCTGGCCGGCCTGCTCGGCCTGCTGCTGGCACCGGTGGCCTTCATGATCGGCGTGCCCTGGCAGGACGCGACCACGGTCGGCGGGCTGATCGGCACCAAGGTGGTGCTCAACGAGTTCGTGGCCTACGTGCAGCTGGGCGAGATCCTGCGCGGCAACGTGGCGGGCGTGGCGCTGACCGAACGCGGCACCCTGATCGCCACCTACGCGCTGTGCGGGTTCGCCAACTTCAGCTCGATCGCGATCCAGATCGGCGGCATCGGCGGCATCGCCCCCGAGCGCCGCCACGACCTGGCGCGATTCGGCCTGCGCGCGGTCCTGGGCGGCAGCATCGCCACGCTGATGACCGCGACCATCGCCGGCGTGCTGACGCGACTGGCCTGAGGGGTGGCCGGGTGAGCCGGGTCGTCGTCGTCGGTTCCTTCAACCTCGACCATGCCTGGCGCAGCGCGCGCCTGCCCGGGCGCGGCGAGACGCTCTCGGGCGAATACGCCTGCGGCCCCGGCGGCAAGGGCTTCAACCAGGCCACCGCCTGCGCCCGCGCCGGCGCGGGAACCGCCTTCGTCTGCGCCCTGGGCGAGGACGCGGGCGGCGCGCTGGCGCGGCGGCTGGCCGCCGACGACCGGATCGCGCTGCACGCGGCCAGCGTCGCCGCGGCGACCGGCAGCGCCGGGATCTTCGTCGACGAGGCCGGCGAGAACAGCATCGTGGTCGCGCCCGGGGCGAACGCGGCGCTGGACGCGGATGCGGTCGCGCGCTGCGCGGACGCGTTCACCGGCGCCCGGGTGGTGCTCGCGCAGCTGGAGACGCCGGCCGCGGCGGCGCTGGAGGCGTTCGCGCAGGCCCGCGCGGCCGGGGCGCTGGCGATGCTCAACCCGGCGCCGGCCGACGCGGCGACTTCCCCGGCGCTGCTCGCCGCCTGCGGGCTGCTGACCCCGAACCAGACCGAGTTCGCCGCCCTGGTCGCGCGCCATCTCGACGAATCGATCGCCGCCGAAGCGGTGGCGACCGCGGCCGATGAGACCCTGCACACCCTGTGCCGGCGGCTGCTGCCGCACGGGCGGGTGGTGGTGACCCTGGGCGCGGCCGGCTGCTTCGCCTCGCTGCCGGACAGCGAACACGGCGATGCACGCTGGCTGCGGCTGCCGGCCGCGCCGGCGCGCGTACGCGACAGCACCGGCGCCGGCGACGCCTTCAACGGCGCGCTGGCCGCGTCGCTGGCCCTGGACGCCGCCATGCCGTTCGCCGCCCACCTGCGCTTCGCCGGTCGCTACGCGGCGCTGTCGACCGAGCGGCCCGGCGCGGCGGCGTCGATGCCGCGGCGCGCGGAACTGGCCGGCCGGACGGCGGACTGAATCCGCTTGGTCCGCATGTCCGGGCCGCGGCCCGGTCAGCGATCGCGCGCCGGCCGCGACCGGCGCAGCACCCGCAACGCCCGCGCCTCGTCCATGCCCTCGGCCAGCAGGTCCAGGGCCAGCAGCACGGTGTCGGCATGGCCGGCCGGGGGCGGCGAGCCGGCCTCCTCATGCACCCGGGCGGCGAGCGCCAGGGCCGTCCGGGCGCGGGCGCGGGCCCCGTCCTCGTAGGGCGCCGCGCCCTCGCCCACCGCCGCGCGCGGGCCGGCGGCGGCGCCCGCCCCGGTCAGGACCCAGTTGATGTCCCAGCCCTGCTGGGCCAGCGCCGACAGGACCCGGGCATCGGGTTCGCGCTGGCCGCGTTCGTAGTTGGCGTAGGTCCGTACCGCGATGCCCAGGCTGCGCGCCATCTCCGGCTGCGTCCGGGACGCGCGGATCCTCCTCAGGCGGGCGCCGAGCTCGCTCAAGTCCGGCCCCGCGGGGCCGCCTGCAGGGCGTCCCGGGGCGCGAGGCACGTTCGTGCTTGACCTGATGCACGTACGTGCCTATCGTCGGTTCCGGGACGCTTCTGGCAAGTGGTACCGCACATGTCAAACCCCACTACCGCAAAAAAACCAGTCGGCGAGGACTGGCACTGGAAGGATGTCCTGGCCGCGCTGCACAAGCGCGGGTGGAGCCTTCGTCAGGTCGGGATGGCGGAAGGGTACCCCGACGGCGCCGCCCTCGGCGAGGCCGCGCGCAGGCCCTACCCCAAGGCCGAGGCGATCCTGGCCCGTTACCTGGGCGTGGACCATCCGATGCGGATCTGGCCGAGCCGCTACGGACCCGACGGGCGGCCCAACCGCAGGCACGGCCCGCCGCCGATGCGCGGCCGGCCGCAGCGCGGATAGTCCGCCGGCACCGCCATCGGACGGCGTGGACCGCTACGATCTCCCGCCGGACCCCGCGCTGCGGCCGACCTGGCGCCTGCTGTGGGCGCGGATCCGCGCCCTGCACGATGCGCATACCGGGCGCCGTGCCGAGCGCCTGGTCCTGCGGGCGATGATCCGCGACTGGGAGCCGGCCGCGCTGGAAGCGCTGCTGGCGCGGCTCGAGGCGCGCGCGCGCGCCGCGCCCGTCGCCCGCGCCGACCCGCGACACCTTCCCCGGCACGTGCGCCCGGGACCGCGGCGACGCTAGGGCGCCGTCCGCAGAGCCGCGCCCGGCGAGCGGCCCACCCGTACAATCCACACCGATGCGCATCGGCCCCCACCAGATCGCGCCGGCCGTGGTCCTCGCACCCATGGCCGGGGTCACCGACAAGCCCTTCCGGGTGCTGTGCAAGCGCCTGGGCGCGGGGCTGTGCGTGTCGGAGATGACCACCTCCGACCCGCGCCTGTGGGGCACGCCCAAGTCGCTGCGGCGCATGGACCACGCCGGCGAGCCGGCGCCGGCGAGTGTGCAGATCGCCGGCACCGTGCCGGCGGTGATGGCGGACGCGGCGCGCCACAACGTCGACCACGGCGCGCAGCTGATCGACATCAACATGGGCTGCCCCGCCAAGAAGGTCTGCAAAGCCTGGGCCGGTTCCGCGCTGATGCGCGACGAGGCGCTGGTGGCGCGGATCCTGGCGGCGGTGGTGGCCGCGGTCGAAGTGCCGGTGACGCTGAAGATCCGCACCGGCTGGGCCGCCGAGCGGCGCAACGCGGTCGCCATCGCGCGCATCGCCCAGGACTGCGGCATCGCCGCGCTGGCGGTGCACGGCCGCACCCGCGACCAGATGTATGCCGGCCGGGCGGAGTACGCGACGATCGCGCAGGTGAAGGCCGCGGTCGCGATTCCGGTGATCGCCAACGGCGACGTCGACTCGCCTGACAAGGCCGCCGCGGTGCTGCGCGCGACCGGCTGCGATGCGGTGATGGTCGGCCGCGCCGCGCAGGGCCGGCCGTGGATCTTCCGCGCGATCGCCCATTACCTGGCCACCGGCCGGCAGCTGCCGGAGCCCGGCCCGGCCGAGATCCGCGACCTCCTGCTCGGGCACCTCGCCGACCTGTACGCCTTCTACGGCGAGCAGGCGGGCGTGCGCATCGCCCGCAAGCACCTGGGCTGGTACGCGAAGGACCGGCCGGAGAACCGCGCCTTCCTGGCGGTGGTGCAGCGCGCCGAATGCGCCAAGGCGCAGCTGCACCTGACCCGCGACTATTTCGACGCCCTGGCGGCCGGCGTCGCCCCGGCCCTGCCCGTCGCCGCCTGACCCTCCCCGCCGGCGCCTGCCTCCGTAGGAGCGGGCCTTGCCCGCGATGGAACGTACCCGCAGCCCCCGATCGCGCCCAAGGGGCGCTCCTACGAACGCGGCGCGCCGTCAATGCCCTGCCCCTCGTAGGAGCGGGCCTTGCCCGCGATGCGCCACAATCCACGATCGGCATGCATCGCGCCCGAGGGGCGCTTCCACGAAAGCCAGGCCAATGAGCGATCCGACCCGTTCCAGCACCGACTTCCCCTACCTGCACGGCTTCTCGCCGGTGGAACAGGCCCGGCTGCAGCGCCAGGCGCGGCTGGCCGAATCGACCATCTTCCGCAACATCGACTACGCCGACGCGCGGAGGTTGCTCGAGGTCGGCAGCGGCGTGGGCGCGCAGACCGAGATCCTGCTGCGCCGCTTCCCGGACCTGCACGTGACCTGCGTGGACCTCAACGCCCAGCAGCTGTCGGCCGCGCGCGACAACCTCGGGCGCATGCCCTGGCTGGACGGCCGCTACGAACTGCACCAGGCCGACGCCAGCGACCTGCCGTTCGAGCCGCGGCGCTTCGACGCCGCCTTCCTGTGCTGGGTGCTCGAGCACGTGCCCGCGCCGGCCCGCGTGCTCAGCGAGGTGCGGCGGGTGCTCGCACCGGGATCGACCGTGTACGTCACCGAGGTCATGAACGCCTCGTTCCTGCTCGACCCCTACTCGCCGGACACCTGGCGCTACTGGATGGCCTTCAACGACTTCCAGATCGACAGCGGCGGCGACCCGTTCGTGGGCGCCAAGCTCGGCAACCTGCTGCTGGCCGGCGGTTTCCGCGACGTGGCCACCGAGATCAAGACCTTCCACTTCGACAACCGCGAACCGGCCCGGCGCAAGCGGATGATCGCGTTCTGGGAGGAGCTTCTGCTGTCCGCCGCCGACCAGCTGGTGGCGGCCGGCAAGGTCGAACCGGCCACCGTCGAGGGCATGCGCCGCGAAATGCAGCAGGTGCAGAACGACCCGGACGCGGTGTTCTTCTATTCCTTCGTGCAGGCGCGGGCGACGGTCTACTAGCCTAGCCTCGACTTTCCCCGCCATGTCGTCCCGAGCGCAGCGAGGGACCTGCTTCTGTCTGCCGGGAAGGGCCGACTTTCCCCCTTCGCCATGCCCGACGGCTGCGCCCGGAATGACGGCAGCCCTGGCGTCAACCCTCCGCCGCCGCACGCACCGCGCGCGGCGGCCTGGCGTCGGCGGCAGGCTGGCGCCAGATCCGCTCCCACAAGCCCGCCAGCCGGCGCCGCGCCTCCCAGGGCCAGCGCAGCTGCTCCGGCGGGATCGCGCGCCAGCCACGACCGTCCGGCTCGGCGACGGCGAAGTTGAAGGTGTAATCCGGCTCGGCACCCATCCGCAGGTCGCTCAGCACCAGCCTGCCGTCGCGCAACTGCGGCTTCATGAAGCCGTGGCTGAACCAGCGCAGCCGCCGTACCGCGGGCGCGTCGGCGACGGCGGCCAGGGCGCTGCGCGCGTCCGGGTCGAAGGGGTGGTGGCGCAGGCGCATCGGCCCGCGGTCGGCCACCAGCGAGCGTTCGCCCTCGACGAAGCCGTCCGGCGTCATCGCCACCACCCGCCACAGCAGGGTGTTGAACGGCATCGGCACCGAGAACCGCGGCGCATCGGCCAGGCCCAGCGCCGCCAGCGCGCGGCCGGCCTCGCGTTCGACCAGCGCCTTGGCGA
>JBKHXI010000207.1:0-6569 GCA_046566095.1 Gammaproteobacteria bacterium | reverse complement strand
CATGACCCGGCCTTCACGCTGCCGTAAGGTGCGCGGGCGGTCGTTTCCGGACCGCCCGCCGCGGGCGCTGTCAAGCCCGCATTCTTTTTTCTGTGGGGGAGTACGCATTTCATGAAGCAACGCACACTGACCGGGGCCCTGCTGCTTGGCCTGGCGATGACCGTCGGCGCGAGCGCCAGCCTGGCCCAGCAGGGCGCAAACAAGGAACGCGTCTGGGTCCAGTTCAAGGACGGCAGCAAGGCCCAGGTGCAGCGCGCGCTGCAGGGCGCGGGCGGCGAGATCCACCATGCCTTCGACGGCATCAACGCCTTCGCCGTGAGCCTGCCCTCGCAGGCGATCGACGGCATCCGCAACAACCCGAACGTCAAGCTGGTCGAGGCCGACCCGATCCGCAAGCCGATGGGCCAGGTGCAGCCGTACGGCATCGGCATGGTCCAGGCGCCCGAGGTCTGGGCGACCGGCACCACCGGCGACGGCATCACCGTGTGCGTGATCGACTCGGGCATCCACGCCGCGCACGAGGACTTCCAGGGCGTGAACCTGGCCGGCGGCTACCCGAGCGGCTGGAACAACGATACCTGCGGCCACGGTTCGCACGTGGCCGGCACCATCGCCGCCAAGAACAACACCTCCGGCGTGGTCGGCGTCAACACCGGCGGCATCTCTCTGTTCATCCTGAAGGTGTTCGACGGCGAGACCTGCGGCTGGAGCTACAGCTCCGATCTGGTCGACGCGGCCAACCGCTGCGCCAACGCCGGCGCCAAGGTCATCAACATGAGCCTGGGCGGCAGCTTCAGCAGCAACAGCGAGAACAGCGCCTTCGAGAACCTGTACAGCCAGGGCGTGCTGAGCGTGGCGGCGGCCGGCAACGGCGGCAACACCCGCAAGAGCTACCCGGCCTCCTACAACAGCGTGGTCTCGGTGGCGGCCATCGACAGCACCAAGACCATCGCCTCGTTCTCGCAGCAGAACGACCAGGTCGAACTCGCGGCCCCGGGCGTCGGCGTGCTCAGCACGGTGCCGTTCGTGTCGGCCACCACCTCGGTCGACGGCGTGTCCTACATCGTCTCCGCCCTCGAGTACACCTACCAGGGCACGGCCAGCGGCGCGCTGGTGAGCGGCGGCCGCTGCACCAGCTCCGGCAGCTGGACCGGCAAGACCGTGCTGTGCGAGCGCGGCGACATCAGCTTCGCCGACAAGGTCAACAACGCCTACAACGGCGGCGCGGCGGCGGTGATCATCTACAACAACGCCCCCGGCGGCTTCAGCGGCACCCTCGGCAGCGCCGGCCCGGCGATCCCGGCGGTCAGCATGAGCCAGGAGGACGGGCAGTACCTGGTGGCCAACAAGATCGGCGTGACTGCCAATGTCAGCACCGTGCCGGACAACCAGGGCAGCGGCTACGCCTACTACGACGGCACTTCGATGGCGACCCCGCACGTGGCCGGCGTCGCGGCGCTGATCTGGAGCGCGAACCCGGGCTGGAGCAACCAGCAGGTCCGCGATGCGCTGGCCGTCACCGCCGAGGACCTGGGCGCCAGCGGACGCGACAACGCCTACGGCTGGGGCCTGATCCGCGCCAAGGCGGCGCTGGACGAACTGCAGGGCGGAGGCGGGACCGAACCGCCGCCGGGCGATACCGCGCCGAGCAACCTGTCGGCGTCCACCATCAAGAGCAAGGGCACCACCACCGGCGTCGCCCTGAGCTGGACCACCGGCAGCGCCAGTCACGTTGACGTGTGGCGCGACAGCAACAAGATCGCGGCCGGCATTTCCAACACCGGCAGCTATACCGACAACACCTCGCTGCCCAAGCGCAGCAAGGCGACCTTCAAGGTCTGCATCAAGGACTCGACCTCCTGCAGCAACTCGGTCACGGTCACCTACTGACCGCCCGCCCGCGCTGCTTCCAAGGGCCCGGCATTGCCGGGCCCTTTTTTTGCATCTTCTCCCGGCATCGGGACAACGGGCTTCTTCGGATGACGTGTTTCCACAGGCGTGCACCGTCGCAGGCGCGGGCCTTGCCCGCGACCGCCCGCACCGTCCGAGTGCAACGATTTCGACCCGTGCGGCCGCGGTCCCCGGTCGCCGAGTTCGCTTCCGGGCGGGACCGGCCGCCGTGTCTGCCGGACGTTGCCTGTCTTGCGGCCGGGGCGGACCGGCGTATGCTCCGGCGGTCGCGTGCGTGGAGCCTTCGATGTCGGTCGCCCTGGTCTGGTTCCGCGACGATCTGCGCCTGGCCGACAACCCGGCGCTGAAGGCGGCGCTCGACGGCGGCTACGCGATCCTGCCGGTCTACATCCACGCCCCGGACGAGGAGGGCGGATGGGCGCCGGGCGCGGCCTCGAACGCGTGGCGGCAGCGCTCGCTGGACGCCCTGGACGCAGCGCTGCGCCGGCGCGGCAACCGGCTGCGGCGCTTCGTCGGGCCGACCCTGGCCACCCTGCAGACGCTGGCGGACGTCACCCGCGCCGATGCGGTGTTCTGGAACCGGCGCTACGAGCCGGCCATCGAGCAGCGCGATGCGGCGATCAAGCGCAGCCTGCGCCGGCTCGGCCTGCGCGCGGACAGCTACAACGGCGCCCTGCTGTTCGAACCCTGGGAGGTCGAGACCCGGGCCGGCGATCCCTACCGGGTGTTCACGCCGTTCTGGAAATCGGCGCTGGCGCGCTGGCGCGAACCGGCGACCTGGGACCCGCCCGAACGCATCGAGGACGTCCGCGACGCGCCCGGCGGGGTCGCGCCCGAGGTGCTGCGGCTGGCTCCGGGCCGGACCTGGGATGCCGGCTTCTGGCAGCGCTGGACCCCGGGCGAGGCCGGCGCGCTCGCGGCCCTGGACCGTTTCCTCGACCAGTCCCTGGCCGTCTATCCCGAGTGCCGCGACCTGCCGGTGGTGGCCGGCACCTCGCGGCTGTCGCCGCACCTGCATTTCGGCGAAATCTCGGTGCACCGGGTGGTGGCCGGCCTGCGCCGCGCCCAGGCCGCCGCGCCGGGCGTGGAGGAGGCCGCCGCGCAGTTCCTGCGACAGCTGGGCTGGCGCGAGTTCTGCCACCACCTGCTGCACCATTTCCCGGAGACGCCCGAGCGCAACCTCGACCCGCGCTTCGACGACTTCGACTGGAACCGGCCGGAGCCCCGGCAGCTGCGACGCTGGCAGCAGGGGCGCACCGGCGTGCCGATCGTCGATGCGGGCATGCGCGAACTGTGGCAGACCGGCTGGATGCACAACCGGGTGCGGATGATCGTGGCCAGCTACCTGACCAAGCACCTGCGGATGCACTGGCGCCACGGCGCCCGCTGGTTCTGGGACACGCTGGTCGACGCGGACCTGGCCAACAATACCCAGGGCTGGCAGTGGACCGCGGGGACCGGCGCGGACGCGGCGCCGTATTTCCGCGTGTTCAACCCGGTGCTGCAGTCGCGGCGCTTCGACCCGCAGGGCCGTTACCTGGCCCATTGGCTCCCGGAACTGGCCAAGCTGCCGGCGCGGCTTCGGCACGCCCCGTGGGAGGCGGCGCAGGATCTGCGCCGCTGCGCGCCCGGCTATCCCGCGCGCCCCCTGGTCGAACTGGACGCCGGCAGGGCGGCGGCGCTGGCGGCGTGGCAGGCGCTGGCCGGCAGGCGAACCGCGGCTGAGCGGGGGCGCAACCGCGCCTGAACCGCCCGCCGCGGCATCACCCGGCGGCGACAGGGCGGCGCGCTAGCATGCGACGCGTATTCATAAATCCCCTCTGGAGGCTCCCGCATGAACCGCTTCTTCGGCAAGACCCTGCTCGCCAGCGCGCTGGCCGGCGCCATGACCCTGACCGGCTGCGCCACCTATACCGGCCAGACCACCGATCCCAACGACCCGAACCGCACCCGCACCGGCGCCATCATCGGCGCCAGCATCGGCGCGGTCGCCGGCCTGCTCACCGGCGACGACGCCACCGAGCGCCGCCAGCGCGCGCTGGTCGGCGCCGGCGTGGGCGCGCTCGCCGGCGGCGCCGTGGGCGCCTACCAGGACCGCCAGGAGGCCGAGCTGCGCCGCCGCATGGCAGGCACCGGCGTGGACGTCGTCCGCCAGGGCGACAACATCACCCTGAACATGCCCGGCGCGATCACCTTCGGCTTCGACTCGGCCGAGGTGCAGCCGCAGTTCCGCCCGGTCCTCGACAACCTGGCGCAGACCCTCAACGAGTACAACCAGACCCTGATCGAGGTCGCCGGCCATACCGACAGCGTCGGCGCGGCCGACTACAACCAGCGCCTGTCCGAGCGCCGCGCCAGCGCGGTCGCCAACTACCTGGGCAGCCGCGGCGTGATGCGCGACCGCATGATCGTGGTCGGCGCCGGCGAGACCCGCCCGATCGCCAGCAACGACACCGAGGCCGGCCGCGCCCAGAACCGCCGGGTCGAGATCACCCTGGTGCCGATCCGCGGCTGAGGACGATCCAGCATCTCTCCCGGTCATCCTCGCGAGGACGGACTGGGGAGGGGGAGGGGCCGCGCAAGCGGCCCCTTTTTTGTTCCGACGCCCGGGCGGCGTCCGGAAGTCAATCGCATGCACGCCCGGCAAGCGGCTTGCATCGTACTCGGGATCCCATGCGCCGCCGTCAGCGCAGCCACGGGGTGCGGACGTCCGGGACATCGCCAAGCCGACTGCCACGGGCCGACTCCGGCCGGGACACCGTTCTATGTGGGCCCGTTGCGCCCGGGGAATCCGATGGTCGGCGCTTGACATACCAACCGGTCGGTATATACCGTGGGCATGCCTGCCATGGAGCGCGCCATGCCCCTGACGACCTACACCGGCCGCTGCCATTGCGGCGCGGTCCGCTTCGAAGCCGAGGCCGACCTGCAGGCCGGCACCCTGCGCTGCAATTGCTCGATCTGCGCCATGGGCCGCGCCTGGCTGGCTTTCGTGCCGGCCGGGCGCTTCCGGCTGACGGCGGGCGAGGACCGGCTCGCCACCTACGCCTTCGGTGCGCGCAGCATCCAGCACCGGTTCTGCACGGTCTGCGGCATCAAGCCGTTCGGCATGGCGGTCGACGGCAGCGGGGTGGCGGTGAGCATCGCCTGCCTGGAAGGGCTGGACCCGGAGCAGCGCGCCTCCCTGCCGGTGCGCTACGTGGACGGCGCGCACGACCGCTGGGACGCCGCGCCCGCGGTGACCGGCTACCTGTGAGCCCGCCGATGCCGCGCCGTCCGCGCTCCGCCGCCCCGGCAGCGCCCGACGCGCGCACCCGCATCCTGGAGGCGGCGCTCGCCACCTTCCGCACCCGCGGCTATACCGGCACCACGGTCGACGACCTGTGCCGGGCCGCCGGCCTCACCAAGGGGGCGTTCTTCCACCATTTCGCCAGCAAGGAAGCGGCGGCGCTGGCCGCCATCGAATACTGGAACGCGGTCACCGGCAGCCTGTTCGAGACCGCCCCGTACTGGCAGGTGGCCGATCCGCGCGCGCGCCTGCTGGCCTACCTGGACTTCCGCGCCGCCCTGGTCCGCGGCGAGCTGCCCGAGTTCACCTGCCTGCTCGGCACCCTGGTGCAGGAGACCTTCGCCAGCCACCCCGCGCTGCAGGCCGCCTGCGGGGCCGGCATCCAGGCGCATGCGCGCACCCTGATTCCGACCATCGAAGCGGCCCGGGCCGCGCACGCCCCGGACGCCGACTGGAGCGCCGGGAGCCTGGCGCGCCACACCCAGGCGGTGCTGCAGGGCGGCTTCGTGCTCGCCAAGGCGCTCGGCGACCCCCGCGCCGCGCTGGACGCCATCGCCCACCTCAAGCGCTACCTCGAGCGGCTGCTGCCGCTCGCCAACGACCCCGACCCACCCGTCACAGGAGCCCCGCCATGCCCTACCGCCTGACCCAGCTGCGCGTGTTCCGCGCCCCACCCGAACGCCTGTGGCGCGCGCTCACCGAGCCTGCGGCAATGGTGAAGTGGTACCCGCCCGACGGCTTCGTCGCCGAGCTGCACGCCTACGACCTGCGCGTGGGCGGCGACTACCGCATGAGCTTCGTCAACCTGGACAACGGCCAGCGCCACAGCTTCGGCGGCAGCTTCCGCGAGATCGTGCCGAACCGGCGGCTCGTGGCCACCGACCGTTTCGACGATGCCGCGCTGGCGGGCGAGATGTTGGCGACCTATACGCTGCGGCCGGTGTCCGGCGGCACCGAGCTGACCGTGGAACAGGACGGGCTGCCCGACGCCATCCCCGCCGAGGCCTGCCGCATGGGCTGGCAGCAGTCGCTGGAACTGCTCGCCCGGCTGGTGGAAGCGGAGATCCCGGCGCAGTGAGGCGGCGGCGGGCCGTCCGGCCCGGGCGGCCGCTCCCGCCGGACCGGCCCAAGAAGAAGGGCCTGGATGCGATCCAGGCCCTTACTGTTGGTGGAGGTGGGCGGAATCGAACCGCCGTCCGAAGGCACTCCATCTCCGGCACTACATGCTTAGCACGCCGTTGGTTCTCGTCCCGCGGCAACACGACGTGCGAAGCACGCCGCGGGACACACCCGCTTCATTGGAGCCATGGTTGACGGGTCGCCGCCATGGCCGATCCTGTGATGATGACCCTACATCCACGAGCACAGG
>JBKHXI010000206.1:0-9553 GCA_046566095.1 Gammaproteobacteria bacterium | reverse complement strand
TCGGTCACGTAGACCACCTGGCCGCCGACGACCACCTCGCGGAAGCCGGGCACCGGGGCCGGGCCGATCCGGTCGATCCGGACCTGGCTGTTGAGCTGGCGGATGGCGTCGCGGGCGCGGGCCTCCGGCGTGCCGGCCTCGACCTCGGGCTCGCCCGGCGAGGAAATCGCCGCAGGCGGGCCCGCCGCGGCGTCCCGGTCCCCGGGCGCCTGCGCGCAGGCCGACAGGCTGGCGACGCCGAACAGGAGCGCGGTCGCGCGCAGGCCCAGCGGGCCGGGCAGACGGCGGGCCGGGGAAATCGTCGGGGAGGCGGCGGGCAGGTTCATCGGCATTCCGGGCGTGTCTCGAAGGCAGGTCCGACCATGGCCGGCCGGCGGGGTTCCCGATTGTCGCACGCGATGGGCGGCCGGCCGGACCGGCGGAGCCGCTCGGCGGATGCGCGGCGATCCTGCCCCCTCATGGTCATGGCGATCGCGGGCAAGGCCCGCTCCTACGAACGAAAGGCATGGGCTCCCTGCGTAGGAGCGCCCCTTGGGCGCGATCCCCCGCGCAGCCGCCGACCCAGGCATCGCGGGCAAGGCCCGCTCCTACGAAAAGCATGCGCTGCCTGGTAGGTGCGCCCCTTGGGCGCGATCCCCGCGTGCTCAGCCCCTGGGGTGATGCCTGGCGTGGAGCTGCTTGAGCTGCTCGCGGGCGACCAGGGTGTAGATCTGGGTGGTGGAGAGCGAGCTGTGGCCGAGCAGCATCTGCAGCGCGCGCAGGTCGGCGCCGTGGTTGAGCAGGTGGGTGGCGAAGCTGTGGCGCAGGCCGTGCGGGCTGATCCGGGCCGGATCGATGCCGGCGACCGCAGCGCAGCGCTTGACCGTGCGCCAGAACTGCTGCCGACTCGGCGCCGCGCCGCGCGCGGTGAGGAACAGCGGCGCCAGGTCGCGCTTGCCGGCCAGGCCCGGTCGCGCCTCGTCCAGGTAGCGCTGCAGCCAGGCCTGCGCCTCCTCGCCCAGCGGCACCAGCCGCTCCCGGCCGCCCTTGCCGGTCACCCGCAGCACCCCCTGGCGCAGATTCAGCGCGCTCGCCGGCAGGTCGACCAGCTCGCTCACCCGCAGCCCGCAGGCGTACATCAGCTCCAGCATCGCCCGGTCGCGCAGGCCCTCCGGCGTGGCGGTATCGGGGGCGGCGAGCAGTGCGTCGACCTGGCTTTCGGCCAGCGCCTTGGGCAGGGAACGGGGCAGCCTGGGCGGGTCCAGCAGCGCGGTCGGATCGTCCCCGCGCGCGCCGCGGCGCAGCTGCCAGGCGTAGAACGCGCGCAGCGCCGACAGCAGCCGGGCGTTGCTGCGCGGGGCGTAGCCCTCGCGGGTGCGCGCGGCCAGGTAGTCGAACACCGCCGCGCGGTCGGCCCCGGCCAGCGCGCCGGCGCCCGCGGCCGCGGCCGGTGCCGTCGCGGCCGGTGCGGCCCCGGCCTGGCCCGCAACCGGCGCAATGCCGCTGCCGCGCACGCCCGGCTGCGCCGGCGCAACGCCGGCGCGCAGGGCCAGCCAGCGTGCGAAGCCGGCCAGGTCGCGCAGGTAGCTGTCCAGGCTGCTCCGCGCCAGGCCCTGTTCGGCCCAGGCCGCGTCGAGGAAGCCGTCGATCAGCGCCTGGTCGGGCTCCGGCAGCGGCGGCCGGCGCATGGCCCGGGTGCGGCGCTCGGCGGGAGTGGCTCCGGACATGGCGGCAGCTTAGCGGCCGCCCCGGGGCGCCGCTATGCTGGCGCGATGCCCGATGCACCCGTTGCGCCCACCCCGCCGCAGGCCCTGGTCGGCCGCCGCCTGCTGGCGCTGTTCTACGACCTGTGGCCGGCGGCGGCGCTGTGGTTCGCGCTGTCGTTCCTGTTCAACCTCGGCTACCTGCTGGCCGGGCACGACGCGCGCGAGTTCGTGGCGCCATTCACCCTGCTCGGCTGGCTGCTGTGGATCGGCTGCTGGCTGGTCACCGGCCTGTACGCGACCGTCAGCTGGCGCCGCGGCGGGCAGACCCTGGGCATGCGGCCATGGCGGCTGCGGCTGGTGGCGGCCGACGGCGGCGTGCCCGGCTGGGGGGCGCTGTGGCGGCGCTATGCGGTGGGCACGCTGTCGCTGCTGGCGGCCGGGGCCGGGTTCTGGTGGGCCTGGTTCGACCGCGGGCGCCTGGCCTGGCACGACCGCGCCAGCGGTACCCGGCTGCTGCGCGTGCCGCCGGGCCGGTAGGGATCGCGCCCAAGGGGCGCTCCTGCGAAACGCCTTTTCCGCTGGCGCGATCCAGCGCACCCCCGCAGGCGCGCCCCGTGCCCGCGTTCCTCCACCCCGTAGGAGCGCCCCTTGGGCGCGATGCCCCGCCGGCATGGTCGCGGGGAACGCCATCGCGGGCAAGGCCCGCTCCTGCGTATGCGGCCGCCGCGCCTGCGCCGGCGCGCCCTCAGCCGGAGCGGCGGCGGAACAGCAGGGCGGAGATCGCCAGCATCGCCAGCGGCGGCACCAGGAAGGCGATGCGGTAGTCGAAGCGGTAGGCGCTGGCGGCCTTGACGAACTGTTCCTGCAGCATCCAGAAGGCCAGCGCGAACACGATGCCGATGAACAGCCGCTTGCCGAGCCCGCCGCTGCGCAGGGTGCCGAAGGCGAACGGGATGGCGGCCAGGCACAGCGCCAGCACGTTCAGCGGGAAGAACCAGCGGCCCCAGTAGATCTCCTCGAAGGCCGCGGCATCCAGGCCGTTGCGCCGGTAGTAGTCGATGCTGCGCCGCAGCTCGTCCGAGCGCAGGTAGCGCGGCCGGGTCACCCCGGCCAGCAGGGCGGTATCGTCGAGGTTGGATTCCCAGGTCTCGGCCGGCACCCGGACCTGCTCGACCGAGGCCTCGCCGAAGCGGGTGCGGACCACGTCGCGCAGCTGCCAGCCGCCCGGACGGTGCTCGGCGGCGGCTGCGCGCGCGATCGACTGCAGCCGGCCGGCCTCGTCGAACTCGTACAGGCGCACGTCGCGCAGTTCCAGCCAGCGGTCGTCGCCTTCGGCGCGTTCCATGCCGGTCTGGGCGTTGAGGAACACGTCGCCCTCGCGCGCCCACAGGCCGGAGTACTGGGCCACCACCAGGTCGTCCGACATCGAGGCCGCCTTGACCGCATCGGCCTGGCGGTTGCCCCAGGGGCCGATGGTCTCGCCACTGAGCACCATCAGCCCGGTCAGCAGTGCCAGCGCGGTGGCCGCGGCCAGGCTCAGGCGCCGGCGCGACAGGCCCAGCGCGCGCAGCGCGGTCAACTCCGACGAGGCGGCCAGCTGCCCCAGACCCATCAGCGCGCCGATCACCGCCGCGGTCGGGAACAGGGTGTAGGCGCGCCGCGGCGCGGTGTACAGCACGTAGGCGACGGCCTCGGGAAAGCCGTAGCGGCCCTTGCCGAAGTCGCCGGTCTCCTCCACCAGGGCCAGCACCATGTCCAGCCCGAGCAGGATCGCCCAGGTCAGCAGCACCGTGCCCAGCACCACCCGCCCGACGTACAGGTCGAACAGTTTCGGGAAGCCGGACCGCACCAGGCCGGCGGTCATCGCCGCCACCTTCGGCGCCGGGCCGGCCGCCCGTCGCGCAGGTAGAACCAGATGCCCAGCGCCAGCAGCGGCAGCAGCAGCCACCACAGCCCCAGCGCCGCCGGCAGCTTGCCGGTGGCCAGCCACTCGGTGCCCAGGGTGGCCAGGTTCATGCCGACCAGGTAGGCGAGGAAGCCGAGCAGGATCCGGCCGTAGCGGGTCTGGCGCGGGCCGCCGCGCGCCAGCGGCACCGCCAGCAGGCCGAAGGCCAGCGCCAGCAGCGGCGGGGCGATGCGCCAGTGCAGCTGCGCCTGGGCCTCGCGCCGCGGGTCGCGCAGCAGCGCGGTGGTGGGCAGGATCTCCGGATCGTCGGGCTCGGCGACTTCCTCGCGATCGGGCAGCCGGATCTCGTTGGCGGCGTAGCGCATCAGCCGGTAGTCGCGGCCCTCGCCGTCCGGGCCCTCGACGCGGAAGCCGTCCTCCAGCCGCAGGTAACGCTGCTGCGCGCCGTCGAAGTACAGCCGGCCGCCGGCGGCGGTGGTGACGTCGACGCGGTCACCCTCACGGCGGTGGACGAAGATCCGCTGCAGACGCTCGCCGCCCTCGGACACCGCCCCGATGTAGACCACCCCGCCGCCAGGCAGCGAGGTGAAGCGCCCCGGCTCCATGCCCGCGACCACCAGGCTGCGGTTGGCCTGGTCGATCATGGTGTTCGACACCCGCTGCCCCCAGGGCCCCAGCCACAGCGAGCAGGCGCCGACGATCAGCAGCACCGGCACCAGCAGCATCGCCAGCGGCCGCAGCATCCGCCGCGGCCCGACCCCGACCGCCGCCAGCACCGGCATCTCCGAATCGCGGTAGAGGCGGCCAAGGGCCAGCAGCAGGCCCAGCATCAGCGCCAGCGGCAGGATCAGCGGCAGGTAGGACAGCAGCTGCAGCCCGAGCTGCGACAGCAGCAGCGAGGCCGGCACCTTGCCGCGCGCGATCCGGTCCAGGATCACCCCGATCAGGGCGCTCATGCTGACCATGCCCAGCACCACCAGCGCGGCGAACACCGACTGGGCGAACTCGCGCAGCAGGTAGCGGTCGAGGGTGCGCATGGCGGCCGGCGGGTCCCTAGCCTGCCCTGCCGGCGCCGGCGCGGGCGCCCCGACCGGTCCTCGCGGGCGGTGGAACTGAACCGGAGGGGAGCTGCGGCTGCGGCATCGGGGAGCTTGCCTTAGAATCGGGGGGTCGTTTCGTCGCCGGCCCCATGGCCGGCGCGCTCGCTTCAGCGGTCCGCACGGGCTGGATGGCCTGCCTCGCCGCCTCGCGGCCCTGGCCGCGCGAACGGGCGATTGTACGGAATCCCGCATCCACACAATGGAACCTGGTTGATGGCCCTCGAATTCACCCTGAACACCGCCCCCGCGGCCACCACTGCCTGCGACTGCGTGGTGGTCGGCGCTTTCGCCGACGACGGCCTGAGCCCGGCCGGCGCGGCGCTGGACGCCGCCAGCGGCGGCCGCCTGCAGGCCCTGCTCGGCCGCGGCGACCTCAGCGGCCGCACCGGCCGCACCTCGCTGCTGCACGACCTGCCGGGCGTGGCCGCCGAGCGGGTGCTGGTGGTCGGCCTGGGCGAACGGGCCAAGTTCGGCGTCGCCCAGTACCTGAAGGCGGTGGCCGACGCCGTGCGCGCGCTGAAGACCGGCCCGGTCGGCTCGGCGCTGTTCACGCTGTCGGAGCTGGAGGTCCCCGGCCGCGACCGCGCCTGGAACATCCGCCAGGCCGCGATCGCCGCCGACCACGCCGCCTACCGCTACACCGCCACCCTGGGCAAGGACAACAAGAAGCGCAGCGAGACCGGCCTGGCGTCGTTGGCCATCGCCGGCGACGACCAGGCCGCGCTGGCCCGGGGCCGCGCCATTGCCGCGGGCGTGGAGTTCGCGCGCGAGCTCGGCAACCTGCCGGCCAACATCTGCAATCCCGCCTACATCGCGCAGCAGGCCCGCGAGTTCGCGGCGCGGTTCGAGAACGCCACCTGCGAGGTGCTCGAACGCGAGGACATGCAGAAGCTGGGCATGGGCGCGCTGCTGGCCGTGGGCCAGGGCGCGACCGCCAACCCGCCGAAGCTGGTCGTCCTGCAGTACCGCAACGGCGGCGACGCCAAGCCCTTCGTGCTGGTCGGCAAGGGCATCACCTTCGACACCGGCGGCGTCAATCTCAAGGTCCAGGGCGGCGTGGAGGAGATGAAGTTCGACATGTGCGGCGCCGCCACGGTGCTGGGCACCTTCGTGGCCGCGGTCGGGATGCAGCTGCCGGTCAACCTGGTGGTGCTGGCGCCGGCGGTCGAGAACATGCTCGACGGCAACAGCTACCGCCCGTCCGACGTGCTCACCAGCATGTCCGGCAAGACCATCGAGGTCGGCAACACCGATGCGGAGGGGCGCCTGATCCTGTGCGACGCGCTGACCTACGCACAGCGCTTCGAGCCGCAGGCGCTGGTCGACGTGGCCACCCTCACCGGCGCCTGCATGGTGGCGCTGGGCAAGTACGCCTCGGGCCTGATGAGCAAGCACGACGACCTCGCCGAGGAACTGCTGGCCGCCGGCGAGGCGACCTTCGACCGTGCCTGGCGCCTGCCGCTGTGGGACGAATACCAGCCGATGCTGGATTCGACCTACGCCGACGTCTACAACATCGGCGGCCGCTGGGCGGGGGCGATCACCGCCGGCTGCTTCCTGTCGCGCTTCGTCGAGGGCCAGCGCTGGGCGCACCTGGACATCGCCGGCAGCGGCAGCGACGACGGCCGCAAGGGCATGGCCACCGGCCGTCCGGTCGGCCTGCTGAGCCAGTGGCTGATCGACCGGGCCGGTGCATAGCCTCCCTCCTCGTCGTCCCGAGCGCAGCGCCTGTCGTCCCGAGCGCAGCGCCTGTCGTCCCGAGCGCAGCGCCTGTCGTCCCGAGCGCAGCGCCTGTCGTCCCGAGCGTAGCGAGGGACCTGCTTTCCAGCACCTGGGCCACGCAAAGAAGCAGTTCCCTCGCTGCGCTCAGGACGACAGGTTATCGAGGGCGGCTTCCGCCGTTTCCGCGCCCCCCGGCGCCCACGCCATGGATATTTCCGGACCCTGACCAGCCGATGCCGCGCGCCGACTTCTACCTGATCGCGAAGCAGCGTTTCCGCAGCGACCCGCTGCGGCTGGTGTGCGAACTGGCGCGCAAGGCGCACGATGCCGGGTTGTGGACCCTGGTGCTGGCGCGCGACGCCGCCCAGGCCGAGACCCTGGACGACCTGCTGTGGGACATGGGCGAGGACGTGTTCATCCCGCACCAGGTCGCCGGCGTGGACGTCGACGAGGACGAGGCCGCGGTGCTGATCGCGCCCCCGGAGGTCGACGCGCCGCTGCGGCCGTGCGTGATCAACCTGCGCGACGCCGCGGTCGCGGGCGCCGTCGAGCGGGTGCTGGAAGTGGTGCCGGCCGACGAATCGGCGCGCGGACCGCTGCGCGAGCGCTGGAAGCAGTACAAGGCGCGCGGCTTCGATGTGAACAAGCACGACATGTGATGCACGCGCGGCGCCGTCGCGCGGATGCCAGAAACCTGTCGTCCCGAGCGCAGCGAGGGACCTGCTTCACAGGTTCCGCACTGGACAAGCAGGTCCCACGCTGCGCGCGGGACGACATCCGGAATATTCGACGATGACCCAGCAACTTGCCCCCAGCTACGATCCCACCACGTTCGAGGCCCGGCTCTACGCCGAATGGGAAGCCAGCGGCGCGTTCTCGCCCTCCGGCGCGGGCGAGCCCTACGTGATCCTGCTGCCGCCGCCGAACGTCACCGGCACCCTGCACATGGGCCACGCCTTCCAGCACACCCTGC
This sequence comes from Gammaproteobacteria bacterium, assembly GCA_046566095.1. GTDB lineage: Bacteria > Pseudomonadota > Gammaproteobacteria > Xanthomonadales > Xanthomonadaceae > CAMPJU01. Next base: position 2,167 of record JBKHXI010000206.1, on the reverse strand, counting down.
AGGACGCGCTGGTACGCCACCAGCGCATGCTCGGGCGCGACGTGCTGTGGCAGATGGGCAGCGACCACGCCGGCATCGCCACCGAGATGGTGGTCAGCCGCAACCTCGCGCTCGAGGGCCGCGGCGAGACCCGCGATTCGCTCGGCCGCGAGAAGTTCGTGGACAAGGTGTGGGAATGGAAGGCGCAGTCCGGCGACACCATCGAGCGGCAGATGCGTCGGCTCGGCACTTCCGGCGACTGGACCCGCAGCGTGTTCACCATGGACCCGATGCCGGCCGCCGCGGTGACCGAGGCCTTCGTGCGCCTGTACGAGGAAGGCCTGATCTACCGGGGCCAGCGCCTGGTCAACTGGGACCCGGTGCTGAAGACCGCGATCTCGGACCTGGAAGTGGTCAACCAGGAAGAGGACGGCTTCCTCTGGTCGATCCGCTACCCGCTTGCCGACGGCGATGCCTACGAGCACGTCGAGCGCGACGCGGACGGCCGGGAGACGCTGCGCGAGATGCGCGACTACCTGGTGGTCGCCACCACCCGCCCGGAAACCATGCTCGGCGACAGCGCGGTGATGGTGCATCCGGACGACGAACGCTATGCGCACCTGGTCGGCCGCAGCGTGCGCCTGCCGCTGACCGGCCGCGAGATCCCGGTGATCGCCGATGCCTACGTCGACCACGCCTTCGGCACCGGCGCGGTCAAGGTCACCCCGGCGCACGACTTCAACGACCATGCGGTCGGCCAGCGGCACGGACTTGCGCTGCTCAACGTGTTCACCCCCAACGCCGCTGTCGTCGAAGGCGATTCCGCCGACGCGATCGGCATTCCGCAGGCGTACCGCGGCCTGGACCGGTTCGAGGCGCGCAAGGCCATCGTCGCCGAGCTCGAGGCGCAGGGACTACTGGTCGAGACGAAACCGCACAAGCTGCAGGTGCCGCGCGGCGACCGCACCGGCCAGGCGATCGAGCCGTACCTCACCGACCAGTGGTTCGTGAAGATGGACGCGCTGGCCGAACGCGGCCTGCAGCTGGCCGAGCAGGGCCACGTGCGCTTCGTGCCCGGCAACTGGATCAACACCTACCGCCACTGGATGGGCAACATCCAGGACTGGTGCATCAGCCGCCAGCTGTGGTGGGGCCACCGGATCCCCGCCTGGTACGACGACGCCGGCAACATTTTCGTCGCGCGTACGGAAGAGGAAGCGCGCGCCAAGGCCGCAGCCTCTGTAGGAGGGGCTTCAGCCCCGACAGGCCCGGTCGACGCTGAAGCCCCTCCTACAACCGCACCCAGGCTGCGCCAGGACCCGGACGTGCTCGAGACCTGGTTCTCCTCGGCGCTGTGGCCGATCAGCACCATGGGCTGGCCGGATCCGCAGGCGATGGCCAAGCGCGGCTTCGAGCGCTACGTGCCGTCCTCGGTGCTGGTCACCGGCTTCGACATCATCTTCTTCTGGGTCGCGCGCATGATCTTCATGACCGACCACTTCGTCGGCCAGGACTTCCCGCAGCGCCCGGACAGCGAGCGCGTGCCGTTCCGCGACGTCTACATCACCGGCCTGGTGCGCGACGCGCACGGGCAGAAGATGTCCAAGTCCAAGGGCAACATCCTCGACCCGCTGGACCTGATCGACGGCATCGCGCTCGACGACCTGGTCGCCAAGCGCACCACCGGCCTGATGCAGCCGCAGATGGCGGCCAGGATCGAGAAGGCCACCCGCAGGGAGTTCCCGGACGGCATCCCCGCCTTCGGCGCCGACGCGCTGCGCTTCACCATCGCCGCGCTCGCCGGCCACGGCCGCGACATCAAGTTCGACCTCGGCCGCGCCGAGGGCTACAAGAACTTCTGCAACAAGCTGTGGAACGCCACCCGCTTCGTGCTGATGAACACGGAAGGTTTTTCCCTCCCGGCGCCTGCGGGGGGCGACGAGCCGCGCTTGCGAGCCACCGGCGCGCGCGCCGAAGAGCGCCCGGAGGCAGCGCCGGAGGGCCGGGACGGTGCCCGGCCCGTGAATTCCCTTCCCCCGCGTGCGGGGGAAGGTGCCCGAGGGGCGGATGGGGGCAAGCCCGCGCCGACCACCGATGCCGAGAAATGGATCCTCGCCCGCCTCGACGCCACCGCCGCCGAAGCCGCGCAGCACTTCGCCGACTACCGCTTCGACCTGCTGGCGCAGGC
>JBKHXI010000205.1:0-16268 GCA_046566095.1 Gammaproteobacteria bacterium | reverse complement strand
CGTCCTCGACCACCGGTTCGCGGTCGGGCACCGGCGCGACGGCGGTGCGCGGGCCGAAGCCGAAGGCCGGGTCGCTGCGCGCGGACACGATCATGCGGACCATGTTGGTCGGCAGGATCAGCTGCAGGTCGATGTGCTGGCCGCTGGTGGTGCGCCCGTCCATGGTCAGCTGGATCAGCGGGCCGCCGGCGTCGATCTCGCGGCACAGCACGTGCGGCTCCGCCTCGCCCTCCTGCAGGTAGGGCTTGATCGCGCCGCCCAGCGCCTCGAGCGCCTGCGGGAAGAAGAACACGGCATAGCCGTTGAAGTCGGTCATCGGGTCCTGCTCCGGGGTGGTCGGGGCGTCGGTCGGATCATCGCAGGCGCAGCGTCAAGGCGGCGGCGGCATCGCGCGCGATGGCGCGGGCGGCGTCGATGTCGCCGGCGCGGGCCAGGGTCACCGCAACCCGTCGCTGGCCCTCGACCCGCGGCTTGCCGAACAGCCGCAGGTCCGCGTCCGGGTGCGCCAGCGCCGCCTGCACGCCCTCGAACACCGGCACCCCGTGGCCCTGCGCCAGCACCGCGCACGAAGCCGCCGGGCCGCGCAGCGCGATCGTGTCCTGCGCGTCGGCATGGACCGGCAGGCCGAGGATGGCGCGCGCGTGCAGGGCGAACTCCGACAGGTCCTGCGAGGCCAGGGTCACCAGCCCGGTGTCGTGCGGCCGCGGCGAGACCTCCGAGAACCAGACCTCGTCGCCGCGCACGAACAGCTCCACCCCGAACAGGCCCCAGCCGCCCAGGTCGTCGGTGACCGCGCGCGCCACCTCGCGGGCGCGCGCCAGCGCGCGCGGCGACATCGGCTGCGGCTGCCAGCTCTCGCGGTAGTCGCCGTCGCGCTGCAGGTGGCCAATCGGCGCGCAGAAGGCGGTGCCGCCGGCGTGGCGCACGGTCAGCAGGGTGATCTCGTAGTCGAAATCGACGAAGCCCTCGACGATGCAGCGGCCGGCGCCGGCGCGTCCGCCGGTCTGGGCGTAGTCCCAGGCGCGGTCGATGTCGGCCTCGCCGCGCACCAGGCTCTGACCCTTGCCGGAGGAGGACATCAGCGGCTTGACCACGCACGGCAGCCCGAGCGCGGCGACCGCGGCGCGGTACTGGGCCTGGGTATCGACGAAGCGGTAGGGCGAGGTCGGCAGCCCGAGCCGTTCGGCCGCCAGCCGGCGGATGCCCTCGCGGTCCATGGTCAGGCGCGCGGCGCGCGCGGTCGGCACGATCCGGGTGGCAATGCCGGCCGCGGCGAATTCGCGCTCCAGCTCGACCAGGGTGGCGGTGTCGATCGCCTCGATCTCGGGCACGACCAGGTGCGGGCGCTCGCGTTCGACCAGCGCGCGCAGGGCGGCGCCGTCGAGCATGTCCAGCACGTGGCTGCGGTGCGCGACCTGCATCGCCGGCGCATCGGCATAGCGGTCGGCGGCGGCCACTTCCACTCCCAGCCGCTGCAGCTCGATCGCGACCTCCTTGCCCAGCTCGCCGGCGCCCAGCAGCAGCGCGCGGGTAGCCTGGGCCGAGAGCGGGGTTCCGAGCGTGACCGGGGCGGGGTCGGGCATGGGCGGCGTGGACCGGGTGGCGCGGCAGTGTAGCGCGGCCCCGCGGCCGGCCGGGCCGCTGCCGGATGCGCGGGCGCGCGCCCGCATGCGATCCTGCCGGCATGCGCCCGCCATCCCGCATCCTGCCGCCGCACCTGACCGCCTGCGCGATCGCCTGCGCCCTCGCCGCGCTGGCCGGCGGCTGCGCCTTGTCCGCGCCGCCCACCGCGCAGCTGGCGGGACTGCTGCTGGACGAGCGCCTGGGCGCGGTCAGCGGCCTAGCCGCATCGCGCCGCCACGAGGACCTGCTGTGGGTGCACAACGACGGTGGCGGCGGCCCCGTGCTCTATGCCCTGGGTCCGCGCGGCGGCGTGCGCAGCGTGCTCGAGATCGAGGGCGTGCTCAACACCGACTGGGAGGACATGGCCGCCTTCACCCTGGATGGTCGCCATTACCTGCTGGTGGCCGACACCGGCGACAACGGCGGCCTGCGCCACACCCTGCAGCTGCACGTGGTCGAGGAGCCGGCGCGGATCGCCGAGCGCGCGCGCGCGCCGGCCGCATGGTCGATCGCGTTCCGCTGGCCGGACGGCCCGCGCGACTGCGAGGCGGTCGCGGTCGACGCCGCCAACGGCCGGATCCTGCTGGTATCCAAGAAGCGCCGGCCGCCCGAGGTGTTCTCGCTGCCGCTGCGGTCGGCCGGCGACGCGATCCTGGTCGCCGAACCGCTCGGCACCCTGACCGGCGTGCCGGCGCCCGACGAGGCCGAACGCCAGGCCGACCCGGGCCGGCCGAGCCTGCGCGGCCATGTCACCGCCGCCGACCTCTCGCCCGACGGGCGCCGCCTGGCGGTGCTCACCTACGAGGAGGTGCTGGTCTACGAGCGCGGCCCCGGCGAAACCTGGGAACGGGCCTTCGCCCGCCCCCCGCGCCTGCACCCGCTGCCGCTGCTGCCGCAGGCCGAGGCCCTGGGCTGGAGCGCCGACGGCGCCCGGCTCCATGCCACCGGCGAATTCCGGCCGGCCCCGCTGCTGCTGCTCAATCCCGACCCCTGAGCCCGGCGCCCGCGCCGCGGCCCCGGCGCCCCGCTCCGGCGCCCGTCCCTGACGCACGCGGGCGCGTGCCCGCCGCCCGTCGGCCGGCTCTTGTCGATCAGATATCATTTTGATATCAGATCCGCATCCTTTCACGGAGCAGGCACGGACATGCCGACCCATGTCGCCGTCGCACTGGTGTTCGCGCTGAGCGGCGTGCCGGCCTTCCTGGCGGCGCGGGCCCTGGCGCGGGGACGGCTGCCGCCCGGCGGCCGCCTGGCGAGCCTCGGCGAAGCCGAGAGGCGCCGCTCGACCAGCGCCTCGCCACCCTGATGCGGATGGCCGGCAGCGCGATCCTGGCGACGGCCGCGGCGATCCTCTGGGCTGGCGGCGACGCCGCCCGCACCACCGCGGTGGTGGTGGTGATGGCGGTGGCGGTGAACGCCCTGATCGTCATGATGCTGGTCGCCGTCGCGCGCGCCGGCCGCCGGGACCGGCCGGGGCCGTGAGCGAGAAGAAGGCCTACCCGCTGCGGATCAACGCCGAGGTGCTGGCCGCCGCGCAGCGCTGGGCCGACGACGAACTGCGCAGCCTCAACGCGCAGATCGAGTACGTGCTGCGCGACGCGCTGCGCAAGGCCGGCCGCCTGCGCGGCACCACCGCCCCGCCCAGGCGCGACAGGAAGGAGCCATGACCTGCGCCACGCGATGCCGGACGCGCGCCGGACCCGGTCCGACCGGCGATGCCGCAGACCCGGATGCCCGGCGGCCGATGCCACGACCGGTTCCAGATCCCGTTGCGACCGAAAAAGGAGCACACCCATGTTGCACATCGTCCGCATGCTCCAACGCCGCGCCGGCAGGCAGGTGGTCCCGCTGCTGGTCGCCGTGCTCGCCGTGCTGCTGGCGGCCGGTCTCGCGCTGCTGGTGTTCGGGCGCTGAGATGGGCCCGCTCGGGTTCGGGATCGCGCCGCTGCGCGGGCTGGCGCGCTCGCCCGCACCCCCGGCATGGCGCCGCCTCCGCGGCATCGCTACCCTGCCGGCATGCACCCTGCCCGCCACGTGCTGCTGAACACGCCGGAGATCGAGATCTGGCCGGCCGCGCTGCTGCGCGCGCACGCCAACGCCGATGCGCGGCGGCTGGCGACCGCGCAGCAGGTGCTGCGTCGCAAGTGCGACGGCCGCTACCTCGCCTGCGTGCGCGACGGCGAGCTCCGGCCCCTGGTCCCGGCGCTGTCGCGGGAACCCGGGCTGGCGCAGGCGCGTCGCGCGCTCGCGCGCGAAGCGCGGCGCCGCCCGGGGCCGGGACCGGTCGCGCGGCTGCCGCTGTCGCGGCTGGCCGAGCGGCTCCAGGCGCTCGGCCTGGACGCCGACCGCTATGCGGCCCGCACCGGTCTGCCGCTGGTGCCCGAGCCCGAACGGCTGCGCCTGGCCGGCTTCGACCGCTACCGGCGGCCGCTGTGGCTGCACCCCGGCGCCGCCCGCGCCTGGACGCGGATGCGGCAGGCGGCGCTGGACGCGGGCGTCGTGCTCGAGGCGATCTCCGGCTACCGCAGCCACGACTACCAGCTCGGCATCTTCGAGCGCAAGCGCGCGCGCGGGCAGCAGGTGGACGAGATCCTTGCGGTGAACGCCGCGCCCGGCTTCAGCGAGCACCATTCCGGCTGCGCGATCGACATCGGCGCCCCGGACCAGCCGCCGGCCGAGGAATCGTTCGAGGCCACGCCGGCCTACGCCTGGCTGGCCGAGCACGCCGGCGGGCACGGATTCGCGATGAGCTATCCGCGCGGCAATCCGCACGGCATCGTCCACGAGCCCTGGCACTGGCGCTGGTGGCCGCCCTGAACGCCGCGGCGCCGCCGCCCGCGGGTGCACGCGCGCACGTCGCGCCGGGAACGGCGCGGCGCTACTCCTGGGAACGCGGGGTCGGCGCCTGCGCCGGCCGCGCGGTGTCGGCGATCCGCCACAGGTAGAGGCTGGCGTAGGTGCGGAACGGCCCCCAGCGCTCGCCGCGCGCGGCCAGCGCGCGCGGCGCCGGCATCGCCTCGGCGCGATCCACCAGCTGGGCGCCCCTGCGGATCCCGAGGTCGTCCACCGGCAGCACATCCGGGCGGCCGAGGCGGAACATCAGCATCATCTCCACCGTCCAGCGGCCGATGCCGCGGACCGGCACCAGCGCGGCGACGATCCGGTCCGCATCCATGGTCGACATCCGCCGCAGGCTCGGGATCTCGCCCCGCCCCTCGCGCGCGGCCAGGTCGCGCAGCGCCAGGGTCTTGTTGCCGGACACGCCGCAGGCGCGCAGGCCCGCGTCGTCGATCCGCGCCAGGGTGTCGCAGTGGAAGCGGTCGCTGCCGATCGCCGCCTCGAGCCGGCGCACGATCGTGGCCGCGGCCTTGCCGGAAAGCTGCTGGTAGAGGATCGCGCGGGCCAGCGCATCGACCGGATCGAACGGCCGGCGCCAGCGCGGATCGGGCGCGATCGGGCCGATCTTCCGCATCCAGGCCCCGAGCCGGCGGTCGCGCCGCGCCAGGTGCGCGTAGGCCGCATCGGTGTCGAAACCGCGGGCGAAGCGCGGCATGCCGGCCTCAGCGCCGCAACCGGTCCGCGGCCAGCAGCAGCCAGCCGGCGATCATCAGCCCGCCGCCCCAGGGGGCGGCCATGGTCGGTTCGCCCAGCAGCTTCGCCGACACCAGGCTGCCCGCGAACACCAAGGTTCCCGCGAGCAGCGCGGCCAAGGCCAGCAGTCCGAGCCGCCCGCCGACGCGCGCGGCCAGCGCCGCCAGTCCGATGCCGTTGCCGAAGGCGAACAGCGCCGCCATGTACAGGTGGGCGCGCACCTCGCCCTCGGCGCCATGCGCGGCATAGGCCGCCAGCGCGGTCGCGGCCGCCGCCAGCAGCGCCCCCGAGGCGCCGAACAGACGCTGCGGCAACGGCGCGCGCATGGGATCCCGGGGCGACTGCTTCGGCATGGCGGGAAGATAACAGGCCGATCGCGCCTGCGCCGGCCGCGTCGAAAGCGAACCGGCCGCAGGCCCACACTCCGTTACGGGTCGATATCCAGCGCGCGCAGGTTCGACTGCGTATCAAACGCAAGGCGCCGCGACTGTGCGCGGCGCCCTGCTGTCCGGCTGCCTGGCGGCAGGCCTACTTCAGCGGCCAGTAGACGTCGAACTCGCCTTCCTCGGTGAACCCGGCCTCGATGCCCTTCTTCCAGACCTCGAACGGCCGGTCGACGGTCTCGAAGCCCTGTGTCAGGGCCCAGGCGCGCAGCGAATCGCGCACGTTCGGCAGGTTGGCCATGTGCCCGGCGAAGGCGGTGACCGCCGCGGTGCGCGGCTGGGTGCGCACGTGCACCACCGGGTTGCCGTCGCCGCTGACCGTGATGTCCAGCTCCGGAGCGTCCCCGGACGGCAGCGGCAGCACCGACAGCGGGCGCTCGCCAGGCTGCTCTTCCCCATCCTGGGCGCCTTCCTCGGCCGCCTGCTCGCGGGCCGGGCCGGTGCCGCGCTTGCGCACCGGCTGGGCCACGTCGAAGGTGTAGTTCTCGCTGCCCAGCTCGGTGGTGACGATCCGCACCGGACCGGCGGCCTCCAGGTCGTTGGCCTCCATCACCCGGCGCACCCACTGCATGTTGGCCTGCATCTGCCGGCGCAGGATCTCGTTGTTACGCTCGACCGTGGCCTCGACCACCAGCAGGTTCTCCGCCGGCAGCTGCACCGTGGTCGGCGCCACCGGCAGGATCGAGTAGTCGACGTTGGGGACGGTCGCCAGCATGTTGCTCAGGCGCGACAGGCTCAGCTTCATCGCGTCGCCCACGCTGCGCGGCACGTACAGGCCCTGGTAGCGGCCGAGGATGTCCCAGCCGTAGTCGACATGGTAGGTGGCGGTGATCTTGACGTTGCGGTTGTTGCGTCCGGTCGGCCGCAGCGTGTAGGTCATGGTCTTGTTGCGGCCGCGCTGCGGGTTCTCCAGGCGGTAGGTGACGCTCTTGCCGGGAACCGCCTCCACGATCTCCCACTTGCCGGTGCCGAGCTTGCGCTCGTCGGACTCGTACTCGAAGGCCGCGCCCACGCCCGTCTCCGGGCCGGTCAGCCGGGTGCGCATGCGCGGATCCTGCAGCGGCAGCACGTTCCAGTCGTCGAAGCGGCGCATGCTGGCGATCGTGTCGTACACGATGGCCATCTTGCGGTTGGTCTCCACTTCTTCCTGCAGGTGGCGCGAGGACGGCAGCAGCAGGCCGATCGCCAGGAACAGCGCCACCACGATGGCCAGCGCAATCAGGATCTCGATCAAACGGGTCATTCAGGATTCTCCAGGGGGTACCGCGGTCAGCCCCCGCGGTACCGGGGCGCGCAGTCCGTCATCGTACCAAGGAAGTCGGGGGCGGTCAGCCCGCCCGGTTCCCGGTCCCGGCACGCCGGCCGGGCCGGTTATAGCAGCCCGGCCGGGCGGGGCGATGAAGGCGTGGGGCCGGCGCCGGCCGCGCGGCGCCGCTCACACCAGCTGCAGCTCGAAGGCCTTGAGGACCGCCCGGGTGCGGTCGCGCACGCCGAGCTTGCTCAGTATGTTGGACACGTGGTTCTTGATCGTGCCCTCGGCCACGCCCAGCGAATTGGCGATCTCCTTGTTCGAGAAGCCCGAGGCCATCAGCCGCAGGATCTCGGTCTCGCGGTCGGTCAGCGGGTCGGGGCGGTCGAGGCTGACGAAGTCGTTGCGCATGTGCTCCAGGCCCGAGAGCAGGCGCTGGGTGACCGCCGGCTGCACCAGCGAGCCGCCGGCCGCGACCGTCTGGATCGCGCCCACCAGCTGCTCCAGCGACACGTCCTTGAGCAGGTAGCCCCGGGCCCCGGCCTTGAGCCCGGCCAGCACCAGCTGGTCGTCGTCGAAGGTGGTCAGGATGATCGTGGGCGGCAGCTGGCCGAGGCGGCCGAGCGCCTGCAGCGCCTCCAGCCCGGACATCGCCGGCATGCGCATGTCCATCAGCACCACGTCCGGCGCCACCCGGGGGATCAGCTCGACCGCCTCCCTGCCGTCGCCGGCCTCGGCGACCACCTCGATGCCCTCGGCCAGGGCCAGCAGCGAACGGATGCCCTGGCGCACCAGGGTCTGGTCGTCGACGAGACACACGCGGATCATGGGGCGCTCCTGGGGCGATGGGAGGGGCAGCCGGCCCGGAAGCCGGGGGCCCGGCGCCTGCCGGGCGGCCGCCGGCGGCGGGCCGCGTTCATGCGGCGTCCGCCGGCCGCGCGGCGGCGGGCGGGCCGGCGGGGCCGGTGGCGGCCAGGTCCCCGGCGCTCGCCGGCAGCCACAGCGACAGGCCGAAGCCGCCCCCCGGCGTGGCGCCGTAGGCGATCCCGCCGCCCTGCTGCGCCAGCCGTTCGCGCATGCCGCGCAGGCCGTTGCCGGGGACGATCTCGGCCACCCCGTGGCCGTCGTCGCGGGCCTCCAGCTCGATCCGCCCGTCGCGGCGGGCGGCGCGGATCCACAGATTGGCGGCGCCGGCATGGCGCACGGCGTTGGTGATGATCTCCTGGGTGCAGCGCAGCAGCACGTGGGCGCGCTCCGGGTCGTCGAGCGCCAGCGGGTCGTCGATCTCCATGTGGATCGCCAGCGAGGGCACGTTCTCGGCCAGCGGCCGCAGCGCCGCCGCCAGGTCGATCGCGCCGCTGTCGCGCAGCGCGCTGACCGCCTCGCGCACGTCGGTCAGCAGCAGCCGGGCCAGGGTGTGGGCCTGCTGCACGTGCTCGCGGACCCGGCCCTCGGACAGGTGGCCGGCGACCTCCAGGTTGAGGCTGAGCGCGGTCAGGTGGTGGCCGAGCAGGTCGTGCAGCTCGCGCGAGATCCGGGTGCGCTCGTTGACCCGGGCGCTCTCGGCCAGCAGCGCGCGGGTGGCGCGCAGTTCCGAGTTGAGCCGGCGCTGCTCGTCGCGCGCCTGCGCCTGCTGGCGCGCCACCAGGCTGGTGACGTAGATGAAGCCGGAGAAGCCGGCGTACATCAGCGACTGCATCAGCGCCTCGACCAGGGGGAAGCCGAGCGCGCGCACGAACACCGGCACCACCGCCAGCTGGCTGGCCAGCAGCCAGGGAATGCCGACCGACAGCGGCAGCAGCCAGGGCAGCACGCAGGCGGCCACCATCAGCAGGATGCTGCCCAGGCCGCTGGAGCTGTAGTAGCTGACAGCGATCGCGCAGGCGGTCAGCACCACGAGCAGCAGGTAATCGGTGGCGCCGATCCGGCGCGCGCCCAGGCCGCGGGTCAGCCAGGCGTAGCAGACCCCGAAGGCGGCATAGGCGGCCCAGCCCGGCCAGCCCCAGCGCGGGGCGGCGAGGCCCTCGCCGAACTCCGGGGCCGGCACCAGCCACGAATACAGCAGCGGCGCCCCGACCACGGCCCAGGTGAACAGGCCGGCGTAGCGCAGCAGTCGGGTATGGCTCAGGCGCGCGAGCATTCCGCATCCTAGCGCCTGTCCCGGGCCCGCGGACCCCCTCCAAAGTCATGCCCGGCCCCGGCACGGCATGCGATAATCGCCCCCACCCCACCGCCGACGGCCGCGCAAGACGGCCCGGCGCGATCCCTGCGGAGTCCCGGGAGTCTTCGAATGACGATTGTCGTCCGCGACGTGCGCGAGCACGAGCTGGATTCGGTCCTTGCCCTCAACAACGCCGCCGGCCCCGCGATCCTGCCGCTCGACGCGGCCCGCCTGGGCCGCTTCCACGACACCGCCGAGTACTTCCGCGTCGCCGAGCGCGACGGCAGCCTGGCCGGTTTCCTGGTCGGCTTCGGCAGCGACGCCGACCACGACAGCGGCAATTTCCGCTGGTTCCGCGAGCGCAACCCGGGCGGCTTCTTCTACATCGACCGGATCGTGGTCGCCAGCCGCCGCCGCGGCGGCGGCGTCGGCCGCGCGCTGTACGCCGACGTGCAGAGCTACGCCGAGCTGCGCTACCCGCAGCTTTGCTGCGAGGTGTTCCTGGAGCAGGGCAACGACCCGGCGCTGCTGTTCCACGGCAGCTTCGGCTTCCGCGAGGTCGGCCAGCACGTGATGGCCGCGCCCGACGGCCGCAAGCTGCGCGCGTCGATGCAGATGAAGGAGCTGTGCAGCTACGAATGGGTGCTGCGCACCTACGGCGGGCGCCTGCCCGAGGTCCCCTGGCTGCCGGCCCCGCGCAACCTGCGCGGGGCGCGCGAAGGCCAGCCGCAGCAGCGCCAGGGCGGGGCCCGCGCCTGATGCCGGTCGCGGTCGACTACGCGCAGGCCGGCGAGCTGAAGATCGGCCAGGTCGGCATCGCCAACCTGCGGGTGCGCACGCTCGACGTCGCGCGCCTGGCCGAGGAGATGCGCGAGCGGGTGCAGCGGGCGCCGAAGCTGTTCGCGCGCGCGGCGGTGATCGTCGACTTCAGCCCCCTGCCCGCCGTTCCCGACCCCGGCAGCGCGCGCGCGCTGATCGAGGCCCTGCGCGGGGCCGGGGTGATCCCGGTAGCGCTGGCCTACGGCAGCAGCGAGAACCAGGCCCTGGCCGAGGCCCTGGGACTGCCGCTGCTGGCCAAGTTCCGCGCCCAGTACGAGCGCGACGGCGTCGACCCGGCACCGGCGCCCGCGCCGGTCGCCGCCACCGCGGGCGACGCCCCGGCACCCCCCGCGCCGCCTGTCGCGCCCGCCGCCGGCGAACCCGGCCTGATGCAGCTGGCGCCGGTGCGCTCGGGCCAGCAGGTCTACGCCGACAACCGCGATCTGACCGTGCTGGCCACCGTCGGCGCCGGCGCCGAGGTCATCGCCGACGGTTCGATCCACATCTACGGCGCGCTGCGCGGGCGCGCGCTGGCCGGCGCCCAGGGCAACGAGAAGGCGCGCATCTTCTGCCGCGAATTCCATGCCGAGCTGGTCGCGATCGCCGGCCACTACCAGGTGCTCGAGGACATCCCGAAGGAGCTGCGCGGGCGCCCGGTGCAGGCCTGGCTGGAGGACGGGCAGCTGCGGCTGGCGGTGATCGAGTGAGCGCCGCGCGCCCCGGCCCGGCCCCGGCAACGGCGAAATCCGCCGCGGAATCGTGCATCCTGCCGCAATCCGCGCGCGCCGCCGGCCGGCGGCGCGCCATCACCCTCCGGAGGATCTGAACTTGGCCGAAATCATCGTCGTCACCTCGGGCAAGGGCGGGGTCGGCAAGACCACCACCAGCGCCAGCATCGCCTGCGGGCTCGCGCGACGCGGCAAGAAGGTCGCGGTCATCGATTTCGACGTCGGCCTGCGCAACCTGGACCTGATCATGGGCTGCGAGCGGCGGGTGGTGTACGACTTCGTCAACGTCATCCAGGGCGAGTCCACGCTCAAGCAGTCGCTGATCAAGGACAAGCGCTTCGACAACCTGCACGTGCTGGCCGCCTCGCAGACCCGCGACAAGGACGCACTGACCAAGGAGGGCGTGCAGAAGGTGCTCGACGACCTAGCCGCGGACGGCTTCGACTACATCGTCTGCGACTCGCCGGCGGGCATCGAGAAGGGCGCGTTCCTGGCGATGTACTTCGCCGACCAGGCGGTGGTCGTGGTCAATCCCGAGGTCTCCTCGGTGCGCGACTCCGACCGGATCCTCGGCCTGCTCGCCTCCAAGACCCGGCGCGCGGAGAACGGCGAGCGGGTGCGCGAGCACCTGCTGCTGACCCGCTACAGCCCGCAGCGCGTGGCCAACGGCGAGATGCTCTCGGTCGGCGACGTGGAGGAAGTGCTGGGCCTGAAGACGGTCGGCGTGATCCCGGAGTCGACCGACGTCCTCAACGCCTCCAACAAGGGCGAGCCGGTGATCCTGGACATGGAGTCCAGCGCCGGCCAGGCCTACGACGACGCGGTCGCGCGGCTGATGGGCGAGGAGCGGCCGATGCGGTTCACCCAGCTGGAGAAGAAGGGTTTCTTCAGCAAGATGTTCGGGGGTTGAGGCATGGGCCTGTTCGATTTCCTGAAAGCCAAGAAGAACACCGCCTCGATCGCCAAGGACCGGCTGCGGATCATCATCGCCCAGGAGCGCAGCGCGCACGGCGGCCCGGACTACCTGCCGCTGCTGCGCCGCGAGCTGCTGGAGGTGATTCGCAAGTACGTGAGCGTGGACGCCGACGCGGTCAAGGTCGACCTGGTCAAGGACGGCGAGCACGACGTGCTCGACATCTCGGTCGCCCTGCCCGACCGGGCCGAGGCCGAGGCCCGCGCCGCCGCCAGCGGCTGATGCCAGGTCCGTAGGAGCGGGCCTTGCCCGCGATCGCTTTCCTCGCCATTGCGCGGAGCGCGGGGATCGCGCCCAAGGGGCGCACCTACGGTACGACCGATGCTGACGCTCGCAGACACCGGCTTCGACGCCCCGGCCGCGCTGCTGGCCCGGTTCGGCCTGCACCTGGCGCGGGTCGCCGACGGCGCCCCGATTCCCGGCAGCTACTGGGGCGCCCCCGAGGCCGGGCTGGTCGGCGCCACGGTCCACGCCCGCGCCGACACCCCGCTGCATTCGCTGCTGCACGAGGCCGCGCACCTGATCGTGCTGCCGCCGGAGCGGCGCGCGCGCGTGCACACCGACGCCACCGACTCGGTCGAGGAGGAGGACGCCGCCTGCGTGCTGCAGGTCCTGCTCGGCGACGCCCTGCCCGGCGTCGGCGCGGCGCGGATCCTCGCCGACATGGACGCCTGGGGCTACAGCTTCCGCCTCGGCTCGGCCGCGGCCTATGTCGAGCGCGACGCCGACGAAGCCTGGGCCTGGCTGCAGGCCCGCGGCCTGGTCGACGCCCGGCGGCGCCTGCGCCTGCCCCCCATGGGCCCGCACGCGGACCGGCCGCGCCGCGCTGCCACCCGGTCTTGACGCCGAGCCGACGCCGGGCGCGAAACAGTGGCCCGGACCAACGCCCGGCGGGCGCCCGGGGCGATGGCCTGCGTCGCCGGATCGCCGCATTCGCGGCGCCCACGCCCCCACGCGCCGCCCGCCGGCGCGCGACCTTGCGATGACCCCTGCGGCGCACTAGCCTGCCCGCTCGCACCGAACGCGCCGCCCCGGCGCCCGACCGAGGATTTCCCGTGAAGCCACGCCATGCCCTGCTCGCGCTCGCCGTCGCCGCCGGCCTCGCCCTGAGCGCCTGCGAACGCAGCCCGACGCCCAGCGAAACCCCCGCCACCGGCGCGTCCGTGCGCACGCCCCCCGCCGACGAGACCGCCGACCAGTTCGTCGCCCGGATCAACGAGGAGTTCAAGGAGCTGTACGCAGAGCTCAGCGCCGCGCAGTGGATGTCGGCCACCCACATCAGCGACGACACCCAGGCGCTGGCGGCCAAGGCCAACGAGCGCTGGCTGACCCAGCTCAACGCCTGGATCGAGCAGGCCCGGCGCTTCGAGGGCCAGGACATGTCGCCGCAGACCGCGCGCGCCATCACCCTGCTCAAGCTCAGCACCGCCATGCCGGCGCCGAAGGACCCGCAGAAGCTGGCCGAGCTGACCCGGATCGCCACGAAACTCGAGGGCGCCTACGGCTCCGGCGAGTACTGCAAGGGCGAGGGCGAGGCGCGCGAGTGCCGGCAGCTGGGCGACCTGGAGGACGTGCTGCGCAGCAGCCGCGACTACGACGAGCAGCTCGACGCCTGGACCGGCTGGCACAGCATCGCCCCGCCGATGCGGCAGGACTACCAGCGCTTCGTCGAACTGGTGAACGAGGGCTCCAAGGAAATGGGCTTCGCCGACGCCGGCGAGATGTGGCGCTCGGGCTACGACATGAGCCCGGCCGAGATCCGCGCCGAGAGCGACCGCCTCTGGGGCCAGGTCAAGCCGCTCTACGAGCAGCTGCACTGCTACACGCGTGCCAAGCTGGAAGCGCAGTACCCGGGCCGCGGCAGCGTCGCCGGCGGCCTGCTGCCGGCGCACCTGATGGGCAACATGTGGCAGCAGGACTGGGGCAACCTGTGGGACATCCTGCAGCCCTACGAGGGCGCCGGCAGCCTGGACATCACCGCGGCGCTGGAGGCGCAGGCGCAGCGCAACTATGCCGCGCAGCTGGCGAAGTTCCCCAGGCCGACGCCGCAGCAGATCGTCGAGGCCGAGCGCGCCGCGCAGCTGCAGACCGCCAAGGAGATGACCCGGCGCGCCGAGGAGTTCTACGTCAATCTCGGCATGCCGAAACTGCCGGACAGCTACTGGGAAAAGACCCAGTTCATCAAGCCGCGCGACCGCGACGTGGTCTGCCACGCCAGCGCCTGGCCGATGGACACGGAGGGCAAGGACGTGCGCACCAAGATGTGCATCAAGCCCAACGAGGAGGACTTCACCACCATCTACCACGAGCTCGGCCACGTCTACTACTACCTGGCCTACAAGGACCAGCCGCCGATCTTCCAGGCCGGCGCCCACGACGGCTTCCACGAGGCGATCGGCGACACCATCGTGCTGGCCATGACGCCGGCCTACCTGCAGTCGATCGGCCTGGTCGACGAGCCGCAGCAGAGCAACGAGGCGCTGATCAATGCGCAGATGCGCATGGCCCTGGCCAAGGTCGCGTTCCTGCCGTTCGGGCTGCTGATCGACCAGTGGCGCTGGGGCGTGTTCGACGGCTCGATCGCGCCCGACAGCTACAACAAGGCGTGGTGGGACCTGAAGGCCCGCTACCAGGGCGTGGCCCCGGTGCAGGCCCGCGGCGAGGAGTTCTTCGACCCGGGCGCGAAGTACCACATCCCGGGCAACACGCCCTACATGCGCTACTTCCTGTCGCACGTGCTGCAGTTCCAGATGTACAAGTCGCTGTGCGAGGCCGCCGGCCACACCGGGCCGCTGTACGAATGCACCTTCGCCGGCAACCAGGAAGCGGGCAAACGCTTCGCTGCGATGCTGGAAAAGGGCGCCAGCCAGCCCTGGCAGGCCACGCTCAAGGAGCTGACCGGCGGCGAGCGCATGGACGCCGCGGCCGTGCTGGAGTACTTCGCTCCGCTGCAGCAGTGGCTGACCGAGCAGAACGCCGGCCGGACCTGCGGCTGGCAGGCCGGCGGCGCGGACGCGACGGCGACGCCCGCGAACCGGTCCGCCTCCGCGTCCCCGGCCGGGCCGGCGCAGCGGAACGCGCCGGCGCCGGCCGCCAAGCCCGCCGGTGGCGGACGCGACGGCCAGGCTGCCGCGGACGACGACGGCGCGAACTGAGCGCGGGGCCCGGCTGCGGTTCCTGCCGCGCCGGGCCGGGCCCGGGGCCCAGGCCCAGGCCCAGGCGACGACGGCGCCGGAGGGCGCCGTCGCGGCCGGCTCACTCCCAGCCCGCGTCGCGCGCCGCGCGCTCGCCGGCCGCATCCAGCGGATCGACCTCCTGCAGGCGCGCATCGATCTCCGCCAGCAGCGCCGGCGGCAGCGCGGACGCGGCCAGCCGCAGTTCGCCGCCTGCCGGCGCGGCCTCGGCGACCGCCGCGACCCGCCAGTTCCCGTCCGTGGCGCGGCAGGCCAGGCCGGCGAGGGATCGGTCGGCGAGCACGAAACTGCGGCAGTAGCGGCCGTCGCCGCCGCGGAAGCTCAGCCCGAGCCGGATCCGGTCGCCGTCGGCGGCGTCGGCCGCCAGCCCCGTCTCCAGGGCATCGGCCAGGCGGCCGCCGGCGACCAGCCCGTCCGCCGTGGCCTGCAGCTGCGCCGGCGCCAGCGCCTGCTGCAGCCGCGGCGCCAGCAGCAGGCCCAGCAACAGGCAGGCGGCCATGGCGGCCCAGTGCCGCCCGCGCCAGCCGCCGGCCGCCCGGCGCGGACGGCGGCCGCGCCGGGCGGCAGCGGGCGCCGGGCCCGACCGCGGCCGCGCCTGCGGCGGCCCGGCGAGCGCCTGCAGGCGCTGGGGCAGCGCTTCGTCCAGGACCGGGTCGTAGGCGTGGCGCAGGCGTTCGCGCAGCGCGCGCGCGCGCGTGATCGCGTCGGCGACCGTCGGGTCCGCGCGCAGCGCGCGTTCGACCGCGGCCGCCGCCTCCGCGTCGAGCTCGCCGTCGACGTAAGCCATGATCGTTTCATCGGTCGGGGGGTTCACTTGCGCCTTCTCCAAGCATGCGTTGCAAGGCCTCGCGGCCGCGCGCCAGGCGGCTGGTGAGGGTTCCCACGGGCACTTCCATCACCCAGGCGGCCTCGCGGTAGGACAGGCCCTCCACCAGCACCAGCGCGACCGCCATGCGCTGCTCCTCCGGAAGGCGGTCCATCGCCGCCTGCACCGCCATCAGCTCCAGTTGTCCTTCCAGCGGCGACTGGCCCACCTGTTCGGCCTCCCGCTCCGGCGCGAAGATCCGCAGCCGCCGCTGGCGCGCGCGCAACTCGTCCAGCCAGGCGTTGCGCACGATCCCGAACAGCCAGGCCTCCAGGCTGCCGAGCTCCTCGCGCCACTGGCCGGCGCGCAGCAGCGCGCGCTCGACCGCGGTCTGCACCAGGTCGTCGGCGTCCTGGCGATGGCCGGTGAGGCTGCGCGCGAACCGCCGCAGGCGCGGCAACAGTTCGCGCAATTGCTGGTGCACCTGGTCGTCTTGGCCGGAGGCGTTCATGGACACTACGTTTCGGCTCGGTGGTTTCTTCCATCCGGGTCGCGGGCGCCGTCGGTCCGGCGGCCGATGCCGGCCGGCGGATACCGCCTGCGTTCAGGCTTGTGTGCGTCGCGGCTGTGTACGCTAGCGGACATCGCGCATCCGCGCTCGCCGCGCCGTCTCCGCATGCAC
>JBKHXI010000204.1:0-10124 GCA_046566095.1 Gammaproteobacteria bacterium | reverse complement strand
AGGCGGATGGTCTCGCCGTTGAGGTAGGGGTTGCCGAGGATGTAGCCGACCAGGTCGGCGAATTCCTCCGGCCGGCCCAGCCGCGATGGGAACGGGATCGAGGCGGCCAGCGACTGCTGCACCGCCTCGGGCATGCCGTCGACCATCGGCGTCCAGAAGATGCCCGGCGCCACGGTCATCACCCGGATGCCGAAGCGCGCCAGTTCGCGCGCCATCGGCAGGGTCATGGCGACCACGCCGCCCTTGCTGGCCGAGTACGCGGCCTGGCCGATCTGGCCCTCGTAGGCGGCGACCGAGGCGGTGTTGACGATCACCCCGCGCTCGCCGTCCGCGCCCGGTTCGTTGTGCTGCATCAGCGCCGCGGCGGCCTTGGCGACGTTGAAGCTGCCGACCAGGTTGACCAGTACCGTCGCCTGGAACTGCGAGAGCTTCATCGGCCCTTCCTTGCCGAGCACGCGCCCGGCGCCGAGGATGCCGGCGCAGTTGACCGCGGCGTTGAGCCCGCCCAGGAACTCCTTCGCCGCGGCGACGTTGGCCTGGACCGATGCCTCATCGGTGACGTCGGTCCGCCAGAAGCGGGCATTGGCCTGGCCGAGCCCGGCGACCGCCTCGGCGCCCTTGTCGGCGTCGACGTCGAACAACGCGACCCTGCCGCCATGTGCGACGAGATGACGGGCCACGGCCAGGCCCAGGCCGGAGACGCCGCCGGTGACCACGGCGCGGGTGTCGGAAAGCTGCATGGCGGTTCCTGCGGGGAAAACCGCCATTCTACCAAGCGCGCCCGGGCCGGATGCGCAGGGTCAGGGCGGCGCGGGCGGTGCGGCGTGCGCGTCGGACGCGGTCCAGGATCCGGCCGGCCGTTGCAGGCGCGCGGCCAGTTCGTCGGCCGGCAGCCCCGGGGAAAACAGGAACCCCTGCCCGGTGCGCACGCCCAGGTCGAGCAGGAAGCGCCGCTGCGCCTCGGTCTCCACCCCCTCGGCGACCAGCGCCAGCTCCAGGCTCTGGGCGATGCCGGCCACCGCCCGGCAGATCGCCGCGTCCGAGTCGTTGCCGGGCACGCCCTGCACGAACAGCTGGCTGAGCTTGAGCCCGTGGATCGGCAGCCGGCGCAGGTAGTTGAGCGCGCTGTAGCCTTCGCCGAAGTCGTCGATGCTCAGCACCACGCCCAGTTCGCGCAGCGCGTCGAGCATGCGCAGGGTCTCGGCGGCGTCCTCGATCAGCACCCGCTCGGTGATCTCCAGCTCGAGCAGGCGGCCGGGCAGGCGGAACTCGTCCAGCGCCGCGCGCACGCAGGCGGCCAGGGCGTCGTTGTCGAACTGGCGGTAGGAGACGTTGACCGCGATCCGGCCGACGTCCAGCCCCGCGTCCAGCCAGCGCCGCAGCTGCCGGCACGATTCGCGCAGCGCCCAGCCGCCGATGCCGATGATGTCGCCGGTGGTCTCGGCATGGGCGATGAAGTGTCCCGGCGACATCTCGCCGAGGATGCCGTTGCGCCAGCGGATCAGCGACTCGACCGCGACCAGCCGGCCGCTGTCCAGTTCCACCTGCGGCTGGAACACCAGGTGGAATTCGTCGTTGTCCAGGGCGCGCCGCAGGTGCGTCTCCAGCTGCAGCCGCTGCGACTGCTGCTCGGCCAGCTCGGCGGTGAAGCCCTGCCAGGCGTTGCGCGCGCGCCGCTTGCTGTCGTACATCGCCACGTCCGCGTTCTGGATCAGTTGCTGCGGGCGGTCGCCGTCGGCCGGGGCGCGGGCGATGCCGATGCTGGCGGTGATGCTGAACTCCTCGCCGTCCATCTCGAAGCGCCTGGCGAAGGCCTGCAGCACCGCCTCGGCCAGGCGTTCGGGACGCTGCGGATCGTCGCCGACGGTGCAGACCACCATGAACTCATCGCCGCCGAAGCGCGCGATCAGGCCCTCGGTCCCGATCGCCCCGCGCAGGCGCCGGGCCGCGGACACCAGCACCCGGTCGCCGGCGCCGTGGCCGAGCACGTCGTTGACCACCTTGAAGCGGTCCAGGTCGATGTACAGCACCGCCACCGCGGGCTGGGCGCGGTCCTCCAGCCGTTCGTGCAGCTCGAGCAGGATCGCGTCGCGGTTGAGCAGGCCGGTGAGCGGGTCGGTGCGCGCCTGCACCCGCAGCGTCTCCTCGGTCTGGCGGCGCTGGGTGATGTCCTGCAGGGTGCCGTGCAGGCGCGCGCCGGCCGGATGGCCGGCCTCGACCTCGCCGATCATCCGCACCCAGCGCGGATGGCCCTGCGGATCGAAGCCCTGCAGGTCCAGTTCGAAGCCGGCGCCGCCCTCGCTGGCCTCGCGCAGGGCCGCCTGCAGCCGGCTGCGGTCGGGTTCGCGCAGGAAGGACTGCAGCCGGGCCATGCCCTCCGGCGGCCGGGTCAGCCCGAGCAGGCGCATCGCCTCGCCGGTCAGGTGCAGCTGGTCGCGCTCGGCGTCCCACTGCCAGCCGCCGATGTGGGCCAGGCCCTGGACCCGGTCGAACAGCGCGCTGTCGCGCTTGAGCGCGGTGACGTCGGTGAACAGCGACAGCACCTGCTGCACCCGGTCGGTGCCGGGCGCGTACTGCGGAACCGCGGTCACCGAGGCCCAGGTCAGGCTGCGCCGTTCGCGGTCGAAGTAGCCGAGCACGGTGTTGGCGACCGGCTGCCCGGTGCGCAGCGCGCGCACCGGCGGGTACTCGCCGTCCTCCAGTTCCCGGCCGTGCTCGTCGACCACCAGCCAGCGGTCGCTGTCGAGGAGGTAGTCGAGCCGCGACTCGCCGTCGATGCCGAACAGCCGCATCGCCGCCGCGTTGGCGCTGACGATGGCGCCGCCGGCGTCGCGCACGATCACGCCCTGGTCGATGGTCTGCATCAGTTCGCGGTAGCGCAGCTCGGCGTCGCGGCGGCCGCTGAGGTCGCGGGCGACGGCGACGATCGCCTTGCGCCCCTCGAACTCGAACGCGGCCGAATGCACCTCCACCGGGAAGCGGGTGCCGTCGGCGCGCATGTTGGTGACCTCGACGACATAGGTCTCCCCGCGCTCCAGGGTCTCGCGCACCGGCCCCAGGTGGTCGCGGGGCAGGTCGGGGTTGAGCACGTCGATCGGCTTGCCGACCACCTCCTCGCGCGGGCGCTGGTAGGCGGCCATGCCGGCGCGGTTGAGGTCGAGCACGATGCCGTCCCAGCCGATCACGCTGACCGGGTCGGGCACGGCGTCGAACAGGGTGTGGTAGCGGTCGCGCGCGGCGGTGGCCTCGTTGGTGGCGGCCAGCAGGGCCGAATGCGCGCGCAGCAGGACGTCGCGCAGCCGGGTGGGCACCGCCGGGTCGGCCAGGGAGTGCGCCAGCGCCGCGAGCGCAGCCTCGACCTCCGCGCTGGCGGAGCCCATGGCCGGCCCGGGCGCGACCGCCTTCACACCGGGACCGCTTCCCCGTTGCGCGCGGCCATCGCCCGCGCCGCCTTGCTGCCGCTCTCGCGCCCCAGCAGCGCCGCCAGCCAGCGCCCGGTGGCGGCCAGCGCCGCCAGGTCGACGCCGGTCCCGATGCCCAGCCCGTGCAGCATGTAGACCAGGTCCTCGGTGGCGAGGTTGCCGCTGGCGCCGCGCGCATAGGGGCAGCCGCCGGCGCCGGCGACCGAGGCGTCGACCACGGCCACGCCCTCCTCCAGGCAGGCCAGCACGTTGGCCAGGGCCTGGCCCCAGGTGTCGTGGAAGTGCACCGCCAGCGCGTCCATCGGCAGCTCGCCGGCGACCGCGCGCAGCATCGCCCGCGCCCGGCCGGGCGTGCCCACGCCGATGGTGTCGCCCAGCGAGATCTCGTAGCAGCCCATGCCATGCAGGGAACGGGCCACGCGCACCACCTCGGCCAGCGGCACCGCGCCCTGGTAGGGGCAGCCGAGCACGGTCGAGACGTAGCCGCGCACGCGCACGCCGTCGGCGCGGGCGCGCTCGAGCACGGGCGCGAAGCGTTCCAGCGACTCGGCGATCGAGGCGTTGGTGTTGCGCCGGCTGAAGGCCTCCGAGGCGGCGGTGAACACCGCGACCTCGTCGACCCCGGCCGCGCGCGCGCGTTCGTAGCCATGCAGGTTCGGCACCAGCACCGGGTAGTGCACGCCGGGCCTGCGGGCGATGCCGCGGTAGACCTCGGCCGCGTCGGCCAGCTGCGGCACCCACTTCGGGCTGACGAAGCTGGTGACCTCGATGCTCGCCAGGCCGCAGGCGGTGAGCCGGTCGACCAGCGCGATCTTGTCGGCGGTGGCGACCTGCGCCTTCTCGTTCTGCAGCCCGTCGCGCGGGCCGACCTCGACGATGCGGACGTGGGCGGGCAGGCTCATGCGTTCAGGATGGGGCCTGGCGGTCGCGGGCTCAAGCGCGCCTTCGCGCCCAAGGGGCGCTCCTACGGGGGGCGGCTGTGCATAGGCGCGGGCCTTGCCCGCGATCGTCCGCGCGGGTGACCGCAGGGACGCGCCTTCGCGCCCAAGGGGCGTTCCTACGGGCGGGGCGGCTGTGCGTAGGCGCGGGCCTTGCCCGCGATCCGCGGGGGGGCGGCCGGCTATTTGCCCAGCCGGGCCACCAGGGCGTGCAGCGCGGCCTGGGTGTCGGGGTGGCGCCACTGGTCGAGAAAGCCGTCCAGCGCCAGCCGTTGCGGGGACAGGGCCTGCACCAGGTCGGCGCGCAGCAGCGCGCGGGTGTCGAGCATCGGCTGGCGCGGCAGCTGCAGCAGGTCGCGCAGCCAGGCGACGGCGCGCGGCAGGGTGTCGTCGGCGCCGGCGACCTCGTCGACCAGCCCGGCCGCCAGCGCGGCATCGGAATCGAGCATGTCGCCGGAGACCAGCAGCCGTTCGGCCGGGCGCGCGCCGACCGTGCGCCGCAGCAGGTCGGCGATCCCGGCCGGCACCGCCAGGCCCACCCGGGTCTCGTTGAGGCCGATCAGGAACGGCCGCTCCGGTTCCGGCGCGCGCGCCATCACCCGCCGGTCGCAGCACAGCGCCAGCACGCAGCCGCCCGCCGGCGCATGCCCGGCGATCGCCGCGGCCACCGGCACCGGGCTGCCGGCGAGCGCGCGCGCGGCGGCGAAGAAGTCCTCCCAGGCCGCGCGCAGGGCGTGGCGGTCGTCGCCCAGCGAGACCAGGTGGGGCACGTCGAGCCCGGCGCTGAACACCTTCGGCCCGCCGGCCAGCACCAGGCCCTCGGCGCCTTCGGCCAGCGCGGCCTCGACCGCCGCGCGCAGCGCCCGGCACAGCGCCGGATCGAGTGCGTTGACCGGCGGCCGCGCCAGCCGCAGCAGGTGGATGCCCCGGTCGACCGTGCGCGCGACCAGCGGCGCTTCCGATGCGGTCAAGGCCGCGCGCCCTGCGCCCAGCGGTAGCGGACGGTGTAGGTCAGTCGCGCCTGGCCGCCGGCCGGCACCACCACCTCGAACTCCGCGTGCCGGGCGTCGCGGCGCGTACCCGGCGCGCTGCTCTCGACCAGCTCCCACTCGGTCCAGCGCGGCAGCGGCTCGACCACGGTCACCGTCTCGTCGGCGTCGCGGGCGTTGCGCAGCACGATCGCGAACGATTCGGTCATGGTCCGCCCGCCGCGGTCCAGGTTGAATCCGGTGCGCTCGCGCTCGGCGGTGAGGTCGAAGGCGGTGCCGATCTCCATCCGCAGTTCGGCGCCCGCGGGGGTGTGCGGCAGCTGCGATTCGCCGAGCAGCTCCTCGCCCTGCAGCACGCGCATGCGCCCGGCCGGCAGCGGCCGGCCGAGGCCGGCCTGCTCGGTGTTGGCGACCGCGAACGCGACCCGCACCGGCTGCGGCCCGGTCCCGGAGTCCAGGCCCGGATCGGTGAGCGGTTGTGGCGGCGTCCACACGCCGGCCGCGGGCCGGGTCAGGTAGGTGCGCTCGCAGGCGACGGCGGGGGCCTGTGGCAGCAGCGGCACCCGCTCGACCGCGCCGTTGGCCAGCATCGCCCGGCCCGGCAGGTCGTAGGCGTGGTATTCGCCGGAGCGGCGCGGCTCGGGCGCGGGGACGGGCATCGCCATGTCGGCCTCCGGCGTCGCGGCGCGCTTGGGCATGCCGTCGTCGCCGCGCACCCGCGCCGGCTCCCCGGCCACCAGGGTCAGCTGCGCGTTCGGGTACGAGACCCCCGAGTGGTTGGCCACCAGCGCCGCCGCGTCCAGGACCAGCCGGCAGTCGTCGCCCGCGGCGATGCGCGCGACGTACTCGGCGCGCCAGGCCAGGCCGGTGGTGGGATAGGTCAGGCGGAAGCCGGCATTGCCGGCGCGCGGCGCCTGCACCTCCCAGCGCAGCTGCGGCTCGGCGCCGGGCAGGTCGTCGGCCTCGAGCACGCTCAGGCTGTCGTACTCGCGGATCACCTTGTAGCGGCCGTCGGCCAGGGCCAGGGTCAGCGAGTCGCCGATCGCCACCAGGGTGCCGTTGTCGGTCTGCTTGGCGCCGCCGGAGGTGTGCTCGATCGCGACCCGGCGCCCCAGCGCGCGGGCCAGCACCCCGTCGGCGCCGTCGAAGGGGGCGATGAAGCGCTGGGCGCCGACCGTCACGCCCTGTTCCAGCGGGCGGAAGCCGACGGCGGCCACGTCGATGCCGCGCGGCAGGCGGCCGATGGTGATCGCGTTGGCCCCGGCCTGCAGCGCGTAGCGCGACTCGCTGCGCACCAGCGCGTAGCCCAGGTCGCGATGGCCGGCGACGACCTGCTCGTAGCCGCCGCTGTAGACGGTGAGGTGGGTCTCGGCGGCCGGGCGGCTGGCGCCGCGCTGCGCGTTTTCCGCGGGCGCCGGTTCCGCGGGGCGTGCCGGCGGGGCCTCGTCGGACCCGCGCGAGCAGGCCGCCAGCAGGGCCAGCAGGGCGAGCGGCGGCAGCGAACGGTTCATCGGCGGCTCCGGCGTTGGCGTGTCCGTATCATAGGACGATGCGAAGCCGCCGTGCCGCCGTGGCCCTGCTCGCCGCCGTGCTGGCGGCTGCCGGCGCGCCCGCCTGCGCCCGCGAATGCGGTCCGCGGGTGGTCGACGGCTGGGTCCGCGCCGGCCCGCCGTCGATGCCGATGGCGGCGGGCTTCGGGCGCATCGAGAATCCCTGCGCCGCGGCGGTGGCGGTGGTTTCGGCGCGCAGCGCCCGCTTCGGGTCGGTCGAAGTGCACCGGACCCGGATCGAGGACGGGATCGGCCGCATGCGCGCGGTGCCGCGGCTGGAGATCGCCGCCGGCGGCGCGGCCACGCTGGCGCCGGGCGGGCTGCACCTGATGCTGCTGCGACCGCGCGCGCCGCTGGCGCCGGGCGGGCGGGTGGAGATCGAGTTCGTGCTGGAGGACGGGCGCCGCGTGACGGGGATGTTCGAGGTGCGCGGGCCGTAGCGGGGGCCTTGTCCGGAAGGCAGGGTCGACGAGAGGGCCGTCATGCCGAGCCCGGTGAGCGATCTGCCTTTGAAGCAGATTCCTCACTGCGTTCGGAATGACAAGCTGTCATGACAAGCCGTTCGGCATGACAAGCCGTTCTGAATGGCAAGCGTGGGTTGGCGAATCCGGTGGCGGTGCGGGGGCGCGGCACCGTTCGGGCGGGCGCGGGCTCAGCCCGGTGCGGCGGCGGCCTCGCGCAGGAAGCCGGGCAGCGGCACCGGGCGGCCGCTGGCGCGGTCGATCCATACCATGACTACATGGCCGTCGGCGTAGGCCGCGCCATCGGCCTCGTCGACGATGCGGTGGCCGATGGTGAGGCTGGTGTTGCCGATGCGCGCGCAGGTCAGCTCGACCGCGAGCGCGGCCGGGTAGGGGATCGGCCGGCGGTAGTTCATCTGCACCGCGGCCAGCAGCGGGGCCAGCTGGTCGGTGATCCAGGGCCGGTCGAGGCTGGCGAACCAGCGGATCCGCGCTTCTTCGACGAAGGTCAGGAAATTGGCGTTGTTGACGTGGTCGAAGGCGTCCAGGTCGCGCCAGCGCAGCTGCAGCGGCATCCGGAACAGCACCGCTCCGTCCGCCCCCGTATCCCGGTTTTCGCCGCCGCCGCTCATGCCGCGCTCCTGCGCCTGCCGGTGCCGGTGGACTTCGGGGCGATGCCCGGCAGCCGCGCCAGGAACCGGCCGGTATGCGAATCGCGCGACCCGGCCAGGTCTTCCGGGGTTCCGGTGGCGATCACCTGCCCGCCGCGGTGGCCGCCCTCCGGGCCCAGGTCGATCACCCAGTCGGCGGTCTTGATGACGTCCAGGTTGTGCTCGATCACCACGATCGTGTTGCCGTCGTCGCGCAGCCGGTGCAGCACCGCCAGCAGGTGCTCGATGTCGTGGAAGTGCAGGCCGGTGGTCGGTTCGTCGAGGATGTACAGGGTGCGTCCGGTGTCGCGCCGCGACAGTTCCTTCGACAGCTTCACCCGCTGCGCCTCGCCACCGGACAGGGTGGTCGCCGGCTGGCCGAGGCGGATGTAGGACAGGCCGACGTCGATCAGGGTCTCGAGCTTGCGCGCGATCGCCGGCACCGGTTCGAACAGGTTCAGCGCATCCTCGACCGTCATCTCCAGCACGTCGTGGATGCTGTGGCCCTTGTACAGGATCTCCAGGGTCTCGCGGTTGTAGCGCTTGCCGCCGCACACGTCGCAGGGCACGTACACGTCCGGCAGGAAGTGCATCTCGACCTTGATCAGGCCGTCGCCCTGGCAGGCCTCGCAGCGCCCGCCGCGCACGTTGAACGAGAACCGGCCCGGCGCGTAGCCGCGGGCGCGCGACTCGGGCACCTGGGCGAACAGCTCGCGCAGCGGGGTGAACAGGCCGGTGTAGGTGGCCGGGTTCGAGCGCGGGGTGCGGCCGATCGGCGACTGGTCGATGTCGACCACCTTGTCGAACAGGTCCAGGCCCTCGATCGCGCGGTGCGGCGCCGGTGCGTGCGAGGCGCCGTTGATCTCGTTGGCGGCCAGTGCGTACAGGGTGTCGTTGATCAGGGTCGACTTGCCCGAGCCGGAGACGCCGGTGATGCAGGTGAACAGCCCGGCCGGGATCTCGACGTCCACATCCTTGAGGTTGTTGCCCGAGGCGCCCTGCAGCCGCAGCATCATCTTCGGGTTCGGTTTGCGGCGCCTGGCCGGGACCTCGATCCTGCGCTTGCCGGACAGGTACTGGCCGGTGAGCGAGCGCGGCGCCGAGAGCACGTCGTCGAGCCCGCCCTGGGCGACAATCTCGCCGCCGTGCACGCCGGCGCCCGGGCCGATGTCGAGGATGTGGTCGGCCATCCGGATCGCGTCCTCGTCGTGTTCGACCACGATCACGGTGTTGCCGAGGTCGCGCAGCCGGGTGAGGGTGCCGAGCAGGCGCGCGTTGTCGCGCTGGTGCAGGCCGATCGAGGGCTCGTCGAGCACGTACATCACCCCGACCAGGCCGGCGCCGATCTGGCTGGCCAGGCGGATCCGCTGGGCCTCGCCGCCGGACAGCGAGTCGGCCTTGCGCTCGAGGGTCAGGTAGTCCAGGCCGACATCGACCAGGAAGCGCAGGCGGTCGGCGATCTCCTTGACGATCTTGGCGGCGATCTCGCCGCGCCAGCCGGGCAGGGCCATGGCCTCGAAGAAGGCCAGGGCTTCGTCGATCGGCAGCACCACCAGCTCCGGAAGCGGCCGCTCGGCGACGAACACGTTGCGCGCGGAACGGTTGAGGCGCGCGCCGCCGCACTCGGTGCAGGCGCGCTCGCTGATGTACTTGGACAGCTCCTCGCGCACCGCCGCCGACTCGGTGTCGCGGTAGCGGCGCTCCAGGTTCGGGACGATGCCTTCGAAGCGGTGCCGCCGCTGGCTGCGGCCGCCGGCGTCGGTGAGGTAGCTGAAGGCGATCGTCTCGTTGCCACTGCCGAACAGCACCGCCTTGCGCACGTCCTCGCCCAGCTCCCTCCAGGGGGTGTCGACGGAAAATCCGTAGTGCTTCGCCAGAGAGGCGATCAGCTGGAAGTAGTAGGCGTTGCGCCGGTCCCAGCCGCGCACGGCGCCGGCCGCCAGGCTCAGGTCCGGGTGCACCACCACGCGCGCGGGATCGAAGAACTGGCTCACGCCGAGGCCGTCGCACTCGGGGCAGGCGCCGACCGGGGAGTTGAAGGAGAACAGGCGCGGCTCGAGCTCGGGCAGGGAGTAGTCGCAGACCGGGCAGCTGTACTTGGAGGAGAACAGCAG
>JBKHXI010000203.1:0-21303 GCA_046566095.1 Gammaproteobacteria bacterium | reverse complement strand
ACTGCGGAACTGCAGACTCGCGCTTGCCGGAGACCTGGCCGGCGCGGAGAAGCTCCTGCGTGCGGCGGTCCTTCCTCACAGCCGAGGCGTGCGCGGCGACCACTCGGCGCTGAGCAGGCGCCATTCGCCGTCCTCCAGGCGCCAGCCGGTGCGCACGTCGTAGATGCGGCCGGCGTCGGGCAGGAGTCGGCCGCTGCCGCCGGTGACCGCCGCGGTGAACGAGGCCTGGGCACGCGCGCCGTCGACGGTCACCTCGACCGGCCCCAGCACCACCGACAGTTCGCGGTAGCGCAGCAGGCTCGCCTGCGCCAGCTGCCGCGCCCCGGCCCGGTCCATGCCGCCCGGGCCGACGAAGTCCTCGGCCAGCCAGCCGTGCAGGCGGCGCGGCTCGCCGGCCTCGATCGCCGCCTCCACCGCCGCCACCGCCTCGCGCACCGCCTGCTCCGGCGGCGTGCGCGCGCAGGCCGCCAGCGCGAGCGCAGCCGCCCAGCCCAACGCCGAACACAGCGGTCGCCGCATCCCCTTGCTCCCTCCGGTCGATTCCGGCTGCGTCGCCAGACTACCCCACCCGCGCCCGGCCGGCAGCCGGCTTGTCACCCTCGACGGCGCTATGCTCCAATCGATGGTCGGCCACGCCGCGGCGCCCCGGCGCCGCCCGCCATTGCAACAAGGGGACACCGATGTCACTCGAGCGACCCTGGCTGGAGCACTATCCCGAAGGCGTCCCGCACCGGATCGATCCCGACGAGTTCCCCTCGGTGGTCGCCGCGCTGCAGTCGGCGATCGACCAGTACCGCGACCGCCCCGCCTTCGCCAACCTCGGCAAGGTCCTGACCTACGGCGAGGTCGACGCCCTGAGCCGCCGGCTCGCCGGCTACCTGCTCGGCGAGCTCGGCCTGAAGAAGGGCGACCGGGTGGCGATCATGATGCCCAACTGCCTGCAGTACCCGATCGCCACCTTCGGGATCCTGCGCGCCGGACTGACGGTGGTGAACGTCAACCCGATGTACACCCCGCGCGAGCTGCGCCACCAGATGGCCGATTCCGGCGCGGTCGCGATCATCGTGCTGGACAACTTCGGCCACACGGTCGAGAAGGTGCTCGCCGACACCGCGCTCCGGCACGTCGTGACCACGGCCCTGGGCGACATGCTGCCCTTCCCGAGGCGGGCCGCGGTCAACTTCGTGGTGCGGCACCTGAAGAGGATGGTGCCCGACTACGCGATCCCGGGCGCGGTCCGCTTCCGCGACGCGCTGGAGCGCGGCGGCAGGCAGCGGCTTCCGGAGGTCACGATCGCGCCGCAGGACATCGCCTTCCTGCAGTACACCGGCGGCACCACCGGCGTGGCCAAGGGCGCCATGCTCACCCACCGCAACCTGGTGGCGAACACGCAGCAGGCCTCGGCCTGGATCGGCACCAACATCCGGCTGGGCGAGGAGATCATCGTCACCGCGCTGCCGCTGTACCACATCTTCGCGCTGACCGCGAACGGCCTGGTCTTCATGAAGTTCGGCGGGCTCAACTACCTGGTCACCAACCCGCGCGACATGCCGGCCTTCGTCAAGGAACTGCGCAAGGTCCCCTTCACCGCCATCACCGGGGTCAACACCCTGTTCAACGGGCTGCTCAACACCCCGGGCTTCGACCGCATCGACTTCTCGCCGCTGCACCTGACCCTGGGCGGCGGCATGGCGGTCCAGCGCGCGGTGGCCGAGCGATGGAAGAAGGTCACCGGCTGCACCCTGGTGGAGGCCTACGGCCTGACCGAGACCTCGCCGGCGGCCTGCATCAATCCGATGGACCTGGCCGAGTACAACGGCTCGATCGGGCTGCCGATCCCCTCCACCGACGCCTGCATCATGGCCGAGGACGGCGCCCTGCTGCCGCCGGGCGAGGTCGGCGAGCTGTGCATCCGCGGCCCCCAGGTCATGGCCGGCTACTGGCAGCTGCCGGCCGAGACCGCCGAGGTGCTCGACGCGGACGGCTGGCTGCACACCGGCGACATGGCGCGGATGGACGAGAAGGGCTTCTTCTACATCGTCGACCGCAAGAAGGACATGATCCTGGTGTCGGGCTTCAACGTGTACCCGAACGAGGTCGAGGACGTGATCGCCATGCTGCCCGGCGTGCTCGAGGTCGCCGCGGTCGGGGTGCCCGACGAGAAGTCCGGCGAAGCGGTCAAGGTGGTCATCGTGCGCAAGGACCCCTCGCTGACCGAGGAGCAGGTGATGGCCCACGCCCGCGAGAACCTCACAGGCTACAAGCGCCCGCAGTACGTGGAATTCCGCGCCGAACTGCCCAAGACCAACGTCGGCAAGATCCTCCGGCGTGAGCTGCGCGACGGCCCGGCGGCCGCCCCCGGATGACCCCCGCTTGCAGGTTGGGCATGCAAGAGGCATAGAATCGGCGGGTCGGGCGCATTACGCACGTAACCTGCCGCCCTGAAACCCGCGACCGGCCGGGCGGCCACTTCAGGGGTACCGCCATGTCCGCAGTTCCGCTTTTCCACCGTACTTTCTCCTACCGCACCCTCCGCACCGACGAGGATCCCGAACGCGGGATCTACTGGTGCCATATGCATGCCGACCTTTCGGAGCGGGTCGGCAGGGCCTGTTTCAGACCCGAACTGGTGGAGGACATCCTCGCCTACCAGCGCTCCCTTTCCGATCGCCTGCGGCGCGAATGCGAGCCGGGCAGCCTGCCGCACGTCGTTCTCGCGTCACAGACCGACGTATTCAACCTGGGCGGCGATCTCGAACTTTTCTGCAACTCCATCCGGGCCCAGGACCGCACGGCACTTCTGGGTTACGCGCAGCAGTGCGTGCGCGGCGTGCATGCATTCCACGTCGGGCTCGATGCCGGCGCCCATACCATCGCCCTGGTCCAGGGTGATGCGCTCGGCGGTGGATTCGAAGCCGCACTCAGCTGTCATACCATCGTCGCCGAATCGGGGGTCGGGATGGGACTGCCCGAGGTCCTGTTCGACCTGTTCCCCGGGATGGGGGCCTATTCCTTCCTGTGCAAGCGCATTCCGCCGCACCAGGCGGAACTGCTCATGCTCGAGGGCAATGTATACAGCAGCGACGAACTGCACAGGATGGGCCTGGTCGACATACTGGTCCCGAAGGGCGAGGGCGTGCGGGCGGTCGAGGAGTTGATCCGCAGCAACCGCCGGATCCCTCATGCCCGGGCAGCCATGCACCGCGTCCGTTCCATGTCGCAGCCGGTCAGCTTGCGGGAAATGATGGACATCACCGAGGTCTGGGTGGACACCGCACTGCGGCTCGGCGACAAGTCCTTGCGCACCATGGAGCGCCTGGTCCGTGCGCAATCGCGGCGGGCCGAGGCAGGCGCGGCCTGAAATGCAGGGGGTCAGGTTCGTTCGACGCCGTCGCTCTGCGAGGCGCCATCGGTTTTGATGCGCGCCTCCAGAGCGCGCCGGCTTTCCAGCAGCCGGTGCCGGAGGAATTCCAGATGCCCGCGCCATCCCTGGGCGAGCTGCCAGTCGCCCATGCGCATGAGTTCGGTGGCAGCCGACGCAAGCTGGATCAAGCCGACGTTGCTGGCAACTCCCTTGAGCGCATGCCCCTGGTCCCGCACCTCGTCCCAATCGCCCGACTCAGCCGCCCGCTCCAACAACACGAGGCACTGCTCCGCATCGCGCAGGCATTGCGCCCCTAGTTCCCTCAGGAAGTTGGCGCCGACGCCAAGACTCGACAGCTCCTCGAGCACCTGAGTGTCGAGAATCGCGTCATCCACATTCCTGCCGGCGGGGGAGCCGGCGCGAGGATCGCCGTCCTGCGGGCTTCCAGTGCGGCCCGCGGCGATGTCGGCAAGACTTTCCAGCAGTCGGTCCGCAGCCACCGGCTTGGCCAGGAACGCACGGGCGCCGGCCTGCCGACATTGCTGGATCGAATCGGGAGTCACGTCCGCGCTCAGCACCATGACCGGCGTCCGCGGCTGACTGCCTGCCTCCATCACGCGCAACTGGCGCAGAAGATCCAGTCCGCTCAGGCCCGGCATGTGCAGGTCGATGATCGCGACGTCGTAATCGCCCTGCTCGAGGGCGTTCAGGACCGCTTCTCCGTCGCGGACTGCCACCACACGATGGCCCGCTTTCTGCAGGAGGCGCTGCAGCACCATCAGATTGGCGGAATGATCGTCGGCGATCAGGATCTGCATGCTCCGGACGCGGGCGCGGTGACGGAGGAACGGATCGGAAAACGCGATCACGTTCCCCGGCTCCTGAGCTGCTTCCTCCTCCGGCGCCACCGCGAGTCCGGCATCGACCGAACCGCTGTGATCGAACGGCAACTCCACCCAGAAACGGCTGCCCTTCCCTTCGACGCTTTCGAAGCCGATGCTGCCCCCCATCGCCTCGGCCAAGCCCTTGGCGATGGTGGTGCCGAGCCCCGTTCCTCCGTGGCGGCGCGAAAGGCTGGCATCCGCTTGCTCGAACGCCTCGAACAGGCGCTCGCGTGCGCTCCCCGGAATTCCGACGCCGGTGTCGGAAACGGTGAAGCGCAGCCTGATTTGCCCGGAATCGGACGGAGATGGCGCCACGGCCAGCGAAAGCACGACCGAGCCTTCTTCGGTGAACTTGACCGCGTTGCCGGCCAGGTTGAGCAGGATCTGCCTCAGGTGCGCGGCATCGCCGCATACGCGCGTGGGCACCCCGGCCTCGATTTCCGACCGGTAGGCGATCTGCTTGGCGCGCGCCATCGGCTGCAGGATGAGCGAGATCGATTCCAGAAGTTCAGCCGGGGAAAATTCGACCTGGTGCAACCTGAGCTTGCCCGCCTCTATCGCGGAGATGTCGAGCACGTCCTCCACCAGAGACAGCAGCGAACGGGTGGACGCCTGGATGGTATTCACGCATTCGCGCTGCTCCGGATCCAGACGCGTGGACGCAAGCAGCTCCGACATGCCGGCCAGGCCGTTGAGCGGCGTTCTGAATTCGTGGCTCATGTTGGCGAGGAAACGGCTCTTCGCCGCGTTCGCGTTGCGCGCTTCCTCCACCGCCAGGGTCAACGCCTTGAGCAGGGAGGCGAAATACAGTGGAATCGCCACCAGTCCGCCGAACAACCCCCACGACAGATAAGGACTGTTCTGCCAGAACGGCGTCGTCAGGATCACGCCAAGGAACGATGCCGATGCTAGCGCCGTGGCCGAGTACAGGTACTGGGGTCCGTAGCGGAGACCATTGCCGATCGTGACCCAGAGATAGACGCTGTACAGCGGCGAAGCCGGCTCCCCCTGCAAATACATGACACCGCCGATCGCTGCGTAGTCGGCAAGCATTCCCACCCACCGCCGCACATGGGACGCCCCCGGCGACACAAGGATGGCCGCCAGCAGGCCCAGAGCGACCGCGAGTTCGCCCAGCAGGATCAGCCAGGTCAGGTATAGCGCGAGGGAGCGATCGCTGGCGCCCACCTCCAGACCCAGATAGATCGAGAACAGGGCCGTGATCGCGATCCGGACCAGGACCTGCAGATGTTCGCTGTCGGGGCGGCCGGTCAGGCGGCCGCGGATGAAGTCCAGTGCGGATGTCGCCTGCATGTTCCTGCTCCCTACTCCAGTCCCGGCCGGGCGGTGACCGACGAATAGCGCGCGCAGATCTCCTCGACCCGGGGACGGTTGCGCACCAGCGCGTCGACGCATTTGGGGTCGAACAGCCGCCCGCGCTGCGCATAAAGATAGGCCAGGGAAGCGTCGATGTCCCAGGCCTGCTTGTACGGGCGCGGCGATAGCAGCGCGTCGAACACGTCGGCCACCGCCACGATCCGGGCCTCGATCGGGATCGCCTCGCCCTTGAGGCCGTCCGGGTAGCCGCTGCCGTCGTAGCGCTCGTGGTGGCGCAATGCGACCGTGGCGCCGGTCTGGATGAAACGGTTCTGGCTGCCGCTGAGCAGCTCGTGGCCGATCTTCGGATGGCGGCGCATGATCGCGGTCTCGGCCTCGGTCAACGCGCCCGACTTCATCAGGATCGCGTCCGGGATGGCGATCTTGCCCAGGTCATGCAGCGGCGCGGCCATCTCGATGACCCGCACCTCGTCCTCGAACATGCCCAGGTGCTCGGCCACCAGGCCGGCGAAGTGCGACATGCGCTCGAGGTAGGCGCTGGTGCCGGCATCGCGGTACTCGATGGCGCGGGCCAGCCGCGCCAGGGTCTCGCGCTCGCGCTCCTCGACCTCGTGCATGCTCGACAGCAGCCGCTGCTCCAGCGACATCGCCCGCTGCTTGACGTTCTCGGACTGCTGGCGCAGCTGCAGCAGATTGCGGCAGCGGGCGCGCAGCTCGCGCGGGCGCACCGGCTTGACCAGGAAGTCGATCACCCCGGCGTCCAGCGCCGCCTGGCGCACCGGCTCGTCGCCGACCACGGTCACCAGGATGATCGGGATGTCGCGGTGCAGCGGCAGGCGCCGGAAGCGGCGCGCGAACTCCAGGCCGTCGATCTGCGGCATCCGGTAGTCCAGCAGCAGCAGGTCGGGCCGGTTCTGGCCGCACCATTCGAGCGCCTCGGCCGGGTCGCCGAAATCGTGCACCGCCAGCTCCACGGCGATGTCCTCGATGATGTGGCGCAGCATCGTGCGCGCGGAAGTCTGGTCGTCGACGATGACGATGTTCAAGTCCGCTCCCCGTTCCTGCGCCCGCCTCCCTGCCCAGGGCATGGGCCGAGGATACTCCGCCCGGGCTGCCGGCGGCAGTGCGGGGCGGCCGCGGGACGGGAGCGGTTCACGGCTCCTCGGTGTCGTCGCGCAGCGTGCCGTAGGCGTCCAGGATCGCCTGCAGCTCCCGCTCGATCATCGGGCTGACCAGTTCGAAGCGCAGCGCCAGCGCTTCCGGTTCGCGCCGCACCACCCGGCCCCGGATCGCGAGCCGGCGCCCGCCGTCCGGGCCGCAGCGCAGCTCGACCTCGACCGGGTGCCCGACCGGCGGGTCGAAGCCGGAGGGGCGGCGCAGGTTGGCGCCGGTCAGCGAGAGGTCGACCACCCCGGCCAGGCACTCGCCGTGCACGCTGCGCACCCGCGCCTGGGCGGCAAGGGTGCAGCGGGAGCGGCGGAAGCCGGTGAGGGTCAGCAGCGACATCGGGGCGAATCTAGCAGCCGGCCGCGGCCGGTTCAGCCGAACCCGGCACGGTTCCGGTCCGTGGCGGCGCTCAGGCCGGGTGTTCCGGGCGCATGTAGGGGAACAGCAGCACGTCGCGGATCGAGGCCGAATCGGTGAACAGCATCACCAGCCGGTCGATCCCCACGCCCAGACCGCCGGTCGGGGGCAGCCCGACCTCCAGCGCGCGGATGTAGTCGGCGTCGAAGTGCATCGCCTCGTCGTCGCCGCCGGCCTTGGCGTCGACCTGGGCGCGGAAGCGCTCGGCCTGGTCCTCGGGATCGTTGAGCTCGGAGAAGCCGTTGGCGAGCTCCTTGCCGCCGACGAACAGCTCGAAACGGTCGGTGATGCCCGGCTCGCTGTCGGACTCGCGCGCCAGCGGCGACACCTCGACCGGGTAGTGGGTGATGAAGGTCGGCTGCACCAGGGTGTGTTCCACCGTCTTCTCGAAGACCTCCAGCAGCAGCCGGCCCCAGCCCTGGCCCGGTTCGACCCGGATCCCCAGGCGCGCGCAATGGCCGGCCAGCGCCTCGCGGTCGCGGCAGTCGGCCATCGAGATGTCCGGGTTGTGTTCGCGCACCGCCTCGTCCAGCCGCCAGCGGCGGAAGCGCGGCCCGAGCTCGATCGCCCTGCCCTCCCACTGCAGCGCGGTGGTGCCCAGGGTCTCCAGCGCGACGTCCCGGATCATCGCCTCGGTCAGGTCCATGACCTCCTGGTAGCCGGCGTACGCCTCGTACAGCTCGAGCATGGTGAACTCGGGGTTGTGCCGGGTCGACACGCCCTCGTTGCGGAAGTTGCGGTTGATCTCGTACACGCGCTCGAAACCGCCGACCACCAGCCGCTTGAGGTAGAGCTCGGGCGCCACCCGCAGGTACAGGTCCAGGCCGAGCGCGTTGTGGTGGGTGCAGAACGGTTTCGCGGTGGCGCCGCCGACCAGGTAATGCATCATCGGCGTCTCGACCTCCAGGAAGCGCCGGGCGTCGAGCCAGCGCCGGATCGCGGCGACGATCCGCGAGCGCTTGACGAACACCTCGCGCGCCTCCGGGGTCACGATCAGGTCGACGTAGCGCTGCCGGTAGCGCTGCTCCACGTCCGCCAGCCCGTGCCACTTGTCCGGCAGCGGCCGCAGCGACTTGACCAGAAGCCGCAGCGAATCGGCCTTGACCGAGAGTTCGCCGGTGCGGGTGCGCATCAGGGTACCGGTCGCGGCGACGATGTCGCCCACGTCCCAGTGCCGGAAGGCCTCGTAGGCTTCGCCCAGCGCCGCCGACTGCAGGAACAGCTGGATCCGGCCGGACATGTCCTGGATCTGCGCGAACGCGGCCTTGCCCATCACCCGCTTGGCCAGCAGGCGTCCGGCCAGCGCCACCCGCCGCCCGCCGGCCTCCAGCGCCTCGCCGGTCCAGCGGCCGTCGTCGGCGAATTCGTCCTGCAGGTCGCCCGCGTAGTCGGTGCGCCGGAAATCGTTCGGGAAGGCGACGCCCTGCCCGCGCAGGGCCACCAGCTTGGCCCGGCGCTCGGCGATCAGGCGGTTCTCGTCGTGGTGGCTGTTGTCGGTCATGGTCCGGCAATGGTACGCAGGCGCGCCTCCCGGGGCGCGATGGATTCGTTGCCACCGCGATCGCGCCGAAGCGGCGCTCCTACGGGGGAACCTGGCATGACGCGAGTGGTGTCGTTCACGCCGCGTCGCTGCGCCTGGCGCCGGCTTCCAGGCCGGACTTGAGGCTGGCTTCCAGGAAGGGGTCGAGGTCGCCGTCCAGCACCTTCTGCACATCCGAGCCCGTGCGCTCGACGCCGGTGCGCAGGTCCTTGATCCGCGACTGGTCGAGCACGTAGTTGCGGATCTGGCTGCCCCAGCCGATGTCGGACTTGGTGGCCTCCAGCGCGTCCTTCTCGGCGTTGCGCTTCTGCACTTCCAGCTCGTAGAGCTTGGCCGCCAGCATCTTCATCGCCTGGTCGCGGTTGGCATGCTGGCTGCGGCCGCTCTGGCAGGCCACCACCACCCCGGTCGGCACGTGGGTGATGCGCACCGCCGACTCGGTCTTGTTGACGTGCTGGCCGCCGGCGCCGGAGGAGCGGTAGACGTCGGTCTTCAGGTCTGCCGGGTTGATCTGGATGTCGATGTCGTCGTCGACCTCGGGGCTCACGAACACCGAGGTGAAGCTGGTGTGGCGGCGGTTGTCGGAGTCGAACGGGCTCTTGCGCACCAGCCGGTGCACGCCGATCTCGGTCTTGAGCCAGCCGTAGGCGTAGTCGCCCTCGACCCGGAAGGTGGCCGACTTGATGCCCGCGACCTCGCCGCCGGACACCTCCAGCAGCTCGGTCTTCCAGCCGCGCGACTCGGCCCAGCGCAGGTACATGCGCAGCAGCATCTCGGCCCAGTCCTGGGCCTCGGTGCCGCCGGCGCCGGCCTGGATGTCGACGAAGGCCGCGTGCGCGTCCATCGGGCCGGAGAACATGCGCTGGAACTCGAGCTGCTCGACCTGGCGCGCATGGCGCTCGACGTCGGCCTCGACCGCGCGCACGGTTTCCTCGTCGTCCTCGGCCTCGGCCAGGTCCAGCAGCTCGGCGGCGCCGGACAGTCCCTCGCTCAGTGCGCGGATGCCGTTGACCGTCTTGTCCAGCAGGGACCGCTCGCGGCCGAGGGCCTGGGCGCGTTCGGGGCGATCCCAGATGGACGGGTCCTCGAGTTCGCGCTCGACTTCCTCCAGCCGCTCGCGCTTGGTGTCGTAGTCAAAGAAACCCCCTCAGCGCATCCAGCCGACCGGTGAGGTCGGCGATGCGCTGGCGGACGGGATTGAGCTCCATCATGTCCGTGGCAGGTCCAGTGGAATGCGGCCGGCAATTCTAGCAGCGAGCACGACCATCCCCGCGACCGCGGCGATGGGCGCGCGGCGTCCGCGGGCGATCGCGCCCAAGGGGCGCTCCTACGAAAGGTGGGAACCTCGTAGGAGCGGGCCTTGCCCGCGATACGGCGCCGGCCCTGTTCCATCGCGCCCAAGGGGCGCTCCTACGAAAGGTGGGAACCTCGTAGGAGCGGGCCTTGCCCGCGATAGGGCGCCGGCCCTGCGCCATCGCGCCCAAGGGGCGCTCCTACGAAAGGTGGGAACCATGTAGGAGCGAGCCTTGCCCGCGATAAGGCGCCGGCCCTGCGCCATCGCGCGCCCAAGGGGTGCTCCTACGGCGCGCCGGGGGCCTGGCGGTGCACGACGACCAGCTGCACCGCATCGCCGCCGCGGTAGTCGTCGGGCTCGAGCCGGTAGGCGATGCGCACCCGCGCCGGCGGCGGCGTGCCGTTCCAGCCGCCGAACTCGATCGCCGGCACGATCCGGCCGGCGATCCGCAGGTCCAGGCGCAGGTGCCGTTCCGCGACCCGGCGCCAGCGCGCCACCTCGAACTCGCCGTCGAAGACCGGCTCCGGGAAACCCTGCCCCCAGGGACCGCCGTCGCGCAGCGCGCAGGCGACGGCGTGGTCGAACTCCTGCGGCGCCAGTTCGCCGTCGGTCCACAGTTCCGCGCGCAGCTGCTCGGGCCCCAGCATGGCCTGCGCATGCGCCTGGAACGCCGCCGCGAAGTCCGGCAGCGATTCCAGCGGCAGGCTCAACCCGGCCGCCATCGCATGCCCGCCGAACCGCTCCACCAGGCCGGGCCGGGCGGCGGCCACCGCCGCGAGCGCGTCGCGGACGTGGAAGCCCGGGATCGATCGCGCCGAACCGCGCAGCATGGCGCCGCCCGGTTCCGCCGGGGCGAATGCGACCACGGGCCGGTGCAGCCGGTCCTTGATCCGCGAGGCCACCAGCCCGACCACGCCGGGGTGCCAGTCGGGATCGAACAGGCAGGCGGCGGCCGGCGGCGGTCCTTCGAGGACGACCCGCGCCAGCGCCGCCTCCGCGGCCTCGGTCATCCGCTGCTGCAGCGCGCGCCGCTCGCGGTTGACCGCGTCCAGGCTGGCGGCGATCGCGCGCGCCTGCACCGGGTCGTCGCTGAGCAGGCACTCGATCCCCAGCGCCATGTCCTGCAGG
Source organism: Gammaproteobacteria bacterium (assembly GCA_046566095.1). Taxonomy (GTDB): domain Bacteria; phylum Pseudomonadota; class Gammaproteobacteria; order Xanthomonadales; family Xanthomonadaceae; genus CAMPJU01. The sequence goes on along the minus strand of JBKHXI010000203.1, from coordinate 10,171 downwards.
CGCCCGGCCGCGTTGAGCCGGGGCGCGAGCGCGAAGCCCACGTCGGCGGCGGTGAGCAGCGCCGGCTGGCGGCCGCCGGCTTCGGCCAGCGCCACCAGGCCCGCGCATCCGCGCCCGGCGCGCAGGCGCCGCAGGCCGGCCGCGACCAGGGCCCGGTTGCAGGCGTCCAGCGGCACCAGGTCGGCGATCGTGCCCACCGCTACCAGGTCCAGCAGCACCGCCAGGTCCGGTTCGTCCCCGGCCGGGTAGCGGCCGGCCCTGCGCTGCCGCGCGCGCAGCGCCAGCAGCAGGTAGAACACCACGCCCACCCCGGCCAGCGCCTTGGAGGGAAAGCGGCAGCCGGGCAGGTTCGGATTCACGATGGCGTCGGCATCCGGCAGCGTCGCGGCCGGCAGGTGGTGGTCGGTGACCAGCACCTGCCAGCCGCGCGCGCGGGCCGCGGCGATGCCGGCATGGCAGGCGATGCCATGGTCGACGGTGAGCAGCAGGTCCGGCCGCAGCGGCGCCAGATCCTCGACCAGGCCGGGCGACAGCCCGTAGCCGTGGACCGCGCGGTCGGCCACCGCCGGCGTGACCCGCCGGGCGCCGAGCAGCCGCAGGCCGCGCACGCCGACCGCGCAGGCGGTGGCGCCGTCGCAGTCGAAGTCGCCGACCACGACCACGTGCCGGTCGGCGGCGATGGCCTGGTCCAGCAGCGCGGTGGCGGCGTCGATCCCGGCCATGTCCGGCGGCGGCAGCGCGCGCAGCGGCGGCAGCGCCTGCCCGTGGCGCGGTGCGCCACGCGCGGCATAGAGCCGGCGCAGCAGCGGCGGGATCCGCTCGGGCCATGCGCCCTCCGGTTCCGCCTGCGGACGGCGGCGCAGCGTCGGCGCGGCGCTCACCCGGGTTGCTGCGTGGCGGCCAGGCCGGCCAGTGGGCGCCGCCAGAAGCGCCAGCGCTGGCCGCGTCGCAGGCGCAGGCAGGCGCCGTCGGCGAAATCCAGCAGCAGTTCGCCCAGATCCCCGGCATGCAATGCGTCCAGCGCCGGGTCCAGCCAGTCTTCCGCCAGCCGGCCGGCATCGCGCGCCTCGCGCAGATCGCGCAGCGCTTCCCCGCCCGGCAGGCGGAACCCGGCGGGCGCGACGACCGCGCAACCGGCCGCGGTGGCCAGCGCCCGCAGCAGCACCTCGTCCGAGGCGACCTGCGTCGCGCCCCTGGCCGAAACCCGGTCCGGCAGCGTGCCGCCGCCCCAGAACCAGAGCGAGTTCACCGGCACCTTGCCGGCGGCCGCGCGCCTGGCGTTCCACGGATGGTTGTGCAGCACCACCTGGGCCTCGCTCAGCAGCGCGCGCCAGCGCCGGGCCCCGGGGTCGCCGGCGCCGGCCTCGAGCTGTTCGAGCAGGTCCGTGCCCAGCGCCTGTTCCGGCGGCGCGAATGGCGGCAGCCGGGCCTCGCGCGGCAGCCGCAGGTACCAACGCCCGGGGTCCGGCGCGTCGATCGGGAAGCCGGCGTCGCCGAACAGCGGGCGCAGCGCCGGCAGCAGCGCCCGGCAGTCGTCAGCGTCCAGGTCCAGCCCGCTGCCGCAGGCGAGCAGGCGCGCGCCGTTGATGTCCGGGCGCACGTGCGCCGGATCGGCGCGAAGCCAGGCGCCGAGCGCGGCGTCGCCCGCGTCCAGCTGCCGGGTCAGGGCGGCCACCGGCCAGCCGCGCGGAAGCAGGTCGAAATGGCGCAGCAGCTGCGCCTGCGCGCCCGCTTCGCCCGGCGCCGGCGCGTCCGCCCGCGCCAGCGCGGCGGCCGCGCGCGGCGGCAGACCGCCGCGCAGGCGCGCGCGCTCGGGCAGCAGCAGCACCAGCCTGGCCACGGAGCGGGCTCAGCCCCGGTAGGAGACGGCGAGGATCTCGAACTCGCGGGTGCCGCCGGGCGCCTCGATGACGACGCTGTCGCCCTCGTGCTTGCCGATCAGCGCGCGCGCGACCGGCGAGGAGATCGCGATCAGGCCCTGCTTGATGTCCGCCTCCAGGTCCCCGACGATCTGCCAGGTCTTCTCCTCGTCGGTCTCGACATCGGCCAACTGCACGGTCGCGCCGAACACCACCCGGCTGCCGGCGTCGAGCTTGGACACGTCGATCACCTGGGCATGCGACAGCTCGGCCTCGAGCTGCTTGATGCGGCCCTCGATGAAGCCCTGCTGCTCGCGCGCGGCGTGGTACTCCGCGTTCTCCTTGAGGTCGCCGTGGGCGCGGGCCTCGGCGATCGCGTGGATCACCGCAGGCCGGCGCACCGACTTGAGTTCCTCGAGTTCGGCGCGCAGGCGCTGCGCGCCGCGGGTGGTGAGCGGTGCTCGCATGGCAGCTGTTTCCTGTTGCCGGCCGCGGCCGGACCATGGATACGATGTCCCGATTGTGCCTGTTGCCGGCCGGCGCGCAAGGGCGCGCGGCCGGCGGCCGCCGCCAGGCGTGCGCCTCAGCCGCGGCCGGCGCCGGCGTGCAGTTCCTGCAGCGACCAGACCGGCCCGGAGTCGCGGAAGTCCAGGGAGTGCAGCAGGGCCTTGGCGCCGGCGATGGTGGTCGAGTAGGTGACCCGGTGCTGCAGCGCCTCGCGCCGGATCGAGAACGAGTCGGCGATGGCCTGCCGGCCCTCGGTGGTGTTGACGATGTAGGCGATCTCGCCGTTCTTGATCAGGTCGACCACGTGCGGCCGGCCCTCGACCACCTTGTTGACCTGGGCGCAGTCCAGGCCCTGCGCCCGCAGGTAGGCCGCCGTGCCGCCGGTGGCGACCAGGCCGTAGCCGCGCCGCACCAGCTCCTGCGCCACCGGCAGCAGCCGCGGCTTGTCCGGGTCGCGGACCGAAACGAAGGCCTTGCCGAGCGCGGGCGCGCGGATCCCGGCGGCCTCCTGCGCGCGCGCGAAAGCCGCGCCGAAGCTGCGGCCCACGCCCATCACCTCGCCGGTCGAGCGCATCTCGGGCCCGAGGATCGGGTCCACGTTCTGGAACTTGGCGAACGGGAAGATCGCCTCCTTGACCGAGAAGTACTCCGGCACCAGCTCCCGGGTGGCGCCCTGCTCGGCCAGGGTCCGGCCGACCATGCAGCGCGCCGCGATCTTGGCCAGCGGCCGGCCGGTCGCCTTGGACACGAACGGCACGGTGCGCGAGGCGCGCGGGTTGACCTCCAGCAGGTAGACCGTGGCCTGGCCGGCGTCGTCGAGCTGGACCGCGAACTGGGTGTTCATCAGCCCGACCACGTCCAGGGCGCGCGCGAGCGCCACCACCTGTTCGCGCAGCTGCGCCTGCACCGACTGCGGCAGCGAGTACGGCGGCAGCGAGCAGGACGAGTCGCCGGAATGCACGCCGGCCTCCTCGATGTGCTCCATCACCCCCCCGACCAGCACGTTGCCGTCGCGGTCGGCGATCACGTCGATGTCGACCTCGACCGCGTTGTCGAGGAAGCGGTCGAGCAGCACCGGAGAATCGTTGGAGACCTGGACCGCGTCGCGGATGTAGCGCGACAGGTCGGCGTCCGAATGCACCACCTCCATCGCCCGGCCGCCGAGCACGTAGCTCGGGCGCACCACCAGCGGGTAGCCGATCTCGCGGGCAAGCACCAGCGCCTCGTCGGGGTTGCGGGCGGTGCGGTTCGGCGGTTGCCGCAGCCCCAGCTTCTCGACCAGCTGCTGGAAACGCTCGCGGTCCTCGGCCAGGTCGATGTTGTCGGGGCTGGTGCCGATGATCGGCACGCCGTTGGCCTCCAGCGCGCGCGCCAGCTTCAGCGGGGTCTGCCCGCCGTACTGCACGATCACGCCCTTGGGCTTTTCCAGCTCGACGATCTCGAGCACATCCTCCAGGGTCAGCGGCTCGAAGTACAGCCGGTCGGAGGTGTCGTAGTCGGTGGACACCGTCTCCGGGTTGCAGTTGACCATGATGGTCTCGTACCCGTCCTCGCGCAGGGCCAGCGCGGCGTGCACGCAGCAGTAGTCGAATTCGATGCCCTGCCCGATCCGGTTGGGACCGCCGCCGAGCACCATGATCTTGTCGCGCGCGGTCGGCGCCGACTCGCACTCGTCCTCGTAGGTCGAGTACATGTAGGCGGTGCTGGTGGCGAACTCGGCCGCGCAGGAGTCGACCCGCTTGTAGACCGGGCGCACGCCGAAGGCGCGGCGCAGCGCGCGCACCGCCGATTCGCCGGTGCCGGCCAGCTGCGCCAGGCGCGCATCCGAAAAGCCCATGCGTTTGAGCCGGCGCATGCGCCCGGCATCGATCGCGTCCAGGCCGGCTTCGGCCACCTCCCGCTCCGCATCCACCAGTTCCTCGATCCGGTCGAGGAACCACGGGTCCACGAACGACAGGGCATGCACCTCGGCGACGCTCATGCCGGCGCGGAAGGCGTCGGCGATGTGGAAGATGCGGTCGGGGCCCGGCTCCTTGAGTTCGCGGCGCAGCCGCGCCAGGTCCTCCTCGCCGTGCAGGTCCAGCCCGGTCGGGTCCAGACCCGCCTTGCCGGTTTCCAGCCCGCGCAGGGCCTTCTGCAGGGATTCGGCGAAGGTGCGGCCCATCGCCATGACCTCGCCCACCGACTTCATCTGCGTGGTCAGGCGCGCGTCGGCCGCCGGGAACTTCTCGAAGGCGAAGCGCGGGATCTTGGTGACCACGTAGTCGATACTCGGCTCGAAGCTGGCCGGCGTGGCGCCGCCGGTGATCTCGTTGCGCAGCTCGTCGAGCGTGTAGCCGACCGCCAGCTTGGCCGCGACCTTGGCGATCGGGAAGCCGGTGGCCTTGGACGCCAGCGCCGAGGAGCGCGACACCCGCGGGTTCATCTCGATCACCACCACCCGACCGGTCTGCGCATTGACCCCGAACTGCACGTTGGAGCCGCCGGTGTCCACGCCGATCTTGCGCAGCACCGCGATGCTGGCATCGCGCAGCCGCTGGTATTCCTTGTCGGTCAGGGTCTGCGCCGGGGCGACCGTGATGCTGTCGCCGGTGTGCACGCCCATCGGGTCGAAGTTCTCGATCGAGCAGACGATGATGCAGTTGTCTGCGGCGTCGCGCACCACCTCCATCTCGAATTCCTTCCAGCCCAGCACCGACTCCTCGACCAGCACCTCGTGCACCGGCGAAAGCTCCAGCCCGCGCCCGACGATCTGCTCGAACTCCTCGCGGTTGTAGGCGATGCCGCCGCCGCTGCCGCCGAGGGTGAAGCTGGGCCGGATGATGGTGGGGTAGCCGACCGTGGTCTGGATCTCCAGGGCCTGCTCCAGGCTGCGCGCGACCTGCGCCTTCGGGCATTCCAGCCCGATCTCGGCCATCGCCACCCGGAACAGCTCGCGGTCCTCGGCCATGCGGATGGCGTCGCGCGAGGCGCCGATCAGCTCCACGCCGTGGCGTTCGAGCACGCCGTTGTCGGCCAGGTCCAGCGCGCAGTTGAGAGCGGTCTGGCCGCCCATGGTCGGCAGCAGCGCGTCGGGCTTCTCCTTGGCGATGATCTTCTCGACCGTCTGCCAGTTGATCGGCTCGATGTAGACCGCGTCCGCCATCTCCGGGTCGGTCATGATCGTGGCCGGGTTGGAGTTGACCAGCACGACCCGGTAGCCCTCCTCGCGCAGCGCCTTGCAGGCCTGCGCGCCCGAATAGTCGAACTCGCACGCCTGCCCGATCACGATCGGGCCGGCGCCGATGATCAGGATGGTCCGGATGTCGCTGCGACGGGGCATGTCAGCGCGCCTCCATCGATGCGGTGCGCATGGATTCGATGAAGCGGTCGAACAACGGCGCCACGTCGTGCGGACCGGGGCTGGCCTCCGGGTGGCCCTGGAACGAGAACGCTGGCGCGTCGGTCAGGGCGATGCCCTGGTTGGAGCCGTCGAACAGAGAACGGTGGGTCACCCGCGCGTTCGCAGGAAGCGTGGACTCGTCCACCGCGAAGCCGTGGTTCTGGCTGGTGATCATCACCCGCCCGCTGTCCAGGTCCTGGACCGGGTGGTTGGCGCCGTGGTGGCCGAACTTCATCTTCATGGTGCGCGCGCCGGCGGCCAGCGCCAGCAGCTGGTGGCCCAGGCAGATGCCGTAGGTCGGGATGCGGCGTTCGATGAAGGTCCGGATCGCGGCGATCGCGTAGTCGCAGGGTTCCGGGTCGCCGGGGCCGTTGGACAGGAACACGCCGTCCGGGTCCATCGCCAGAGCCTCGTCGGCGGGCGTGCGCGCCGGCACCACGGTCACCGCGCAGCCGCGCTCGGCCAGCATCCGCAGGATGTTGCGCTTGACCCCGAAATCGTAGGCCACCACCCGGAACCGGGGTTCGGCCCGGGCCCAGTCGCCGCGGTCCAGGTCCAGCTGGCCCTCGCGCCAGGGATAGGCGGCGCGGGTGCTGACCTCGCGCGCCAGGTCCATGCCCTTCAGGCCCGGGAACTTGCGGGCGGCCTCGAGCGCGCGCTCCACGTCCAGCGCGCCGTCGCCCGCGCCGGCCAGCAGCGCGCCGCTCTGGGCGCCGCGGTCGCGCAGCAGGCGGGTCAGCCTGCGGGTGTCGATGCCGGCGATGCCGACCACGCCGCGCGCGGCCAGCCATTCGGGCAGCGCCGCCTGGCTGCGCCAGCTCGAGGGCCGGCGCGGCACGTCGCGCACGATCAGCCCCGCCGCCCAGGGCCGGGCGGCCTCGTCGTCCTGGTCGTTGCAGCCGGTATTGCCGATGTGCGGGCAGGTCAGCGTGACCAGCTGCCGCGCGTAGGAGGGGTCGGTGACGATTTCCTGGTAGCCGGTCATGGCGGTGTTGAACACCACCTCGCCGACCGACAGGCCGGGCGCGCCGATCGAATCGCCCTCGAACACGGTGCCGTCTTCGAGGACCAGGATTGCGGGCTGGGTCACGCGGGAATCGCCTCGGCTGCCGGGAAGTGCCGGACCGCCGCCGCCTTGCCCGCCGGGCTGGGCGGGGAATCCGGGCTGCAGCTCGCCGCGGACGCGGCGGGACCGGTCCGGCAGGCTGGGTACGGGCGAGCGGGAATTCTACCCGGACGGCCGCGATGGCGCCAGCGCCCGCGGCGCGGCAGCGCCGGCGCGGGGACGGTTCAATCCAGCAGGTCGCGCAGGCCGTAGCGGCCGGGCGGGCGCCCGTGCAGCCGCGCGGCCGCATGCAGCGCGCCACGCGCGAAGACATCGCGGCTGCCGGCACGGTGGACCAGTTCGATCCTTTCGCCGGGACCGGTGAACTGCACGGTGTGCTCGCCGACGATGTCGCCGGCGCGGAGGCTGGCGTAGCGCGGCTGCGCCCCGCCCTGCCCGGCCGAGGCGCCCAGCGCCAGCGCGGTGCCCGAGGGCGCGTCGCGCTTGTGGGCGTGGTGGGCCTCGACGATGTCGCAGTCCCAGCCGCGCAGCGCGGCGGCGGCGCGCTCGACCAGCTCGGCCAGCACCGCCACCCCGAGGCTGTAGTTCGCCGCCCAGGCCACCGGGATGCGCGCGGCGGCGCGGTCCAGGGCGGCGCGCTGCGCCTCGTCCAGGCCGGTGGTGCCCGATACCAGGGCGCGGCCGCGCTTCAGGCACAGGTCCAGGATGCCGTCGAAGGCCGCAGGCAGGCTGAAGTCGATCGCCACGTCGAAGTCCGGCACGCCGCCCATCTCGCTGGCGGCGAACTGCGGCACGCCGTCGAGCACGCGCTGCCCCGGCCGGCTGCCGGAGACCGCGGCGACCGCGGCGCAGTCCGCCGATTCGCCGCACAGGCGCAGCAGGGCCTGGCCCATCCGGCCCGAGGCGCCGTGGACGAGGATGCGGACGGGACCGGTCATGCGCGCAGGCTAGCGGCGGCCCGCGCCAGCGGCAAGCCGGCGGTCAACGCGCCTCGCCCATCCAGCGGTGCTTGCCGGCGGCCTTGGCGCGGTACATCGCCGCATCCGCGCGGCGCAGCAGCCGGTCCGCGCAGTCGTCGCCGGTCCCGGCCCGGACGATGCCGATGCTCGGGCTCAGCGCAAGCGTCAGGCCCTCGACCCGGAAGGGCTGGTCGAACGCGGCCAGCAGCCGGTCGGCCACGGTGGACATCGCTTCCTGGGCGTCTTCGACCACCAGCACGAACTCGTCGCCGCCCAGCCGCGCGACCGTGTCGGTGGCGCGCAGACTGCGCTGCAGCCGCCGCGCCGCCTCGCACAGCACCGCGTCGCCGACCGCGTGGCCATGGCAGTCGTTGACCGGCTTGAAGTCGTCCAGGTCCAGCAGGGCCACCAGTACCTGGCTGCCGTAGCGCCGCGCGCGGCGCAGCGCCGCCTCCATCCGGTCGCCCAGCAGCGCGCGGTTGGGCAGGCCGGTCAGCGGGTCGTGGAAAGCCAGCGTCTGCAGCCTGCGGGCGAATTCGCGCGCACGCAGGGCGCTGCCCAGCATCTGCGCCAGCAACCGCAGTCCGGTCAGGTAGTCCTCGTCCCAGTGCACCTGGCGGCGCACTGCGTCGAAGCCGGCGAAGCCGACCAGGCGCGGACCGTTCCAGATCGGCACGATCGCGATCGAACGGATGCCCTCGCGCTCGAACTCGCGGCGCTCGGCCACCGCTTCGGGCGGCAGCCGGGAAACGTCGTCCAGGGCCACGGCGCGGTCCGCGCGCAACTGCCCCATCAGCCAGGGGAACAGGCCCAACGGCAGGTCCTGCAGGTTGGCGGCCTCCGAGGAGACGCCCTCCGCCACCCATTCGTGGGTATTGCTCTTGGTCCCGGCCGCCTCGTCGATCTCGAACAGGTAGGCGCGGTCGACCTCGAAGAAGCCGCCGACCGCCGCCAGCCCGGCAACCACGGCCGCGTCCAGGCCTTCGCCCTCGCTGCGCATGAGTTCGGCCGAGACGGCGGTGAGCCGGCGCTCGAAGTCCAAGCGGCGGCGCAGGCCGCCCTCATCCGCCGGCGCCTGCGGCCGGCCGTCGGCGGAGGTCATTGTCCGGCCTCCGCCGGAGGGCGTGGACTGCGGGCGCGGCGGCCGGTCGTGGTTGCGGGCATGTCCTCCCCCGGGCCGCCCCCCGCGGCCGCGGTTTCCCGCACCCTAGCGCGCCGGGCCGGGCTGCGCCAGCGAACGGATTCGAACCGGGATGCAGGACACCCTGCCGCCGGAATCAGGACACCATCCGGTCCCAGAAGCCCTTGACGCCGTCGAGGAAGGTCGCCGAACGCGGCGCGTGGCGGCGCCCGCCCTCGCCGACGAAGGTGGCGTCGAAGCGCTCCAGCAGCTCGCGCTGCTCGGCGGTGAGGTTCACCGGGGTCTCCACCACGACCTTGCAGTACAGGTCGCCGGGCTTGCGGCTGCGCACCGAGCGCACGCCCTTGTCGCGCAGCCGGAACACCTTGCCGGTCTGGGTCTGCGCCGGAATCCGGATCTCGGCGTCGCCGCCCAGGGTGGGCACGCGCACGGTGTCGCCGAGCGCGGCCTGCGCGATCCGGATCGGGACCTCGCAGTGCAGGTCGTCGCCGTCGCGCACGAAGATCGGGTGCGGCCGCACCCGGACCTCGACGTAGAGGTCGCCGGGGCGGGTGCCCGGCGGGCCCGCCTCGCCCTCGCCGGCCAGGCGGATGCGGTCGCCATTGTCGACCCCGGCCGGGATCTTCACCGACAGCACCTTCTCCTCCTCGACCCGCCCGCGGCCGTGACAGCGCGGGCACGGGTTGCGGATGGTCTGGCCGCGGCCGCCGCACTGCGGACAGGTCTGCTGCATGCTGAAGATGCCGCGCTGCAGGCGCACCTGGCCGTGGCCGTGGCAGGTGGCGCAGGTCTCCAGCCGGCCGTCCTCCGAACCGCTGCCCGCGCAGGGCCCGCAGTCGACCAGGGTCGGCACCTCGATGCGCTTCTCGACCCCGGCCACGGCGTCCTCCAGGTCGAGCTCGAGCACGTAGCCGATGTCGGCGCCGCGGCGCGGCCCGCCGCGCATGCCGCCGCCGAAGATGTTGCCGAAGATGTCCCCGAAGATGTCGCCCACGTCGGCGAAACCGGCGCCGCCGCCGCCCATCCCGTGCTCGAAGGCGGCATGCCCGTGCTGGTCGTAGGCCCGGCGCCTGCCCGGGTCCGACAGCACCTCGTAGGCCTGCTTGCACTCCTTGAACTTCTCCAGCGCCTCGGCATCCCCGCCGTTGCGGTCGGGATGGTATTTCATCGCGCAGCGGCGATAGGCCTTCTTCAGCTCCTCGTCGGACGCGTCGCGTCCCACCCCGAGGACCTCGTAGTAATCGCGCTTGCTCATGG
>JBKHXI010000202.1:0-9432 GCA_046566095.1 Gammaproteobacteria bacterium | reverse complement strand
GCGCGCTGCGCCCGCGGCGCCAGCGCGCTGCACAGCGCCGCGGCCTCGACCTTGTAGGGCTGGGTGACGTTGACCCCGCGCCCGCCGGCGCGCGCGAACGAGGCCAGCGCGGCGGCGAAGCCCTCGCCGGCGGCGTCGATCGCCAGGTAGTCCAGGGCGATGCCGTGCTGGCGGCCGAAGGCGGCGTGGATCCGCGGCGACAGCGAATGCGCCACCGGATGTCCGATCACGGCGTAACGAGGGTTCATGCCCGGCTCCAGTTCCACATCCGTCACAACGATAACCGCGGCCGTGGTCAGCCAGGCGTGAGGGCGGGCGCCGCGCGCGGCCCGGAGGGCCGGCGGCGCCGGCGCCGTCCGGCGCTCAGCGCCCCTCGCGCAGCCAGCCGGCCGCGTCCAGCGCGTAATAGCTCAGGACCGCGTCGGCGCCGGCGCGCCGGATCGACAGCAGCGCCTCCAGCGCGCAGGCGCGCTCGTCCAGCCAGCCGTTCGCGGCGGCCGCCTTGAGCATCGCGTACTCGCCGCTGACCTGGTAGGCGAAGGTCGGCGCGCCGAACGCGTCCTTCACCCGGCGCACGATGTCCAGGTAGGGCAGCGCCGGCTTGACCATCACCATGTCCGCGCCCTCGGCCAGGTCCAGCTCGACCTCGCGCAGGGCCTCGTCGGCGTTGGCCGGGTCCATCTGGTAGCTGTGCTTGCCGGCCGTGCCGAGCGCGGCGGCCGAGCCGACCGCATCGCGGAACGGCCCGTAGAACGCGCTGGCGTACTTGGCCGCGTAGGCCAGGATCCGGGTGTGGACGAAGCCGTCGGCTTCCAGCGCGGCCCGGATCGCGCCGATCCGGCCGTCCATCATGTCGCTGGGCGCGACCACGTCGGCGCCGGCGCGGGCGTGGCTGAGCGCCTGCCGGACCAGCGCCTCGACGGTGGCGTCGTTCATCACGTAGCCGGTCTCGTCGACCAGGCCGTCCTGGCCGTGGCTGGTGTAGGGGTCCAGCGCCACGTCGGTGATCACGCCCAGTTCCGGGAATCGCTGCTTGAGCGCGCGGACCGCGCGCTGGGCCAGGCCCGCGTCGTCCCAGGCCGCGGCCGCGTCGGTCGATTTGGCCTCGGGTGCGGTCACCGGGAACAGCGCGATCGCCGGGATCCGCAGCGCGCAGGCGCGCTCGGCCAGGCGCAGCAGCTCGTCGATCGAATGGCGCTCGACCCCCGGCATCGACGGCACCGGGCTGCGCCCGGCGGCCTCGTGCACGAACGCGGGCAGGATCAGGTCGTCGACCGTGAGCACGGTCTCGCGCACCAGCCGGCGCGAGAAGTCGTCGCGGCGCAGGCGCCGCAGGCGGGTGTCGGGGTAGGCCATGCCGGGGATTCTACGCGCCGCCCCTGTCGTCCCGAGCGCAGCGAGGGACCTGCTTTACCGGCGGCGGAAACCAAAAGCAGGTCCCTCGCTACGCTCGGGACGACAGGGATGGGAGCCGTTGCTGCGCTCGGGACGACAGGGGTGGGTGCCGTCGCTGCGCTCGGGACGATGCTGCTGCGCCCGGGGCGACAGGCGGGGGTGGCGCCGCCGGATTCGTCAGAGGATGCCGCCGCCCAGGCTCAGGCGGGCGATCGCCACCACGATCACGATGCCGTTGAGCGCCAGCCCGGCCTTGGCCCGGCCGCGCCCTTCCGGCCGGGTCACGGCGATGCCGAGCGCGCCGATCACCGCGCCGATGGCCGCGAACGGGATCAGGAACCAGTTGCCCCACCCGAGCAGCGGGATCAGCGCGATCACCATCCAGATCATCGCCACGATGCCCCACAGCAGGCTGATCAGTCCCATCGGCGTTCCCCTTGGTTGGTCGGCGGCAGGATGCGGGCGCGGCCGCCGCGGCGCAAGCGCAGCGACCGCGCCCGCTCAGCCATGGAAGCCGTCGATCTCGACCCGCAGGTCGCGGCGGCAGATGTCGGCATGCAGCACGATCCGCGGCACCGCGCCGCCCAGCCGCGCGTCGAGCGCGGCGGCCACCGGCGCCAGGGCATCGGCGTCGCGTACGTAGGCCTTGAGCCGGGTGCCGGGGCCGAACCGCGCCGGCAGCGACCGCCGCCGCGCATGCGCCGCGCCGAGCAGGCTGTCGAAGTTGGCGAAGGTCTCGTCCAGCTGGGCCAGCACGCAGTCCGGGTGCCGGGTCTCGTGGCCGACCACGCTGGCGGTGCCCGACAGCAGCAGCGGCAGGTCGCTGCCCGCGGGCGGCAGCATCGCCCGGGCGAAGCTCGGCGGCTGCGGCCCGTACCGGCGCGGGTACCGGTAGGCGCTGAGCTGGCGCGGGTTCTCGACCGCGGCGCCGGGGGCGCGCGCGGCCAGCCAGTAGACCTGCAGCACCCGCACGCCGTCGCGGCGGCCGATCGCGGTCGCGGCCGGCAGCGCTTCGACGTCGATGTCGCCCAGGCCGCGCGCGCGGCCCACGCAGAAGCGCCGGTAGCGCTCGTCGTCGCCCTCGCCCCGGGTGATCGCGTCCATGTAATTCCAGATCCGCAGCGGGTGCGGATAGCCGCGCTCGCGCAGGCAGGCGCGCAGGCGCGCATAGGCGATGGCCGCGGCGGCCTCGATCCCGCCCGCGGCGACCTCGTCCACCTCCAGCCAGGCGAACTGCAGCGCCCCGTCCTCGCTCCAGGCCAGGCCGCGCTCGCGGCCGCAGCGGACCGGGCCGGGCACCCGCCAGACCTCCACCGGCGCCGGGCCATGCGGCCGCAGCGGCACGGTCAGGCGGCGCGGATCGTCGGCCGCGGCGGCGGCGCCGAAGTCGATGGCCGCCAGCACGCCGGGCGCCTCCAGCGCGGCGGACGGCGCGGCCTGGACGTAGTCCACGCGCAGCGCCGCCACGGCCGGCAGCGGATCGGCCAGCGGCCGGCTCATGCCGCGGGCTCCCGCGGGGCCCCGTCGAGGGTCGCGCCGGGCAGCGCGCGCCGCCCCGGCCGGCGCCGGCGCGCGGCCAGGGCCCGCGCCGCCAGGTCCAGCCGCGTCAGCGCGTACAGCACCCGGAACAGGCGCAGGCGCCAGCGCACCGCGCGGTTGTCGAACACGTCGCCGGCCAGCATCGCGATCACCGCCTGTTCGACCCCGAGCAGGTTGCGCGGATGCGCGAACATCCGCTTCATCGCCGGCGAGGCGAAGCGGTGGATGAACCATCGGAATTCGTCCAGGCCCGGGCGCAGCTGCCGTTCCAGCGCCCGCATCGCCGCGGGGCCGCGCGCAGGATCGCGCAGCGCGGTGTCGACCGCCGCGGCGGCGCGTTGGGCGCCGTGCATGGCCAGGTACACGCCGGAGGAGAACATCGGGTCGATGAAGGTCCAGGCGTCGCCCAGCAGCAGCCAGCCGGGGCCGTGCATGCGCGCGCATTCGTAGCTGTAGTTGCCGGTGGCCTGCACCGGCGCGACCGCTTCGGCGCCGCGCATCCGGCGCCGGGCCTCGGGGGCGGACTGTAGCGTGCGCAGCAGGAAGGTCTCGCTGTCGCCGCGGCGCGCCTGCAGGTGTTCGGGCGCGCACACCGCGCCGACGCTGGTCACGCCGCCGGGCAGCGGGATCAGCCAGATCCAGCCGTGGCGATGGCGGACGATGCTGATGTTGCCGGCGTGGGCGCCCGGGCGCGGTTCGACCCCGCGGTAATGGCCGAACACCGCGGCGGAGCCGTGGCGGCGGTCGCGCCGGCGCAGGCCCAGCCTGCCGCCGAGGAAGGTGTCGCGGCCGCTGGCGTCGACCAGCATGCGCGCGCGGATCGCCAGCGGCCCGTCCGGATCCTGCGCCTGGAGCAGCGGGCCGCCGGCGCCGTCCAGGTCCACCGCCAGCGCGCGCGTGCGCTCGCGCGCGTCGACGCCGGCCGCGCGCGCGTTTTCGAACAGCACGCGGTCGAACTCGGCGCGCGGCACCTGGAAGGCGTGGTCGACGCGCGCGCCGAGCGCGCGCCGGAACTCGAACACGCTGTAGGTGCCGTCGTCGCGCGGGAAGTCGGCGCCGTGCTTGCGGGTGCCGATGGCGCGCACCTGCGCCAGCACGCCGAGGCGCTCGAGGATCGGCAGGTTCATCGGCAGCAGCGACTCGCCGATGTGGAAGCGCGGGTGCGCCTCCTTCTCCAGCAGCACCACCCGCCAGCCGCGGCGCGCCAGCAGGGTCGCGGCCGTGCTTCCCGCCGGCCCGCCGCCGACCACCGCCACGTCGGCCTCCAGCCGCCGGCCCGCGGCAGGCGGGGCGGGGGCCGCGGACGCGCGCGCTGGCAGGGCTTCGGGCATCCGCGGATGATAGCGGCCGCGCGCGCCGGCAGCCCGCCGCCGGTTGCGCGACGGCGCGCGATGCCGGATCGTGGCGGGCCTGATCCGGGGAACACACGATCCGATGGCTGAACAGACGCCCGCCGAACGCGAACTGGCCGAACTGCTGGTCGACAGCCTCAACCTGGACGGGGTCGAGCCCGGCGCGATCGACCCGGAGGCGCCGCTGTTCGGCGAGGGCCTGGGCCTGGACTCGATCGACGCGCTCGAGCTGGCGCTGGCGGTGAGCGGGCGCTACGGCTTCCAGCTGCGCTCGGACAGCGGCGAGAACCGCGCGATCTTCGCCTCGCTGCGCGCGCTGTCGGCGCATATCGAGCAGCACAAGACCACGGCCTGAGATGGAACGCGCGGCGGTCGCGCTGCGCGTCGGGCTGGCCGTCGCCTATCCCTGGCTGGCGCATGCGGCCAACGCCCGCGGCGACGGCCTGCTGGCGGCGCTGGCGCTGGGCGACATCGCCCTGATCGTGCTGCTCGGCCCGCTGCTGCGGCCGCGCGCCTGGGCCTGGGCCGCGCTCGCGGCCTGCGTGGCGCTGCTGTGGGCGCTGGCGCGCAGCGCCCACCCCACGCTGCCGCTGCTGCTGCCGCCGGTGCTGTTCCTCGGCCTGGCGGCCTGGCTGTTCGCGCGCAGCCTGCTGCCCGGCCGGGTGCCGCTGATTACCCGGATCGTGGCGCCGCTGTACGGATCCGCGCCCGCCGACCTGGCGCCGGCGCTGCGCCGCTACACCCGCGGGCTGACCGCGGCCTGGGCGCTGCTGCTGGCGGGCCTGGGCCTGGCGAACCTGGCCCTGGCCCTGTTCTCGGTGCCGGGCGGGCTGCTGGCGCGCCTGGGCCTGCAACCGCCGCTGGCGGTGCCGGCGGCGCACGGCTCGCTGTTCGCGAACCTGCTGGTGTACGCGGTGGTCGCCGGATTCTTCCTGGGCGAGTACGCCTGGCGCAGGCGCCGCTTCCCGCAGCGCCCCTACCGCGACCTGCCCGACTTCCTGCGCAGGCTGGCCGCGCTCGGCCCGGGGTTCTGGCGCGACGCGCTGCGCTGAGCGCGGCGGCGCCGGTATCCTGTGGGCCGGACCCCGGTCGCCGCGCGCCGCACGCCATGAAGTTCCGCATCCCGCCCGACCATCCCTGCCTGCCCGGGCACTTCCCGGGACGGCCGGTGGTGCCCGGGGTGGTGCTGCTCGAGCGCGTGCTCGAGGCGCTGGAAGCAGCCGGGGCCGGGGCGCCGCAGGCGCCGCTGCGGCTGCCGCAGGTGAAGTTCGCGCGGCCGCTGCTGCCGGGCGAACCGGCCGAGGTCGCGCTGGAACCGGTGCCCGGCGGCGCGGGCCGCTGGCGCTTCCGGGTACTGCGCGGCGACGAGCTGCTGGCCGCCGGCGAAATCGCGGCGGGCACGCCCGGGGAGGCGGCATGAGCGCCGGCCGGCATCCGCCCGCCGCCGCCGGCACGGGCGCGCTGCCGTGAGCGCGCACTGGAAAGCGCGCCCGGAGGGCGGCGGCGTCTTCGCGATCCGGCTGATCCGCGGCATCGGCCTGCGCGGCGGCCGGCCGCTGGCGCGCGCCTGCCTGTATCCGATCACGCTCTACTTCCTGCTGCGGCGCGGCCCGGAGCGGCGCGCCTCGCGCGCCTACCTGACGCGCGCGCTCGGTCGCCCGGCGACCCTGGCCGACGTCGCCCGCCACATCCACTGCTTCGCCGCGACCATCCTCGACCGGCTGTTCCTGCTGGGCGACCGCCGCGGCGGACGCACCCCGGGCCAGCGCGCCGGGGCGGGCCGCGCGCAGGGCCGCTCCGACGAGGCCCGCTTCGACGACGGCCGCTTCGACATCCGCGTGTCCGGGCTGGACGCGCTGCACGCGGCGATCGACCGCGGCCGGGGCCTGCTGCTGTTCGGCTCGCACCTGGGCAGCTTCGAGGTGCTGCGCGTGCTCAAGCGCGCGCGCCCGGAAGTGCCGCTGCGGGTGGTGCTCGACCGCGGCCACAACCCGGCGCTGACCCGGCTGCTGGAGGAACTGGACCCGGAGCTGGCCGCCTCGGTGATCGACGCCGGCCAGGACGGGCCGGCGATCATGCTGGCGATCCAGCAGGCGGTCGCGCAGGGCGCGATGGTCGCGCTGCTGGTCGACCGGGTGCACCCGGGCGGCGGCGCGGTGCGGGTGCCCTTCCTCGGCCGCGAGGCGCCGTGGCCGCTCGCGCCCTGGCAGATCGCCGCGGTGCTGCAGGTGCCGGTGCTGCTGGCCTTCGGTCTGTACCGCGGCGGCAACCGCTACCAGCTGGCGTTCGAGCCGTTCGCGCCGGAGGGCCTGCGCCTGGCGCGCGGCGAGCGCGCGCGCGCCATCCCGGCGCTCATCGCAGGTTACGTCGCCAGGCTCGAAGATCGGGTGCGCGCCGCGCCCTACAACTGGTTCAACTTCTACGACTTCTGGGATGCCGACGATGCCCGCCAAGCAAGCCCCCTCGACGATGCCGGCGCCGGCGCCGGACCGCGTCCGGCCGCGGGCCCGGCGCCCGGCATGGTGGCTGCTGGCCGCCGCGTGGGCGCTGGCGCTGCCCTGCCTGGCGGCTGAGCCGGCGCCGGTCGACGCCGCCTGGATCCTGCAGCGCCTGGCGCGGCCGGCGCCGACCCGCACGCCCTTCGTCGAGCTGCGCGGCTCGGCGCTGCTGAAGGCGCCGCTGCGGGTCAGCGGCGAGTACCTGCGCCCCGACGAGGGCACCCTGGTGCGCCAAGTGCAGGCGCCGTACGCCGAGACCACGACCATCCGCGGCGGCAGCATCGAGATCGCGCGCGCCGGCCAGTCGCCGCGGCGCTTCGCGCTGTCGCGCGCGCCGGAGCTGGCCGGGCTGCAGGCCGGATTCGGCGCGCTGCTGGCCGGCGACCGCGCCGCCATCGAGCGCCATTACCGGATCGCGACCGAGGGCAGCACCCGGGCCTGGACCCTGCGCCTGACCCCGACCGACCCGGCGCTGGCCGCGAAGCTGCAGGCGATCGTGCTGCACGGGGGCGGCGCCGAACTGCGCTGCATCGAGACCCGCCCGGTACAGGGCGAGCCGCAGCGCACCCTGGTGGCGCGGGCGGCGCAGGCGGCCGCCGGGGTGGACGACGCCGCGGCGCTGGCCGCGCTCTGCCGCCAGCCCGCGGCCTGAGCGATGCGGCCTGCGGCGCGGGCGGGGCTGGTCCTGGTGTGGCTGGCGGCGTTGCTGCTGGCCGGCTGGCAGGTCGCGCAGCGGCTGGAACTCAGCGGCGACCTGCGCCGTTTCCTCCCGGATCCGCGCACGCCGGCGCAGGCGCTGCTGGTCGACGAACTCGGCGAAGGCCCCGGCGCGCGGGTGCTGATGCTGGCGCTGTCGGATGCGCCGCCCGAGGTGCTGGCCGCGCAATCGCGGCAGCTGCGCGAGCGGCTGGCGGCACGGCCCGAGTTCGCGGCGGTGGCCAACGGTGGCGAGACGGGACTGGAGGCCATTCCCGAGCGCCTGCGCCCCTATCGCTACCTGCTGTCGCCGACCCTGGACCAACACCGCTACGACGCGGCGTTCCTGGCCGCGCAGCTGCAGGCGCGGGTGCAGGACCTGGCCTCGCCGGCGGCCGGCCTGCTCGAACCGCTGATTCCCGCCGACCCGACCCTGGAAACCCTGCGCCTGGCCGAGTCCTGGGAACCGGCGCGCGCGCCGCAGCGCCTGCATGGCGTCTGGTTCGACCGCGCCGGCGCGCGCGCGCTGCTGGTGGTCGAGACCCGCGCCGCCGGCTTCGACCCGCGCGGCCAGCAGGCGACGATGGCCGCGCTCGATGCCGAATACGCGGCGGTGCGCGGCGACGGCCCCGGGACCCTGCTGGCCAGCGGCCCGGGCGCGTTCTCGGTCGACATCTCCGCCCGCACCCAGCGCGAGGCGTCCCGGATCGGCATCGCCGGCTCGATCTTCCTGGTACTGCTGATGGGCCTGGCCTACCGCAGCCCGGCCGCGCCCCTGCTCGGCGCGCTGCCGCTGGCCAGCGCCGCGCTGGCCGGGCTGGCGGCGGTGACCGCCGCATTCGGCAGCGTGCACGGCATCACCCTGGCCTTCGGCTTCACCCTGATCGGGGTTGCCCAGGACTATCCGGCGCACCTGCTCAGCCACCGCCATCCCGGGGCCTCGCCCTGGCAGACGGTGCGCGGCCTGTGGCCGACCCTGTCCACCGGGGTGCTGTCGACCTGCATCGCTTACCTGACCTTCTTCGCCGCCGGGGTCGAGGGCCTGCAGCAGCTGGCGGTGTTCACCATCGCCGGGCTGGCGGTGGCGGCGCTGGCCACGCGCTTCGCGCTGCCCGCGGTGCTGCCGCCGCAGCCGGCGCGCGACGCCGCGGACTCGGCCGTGCTGCAGCGGGCCTGGCAGCGGATCGAGCGCCTGCCGCGTCCGCGGCGCGGGCTGGCGCTGCTGGCGCTCGCGGCGCTGGCGGCGATCGCGCTGGCGCCGGGCGGTTTCTGGCAGAACGACCTGTCGCGGCTGACCCCGGTGCCCGAGCAGTCGCTGGTGCAGGACGCGGCGCTGCGCGCGGAACTGGGCGTGCCTGATGCGCGCTACCTGCTCACGGTCGCGGGCGCGGACGCGGAAGCGGCGCTGCAGGCCTCCGAACGGCTGCGGCCGGCGCTCGACGCGCTGGTCGGCGACGGCGCGCTCGACGGCTACGAGCTCGCCGCGCAGTACCTGCCCAGCGTCGCCACCCAGCGCGCGCGCCAGCAGCGGCTGCCCGACCGGCCGGCGCTGCAGGCCGCGCTCGACGAGGCGCTGGCAGGCAATCCGCTGCGCGGCGACGTCTTCGCGCCCTTCCTCGAGGACGTGGCGACGGCGCGCGATGCGGCGCCGCTGCGGCCGGACGACCTTGCCGGCACGCCGCTGGCCGCCAGCGTCGCGTCGCTGCTGCTTCGGCGCGACGACGGTGCGGTGGCGCTGGTCTCGCTGCGCGGCCTGCGCGACGTCGCCGCGGTCGAGCGCGCCGCGGCGGGCGCCGGCGCGCAGCTGCTAGACCTCAAGCAGGCTTCCGAATCGCTGGTGGCGGCCTATCGCGAGCGGGTGCTGGCGGCGCTGGCCCTGGCCGCGCTGCTGCTGGCGGCGACCGTGCGCCTGGCCCTGCGCTCGTGGCGCCGCACCGCCACCGTGCTGCTGC